>JBGPYM010000131.1:0-8562 GCA_041493205.1 Bacteroidota bacterium
CGCAACATGTTGGGGGAAGAACAGACGGCACTCGCTGTATCGGCCGTGACCGTTGCAGCCGGGTCACGGAGTGCACCTCCCATAAATCCCATCTCCCCGATCAGTTCGCCTGTCCCCGGGGTATCCTGCGAAAGCATGACAAGGTGTCCGCCCGAGCCGACCCACCGCGCAAGACGGGCAGCCACTGACGGGGCGTCGCGCAGGAGCATCAGCGCATTCCTATCAAGAACGACTCTGCGGAGGCCGTCCAGGGCCTGGCCGGCAAGACCGGAGGAATCCAGGATGACACACGGTACATGGAGGCGGCGCAATGCATCCACGACGGGGCTGGAGGCAATGCCACTGATCAGACCGACAGGTTCCGAGGTATCGGCCGCCGCTTCAAATTTCCTCGCGAGAAAACGTGCCACCGGCTTGCCGCGGCCTATATGGAGTGCCACCACATGATCCCCCTCCGGCAGACTATCCGCCCAGGAGAGGGCGAGCGTATCGAGAACGACCGCGTCTTTCCTGAGATTGACGGGCGTGCGCACTTCTCTCGCCACCGAATCTCCCAGCCGCATCGTTCCGCGGTAGACTTCGCGGGAGACGTTCTGGAGGCGGACGAGGAGGCGCTCCCCGTGGGTGACGCGGACGATCGGTGTGAGCAGTTCCACTGACTGGGATGCGCTGAAACGGAACGACAGTTCCCGCCGGAAGGCAAAGTCCCTTGTGCTGACCGAGTCCTTGTGGATTATGATAACGGGGAACTTCACCCGCATCGAAGACGACTCAAGGCCGTCGAGCGACGCCGGCAGATTCGTCTCGATCTGATCCGGGGTGACAATTCTGAATTCGTCCGGAGGATTGACCGGAAAGCGGAACTTGTCGGTTTCGTTGACGATCCAGGTTCCTGACATCGCCGAGGGAAAGATAATCTCGAGTCCGCGGGTCGATGGCGCCTTCACCCCCTCCCCGAACCGCAGGAACACAAGCTGAACGGGAGCGAGGATGCTGTCGCTTGCCGTATACGGAAAGTCGATGCCGAGCAGGAGACAGCGCAGATCTTCGAGACCCGATTTCCACTGGATGAGGACCCGCCGCTCGGGGCTGGTGACCGGCGGGCGGGACGGGGCGAATGCCTCCTCGATAGTCCGTCCGGTGCGGACGATAGCCATGAGGGCTTCCTCCACCCTGCGTGCCTGAGCCTCGTTGACCGCCTTCAGAACTCCCTCCCGGATCGCACTCAGGAGTCGGGTGTACCGGGGGGCTCCGTCCAGCAGCGCCGTCCCGGTTCGCCGCTGAGACGTGACGGCCTGGGAATACGACCTTGGTCCGCCCTTGTTGTGGAGTGCATACCGGATTCTAAGCGATGCATAGCGCCGTCCCGCCTCTTCGGCGATCTGAGCGGCGTTCTTCTTCCAGACCGGGTGCACGACCTCACGCTCCGCCCTGGGGACCGAAACCGGGTGCTCACGTTCCGTGAGCACCTGGGCCACGCGCCACGCACCTGTCCCATGCACGGGCAGGAGCAGAGAGTCGCCTGCAACGGCTATGCTGCGGAGGAGGAGAGCGCGAAGCACGGAAGGGCGGACAGAATCCCCTTCGTCAATGCGGGTATCATGCGCCAGGAGGATGACATCAGGCCGAAGGAGCCGGATCATCCGGACGCACCGCGCCATCACCGTGTCGGGCTGCCAGAGGTGTTCGAGCGCGGCAGGGTCTTCGACAATACCCACGTCGGGGAGGTTGAGAAAATACGCCTCGCCGCCGATGAGCGTCATCGCTCTGTGCGCTTCTTCCTTCCGCCGCCCGGCGACGTCATTCGGGAGCTCCCCCTGCAGATCGCTCGGGGTCGATCCCCCGTTTGTCGCATAGGCGCTGATAATCTTTGCGCCGGCGTTCAGGCGCAGCGTCGCAAGAGTACGGAGATCCTCCTGGCCGGGTTCCGCGGCGACGGAGAGGACGACTGCAGGATTCTTCAGGTCAAGGAGCACCTGGTGGAGTGCGCCCTTCCCTGCCGGGGGAAAATAGGGCGACTCCTGGGCCGGCGCGCTCCTGAACCCGAGCACGAGCAGGGCGGCGATCAAAATTCTCAAAGTCATGAAATGTCCGGATGAGCGTTGCAGAAGAGGCGGGAATGCCGGAAAACAGAAGAAGGTTGGCAGCAACGCTGCCAACCTTCCCCGGTAAATGACGCTGGAGCCGCAACGAATCAGAAGCCGACTTTCAGCGTGACGATATTGTTGCCGTCAAAGTACTTCATGTGCCTGAACGCGTAGTCGAATGACAGGTCCAGGTCGCCCACGAGGTAGTGCAGGCCGGCGCCGACGGTATAGTCATAGATATAACCGTTTTTGCCTTCCAGATCCTTCGTGGCTTCCGGTGAGAACGTGTACCCGCCGCGGATGAAGACGAGATTATTAAACCCGTATTCGGCTCCGAGGTTGTACTCGTCGTCCTGGTAGTTGTTGTTCCGGAACATGCCGCCGACGAGGACAGCGTTCTTCTCGTCGAACTTCCGGGTATAGCCGAGCCCGATCTCGAGGCAGGATGGAAGTTCCGAGGACGCCGCCTGGATCGCATACGTCTGCGTCCCGCGGAGTCCGCTTCCCGCCTGTGCCGCGACGAGCAGATTCGAGCCGGTGAACTGCATCGAGCCGCCGATATTCTTCACGGCAATGCCCAGATTCAGACCCTGGAGGCCCAGGTTCTGATACTGGATGCCGAAGTCGAATGCCACGCCCGTTGAGCTCAAGCTCATAATCCGTTCCGTGACCATATTCGCGCTCACCCCGACAGCGATCCTGTCCGTGATCGCCTTTGCATACGTTGCGCCGAGGGTGATATAGGTCGGGGAGTACTGTTCGCCCGTCCCGTCAGGGAACGACGTTGTCGTTACCGGGATCTTGCCAAAGTTGATCGATTTGATGCTGAAGCCAAGGTTACCGAATTCCCCCGCCTTGATGCCTGCAGCACCGTAAATGACGCCGATGTCAGCGATGTAGTTCATGCTGGAGAGCATGACATCCACCCCGTTGGTCATACGGCCGAGACCCGCAGGGTTCCAGTATATCGCTTCCGCGCCGGTGGCAAAAACCATGCTGGATCCGCCGATGGCCAGAGTCCGTGCGCCGACGGGGATCAGGAGTTCCTGCGCGCCTGCGGTGCCGATGCGGCTCTTGTTGGCGGCCGTCGCATGCAAAGCGACACCTGCCAGCAGGGCCAGGCACATCGCTGCCCGCATACATGTGTTCTTCATGGAAACTCTCCTTTCGTTGTCCGAATACTCGTTGCGTTTTTTCCCCACCTTCCGTGCGCCCGGTCTGGGCGCACGGGAAGGCAGGCACGGAATCTTACCAGCGATCCAAGTACTGCTGTTCAGGAACGACGCCAAGCTTCAGGATTTTGGTTGATCCGAGATCGGGCATATCGATGTGGATGATATACATGCCCGCAGCAACCGGGAATCCGGAGTCATTGGTCAGATCCCACTGGAAGAACTGACTCGGGTCACTCTTCTGCATGGTTCGGACCAGAACGCCCGCGAGGTTGAAGACGCGGACGGTCGCCTTGGCCGGCATGTGGTTAAACGTCACAAACCGGGCGTACTTGTTGATTTCGAGCGGATTGAACCCGAGGTACGGGTTCGGGAAGACGTTAATCAATGTCACGTCTGCCCGTGCAACATCCGTGCTCTGTGCAACGGTCGGAGCAACAATGGTGAACGCATCAGACGGCGTATTCGGCTTGGTGGACGTAATGCGGAACACCGTACCGGTCTGAGGCATTTGCTGTGCATACGTGCCCGAGGCGACAGTGCCGAAGTTCCAGCCCACGAGCACCTGGCGCCGGATAACATCGGTGCCATCCGTGCCGGTCCCGAGGTACGGGTCCGTCGCGCCTGCGATTGCAGCCTGTGCGCCGGCAACGACAGCATTGTATCCAGCCTGACCCGGGGTCTTGATGGTCGGCTGTGCCCAGTAGACCCAGTCCGTGAACGGATCGTTGGCGCCGCCCGAAATGCTGTGCGTCGCGCCGCCACCGCCGTTATCGGCAATGGCAACCGAAGCTGCCGTCAACAGGTTGTATCGCCTGTTGCCGTCGGCGTCGAGGATATTGGGGAACATCCGGTAGTCATCCGCCGCGTTGGCGGGCGTATTGATACCGATATTCCACAATTCAAACGGGACGTCGATGAGTGTATCGGCATCTCCGGTGAAATCAGCAGGAAGAAGAGCTTTGCCTCCCGCCGCCGTGAACCGGATTTCGAAGTCGTAGGGCACGATCAGCGGCCACCGCGCACCGCCGTTCGTCACGCGTGTGACGAAGTTCGCGTAGGTGAGCGGCATGCTGGTCGAGTTCATCCCGGTATGGATACCCCAGCCCTGGGACAGTGTCAGACCAGTGGTCTGCTGTTTCGTGCCGTCCGGCCGGTCTGCACCGGAGGGGGGAAGCGGGAATCCGCTGCCGTTGAATGCAAACGAGCCGGCTTGCGTCGGGTTGAGTGCACCTCCGGCGTTCGCAACAACTTCAAAGAACTTGAAGTCGTTCGGCGCGCCGCTGACGCGGAATTCGACACCGTCCACGATGATGGCGCCGGCGTCCGTACCCGACTGGTCGGTCTGGTTCTTCGCCACGGTGTCAACGACCGTTCCGTGTGTCCGAACAAGGTGCCAGACAGGATTCCCTGCGAGGGTCGCGAAGACGATCTTGTAGGAGTCGCCCGTGACCGCTGCCGGGTTCACGACGCGTGCCAGCGCTTTACCGTCGCTCGCGCCGGCGTGCGTAATGGACTTCACCGTATCGCCCGCATTCTGCGTGTACCGTACGCCCGGATTCGTGGTTTGCGGCACTACTTTGAATACCTGCGCCGGAGACTCGAGTGCATGTGTACCGGCGGCCGCGGGCGGATTGGCATTGTAGCTGTAGGCGGTCACGGCAAAGTAGTACGGGGTGCCGTCTACCATCGGTGACCCGGTAACCTTGCTCGATTTAAAGTCAATGGAGCGGATGATACCGTTATCGGTCCCTTTCTGAACCACTTCGATCAGGTTCAGTTGCGTCGCGGGATCGTAGGCCGTATCAGGAATCGCCTGGATTCCGTTCGCAAGGTCAAATGTTCCGATCTCAATCTGTCCGTCCGTGGAGGGACCGGGATATTCATAGACCTTATATCCCTCAAAATGGAATCCCTGGTCAGAGCTTCCTTCGGTCTTGGTGATTCCCGCAGGGCTACCCCACGTGAGGATCACCTCGTTGTTCAGGTTCGCAACGCTGACCACCGGGCTGGGTGGCGGCGCCGGAAGAACGAACAGATTGTTGTACGCGGACTGCGCCTTATCGTCGACAGCGCGGAGGACCGCGATGCTCGAAAGCCGGTCCGACCCCACGCCGCCAACAAGGGCGACGACGAGTTCCTGCGTGTCGCCTGGAGCCATGGTGAAAGGCCCGGTGACGAGGCAGATACGCCTGTCCTGAGGGGTAAGGCCGTTAAGTCCATCAACCCATCCTGCGGATCCGTCGGTCGCCTTGACGGGGTCGCCGTAGAGGCAGAATTTCACCGCCTGGCCGCTGGAGGGATTGCCGGTCGTCGGGTCGATGAACGGAACACCCGAGGGGGCTGCGGTAGCGTTCATCAGCCGCCACCACTGGATATCGCCTCCAGGTCCCTGGATCGGGTCGGCAAAATTCGCAAAACCCTGGGAGAAGAAGTCGAATGTGGTCATCGGGAGGTTTTTTACACCGTACCGGCGCTTCAACCGGAATATGGCGGAATCTCCCGGGGCAGGAACGATCGGGCCCTGGAAGAAGTCGAATCCGCCTGCCGGTACAGCAACGCCGTACGTAAGATCGGTCAACCCACCGTTATAAATGTATCCGAGACTCCGGCTCGTATCGCATCCGGCATAGTCGTCGCCGGCATCACCGAGGTCAGGGTCGGACCACTGCACAAGGTGCATCGAGTCGATCGGCGCACCGCTCTTGTTGATAATCAGACTGCTGGCGAAGATCGTCTGACCGAGCGCGCCCTTCCGGCGGTACCCCCAGATCGTCCGCCGCATTTCGAGGCCGATCGGAGGAGAACCCGCAAGGTTGTTGGTGATGGCGGCGTTCATGTCGTTGGAGACGTACCAGAGAGTCTGATCCGCGCCGGGCTGGCCGGGGATATCCTTCGTCGGGTCATACACCCCGTTTGAGTCGAGATCTTTGTAGGGTGCGCCCAGCGTTGCCGGCCACTCGTTCCAGTCCTTGACGTACTGATCGTAGATGTCCTGGGCCGAGTAGCTTTCATACCGTCCGATAAACGGAATTTCCTCGGATTCGATCTTTGCCTGGACTTCCGCGAACGGTGTGCCCGGATTGATATCGGGCCGGATACGGAAAATCCTGTGGAGCGGATCGGTGGAGCTCGCGGCGACCGGGTCGGTCGTCAGCGTGCCGTTGGTGACAATCGGCCCGGCCTGGAGGCCGTGCCGGTAGACCGAACCGCCGACTTTGGGCGTTGCTCTCCCCTTGTGATACCCGCCCCACACAACGCCGTCTTCGAAAATGACGTGCTTGCCCGTCCCCTTCAGGAACTCGAACCCTTCGTTGTCGGTGCTGAACTTATTGAACGAACCGTCACCGTTGTTCGAGTAGTAGTTGAAGACGTTGTTAATCAGAAACGGACGGTACAGATCGTTCGTGTTGGTCTTCTGCGGCCCCTGCGCCTTATCCTTTTCCGACAGCCCCGCCGGCGCCAGGGAGATACACAGCAGCAGAAGGACGAACAATCCGAAGATTGATTTCATCATTCCCCGTGTGGATTTCATGTGCTAAACCTCCTGGATGATTAATAGTCCAATTTGACGCCAAAGCGGATCTGCCGCGGCGGTCCCCAGTTGCCTGAGTTCTTGCCGAGGTTGACCGCATTGTAGAAACTAGCGTACTGCGGTCCGTTCTGCGCCGCATCTGCCGCACCACCGGGGGTGGCAAACCAACCGTCGTTGGAAGGATCGCCCGACCGGGGGAACACGTCAATGGCGTTGTCCGTCCCGAGCAGGTTGACGACGTACGCATAGAGGTTCATTTCGAACGGTCCGAGCGCAAACGACTTGTCAAGGCGCGCATCAAGCTGGAAGAACCAGGGGGTCGTGGACGAACCGACCGGTTCCAACGGCTGACGGAACCGCGGATCCGTCGGGTTCGGGCCGCGCTGTTGCTGGATCAGGCGGGTGTAGGCATGACCGCTGTTGAACGTCAACAGCATGTTGAGTCCGAGCTGCTGCAATATCGGACCGCCGTCTCCCTTGGCAAACCGGTAGTCAAAGAGAACGCTGCCGCGGTTAGCCTGGTTGAAGTCTGCCGGGAATGTGTACTTCGGCGTCTGAACGATCGAGCCGGCGGACCAGAGACCTGCCGTGCTGCCTGTGTTGGAACCCGTCGTACGCGTGTCGGCAAACGTGTAGTTGAACTGCGCCTGGATGCGGTTCACGCGGCGGAGTGTGAACTTCAGCTCGATACCCTTCGACGTCGCGAAATCGGCATTCACGAGCTCACCGTAGTTCTGGCCCGCTGTGCCTGCTGCCGGTGCGACGTTGACCCAGGTGATCTGATCCTGGATGTCCTTGTAGAAGGCGCTGATGTCAAACGATGCGAAATCGGACACCTGCTGTGAGAATCCGGCTTCGTATTGCGTCGTCCGGGTCGGCTTCAGGCCCCAGCCCCATGTCCCCTGGACGAAGAATCCGCCATTGATGATGCCGGCCATCTGTGCGGCCGACACATAGGAGTCACGCAGCTTGGTCTGCTGGATGAATTTCCCGTACTGTGCGTGGAAGACCGTCCGGTCCGACACAGGGAACGAGAACCCGATGCGCGGGCTGACCGCGCTCGTCTTGGTCGTCTGTGTGAGCTGGTCGGCAAGGAGCAGGTTGTTGGCATCGAACTTCACGTTCGCAGGATCCGGTATGTCCTTGCTGTCAGGATTGATGTAGTCCCAACGGATGCCAAGGTTCAGGATGATGTCGGAGAGCTCGATCTTGTCCTGCACATACGCCGCGGCAAAGACCGGCTTGCGGGCTCCGAGAGCATAGAGACTGTTTCCCCGGATGTCATCTCCATCAAGCGCAGCGCCGAAGATATTGTACCCGTAATTGTCCGTACCGACGCCGCTCCCTTTAAGGAGAACGAGTTCCAGCGTCGCCGGGTCATTCCCATACTGCTGTTGCTGCTTGTACCATTGGAACACCGCAGTTCCAGGATTGTAACGGCGGACTGTGTACTGCGTGTATTCGCCGCCGACTTTGAACTCGTGCTGCTTAACCTGGGACGTAAGGTCAACGCGCCCGCCAAGGGATTTCTGGCTACGTTTCTCATAGCCGGCAATCTGCGTTCCTGGTTCGTTCACGGTGAAAGCACCGCCCCAGAGTTGGTATGAGGGCCAGTTCAGCGACTGATCCTGCAACCTGTACCCGAGCGCCGCATTCGCCGCCGGATCACCGTAAGAAGTCAGATTGTCCTGCAGTTCGGGATCCATTGTCTTGAACGTGTTCGCGTAGTAATTGAAGCTCGCCTCGTAGAAGAGGGTCGGGGAGAGGA
>JBGPYM010000169.1:0-6994 GCA_041493205.1 Bacteroidota bacterium
ATACGCCTCGCAGGGGATCCTGAACAAGCTCGTGGCCCTTGTGGCGCGCCGGGGCATGCGGACCGTTATGAAGGAACTCGACTACCAGGAGCATGGCGGCGTCCCGCTTCTCGGCGTCAACGGGGTTTCCATCATCGGACACGGGGGATCCACGCCGAAAGCCATCAAGAACATGATTTTGCGGGCAGAGGAGATGGTGGAGCGGCGGGTCAACCAGAACATTGAAGCATCACTTCACGCCATACCAGACGGAGCAGAATGACGAAGCGACGGGCCACCATTTCCGCTGTGGGGCACTGGGCCCCCGAGAAGAAGCTGACGAACGCCGACCTGGAAAAGATGGTCGACACGACGGACGAATGGATCCGGACGCGGACGGGCATTACCGAGCGCCGCATCCTGGAGGAGGGCGCAACCTCGGACCTGGCTGCCGGCGCCGTCAACAACCTGCTGAAGAACCGTGGGATCACCGCCGAGGACATCGACCTCCTGATCGTCGCAACCGTCACGCCCGACATGTTTTTCCCCTCCACGGCATGCGTGCTCCAGGAGAAGATCGGCGCACACCGCGCATGGGGATTCGACATTTCGGCCGCCTGCTCGGGGTTCCCGTTCGCTCTCGTCACCGCGGCGCAGTTCATCGAGAACGGGACGCATGAGCGGGTTGTCGTCGTGGGGGCCGACAAGATGAGCAGCATTACCGATTACAGCGACAGGAACAACTGCATCCTGTTCGGCGACGCGGGGGCGGCGGTTCTCCTTGAGACATCCGCCGATCCCAACGCGGGGATACAGGATCACATCCTCCGCACCGACGGGGGCGGGGAACGGTTTCTCAACATGCGCGCGGGCGGGAGCCTGCATCCGGCTTCGCACGGCACCGTGGACAAGCGCATGCACTACATCTTTCAGGACGGCAAATCGGTGTTCAAGGTGGCGGTGGTGAGCATGGCGGATGTCTCCGCAGAAATCATGGAGCGCAATCACCTCACGGGAAAGGACATTGACTGGCTGGTCCCCCACCAGGCCAACCTGCGGATCATCGACGCCACCTCCGACAGAATGGGACTTGACCGGTCCAAGGTGATGATCAACATTGACCGGTACGGCAACACGACTGCTGCGACCATCCCGCTCTGCCTCTCCGAGTGGTGGGAGAGCGGCAAGCTGCGCAAGGGTCAGCGGATTGTGATGGCAAGTTTCGGCGCGGGGTACACCTGGGGATCCGTGCTGATGCAATGGACAGCGGACAATGCCCGCTGAGATGGGAACGCAGGCCGGACGCGCCTTCATGTTCCCCGGGCAGGGGTCACAGTACGTCGGCATGGCCCGGGACATCTTCGATGCCGATCCTGCATCGCGGGCGCTCCTTGAGAGCGCGGACAGCATTCTGGGTTTTCCGCTGACGCGCATCTGCTTTGAGGGGCCGGATGATGAACTGCGCCAGACGAAGAACACGCAGCCGGCCATCTTCATCCACAGCGTGGCGCTCTTCCGCGCGATGGGCGGACCGGCTCCCACGATGGTCGCCGGGCACTCGCTGGGTGAATATTCGGCGCTGGTCGCAGCGGGGGCTCTTGCATTCGAAGATGCGCTGCGCCTCGTCCGTCTCCGCGGCGAGCTGATGCAGCGCGCAGGGGAAGAGCACAGGGGGACCATGGCGGCGCTGGTGGGGCCGGACCCGGAGGCGGTGGAGGCACTCTGCAGGGAAGCATCGGCGGCAGGGATCGTACAGCCGGCCAACTACAACTCGCCGGGGCAGATTGTGATCTCCGGTTCCGTGGAGGGCGTGCATAAGGCGATGGCGCTGGCGCAGGCGGGCGGCGCCAAGCTCGTGAAGGAACTTGTGGTGAGCGGGGCATTTCATTCACCGCTCATGGAAGGGGCGCGCAATGGTTTGCGTGAGGCGCTCGAGCGGACGACACTCCGGGATGCGACAATCCCGGTGTACGCGAACGTGACAGCAGAACCGGTCACCCGCGCCTCCGCATTGCGGGACCTGCTCCACCGGCAGCTCACCAGTCCGGTCCGCTGGGAGCAGACAATCCGCAACATGGTCCGCGACGGCGCGGACGAATTCGTGGAGGTCGGGCCGGGGAAAGTCCTGCAGGGGCTGCTCAAGCGTACCGCGCCCGGCGTGCGGGGAAGAGGGATCGACAAATGGACGGATCTTCGGCAATGAGACAGCAGAGGGTATGATCACACCGGACAAGTCGCTCAAGATTCAGAAGTACACCATGGCAGGAGAACTGTTCACGCGCGGGTTTCCCGCCGGAGGAGGCCCCTGCACCTGTTCGGCGGTCTGTTGCGAAGGGGGCGTGTTTGTGGACCTGCAGGAACGCGACGCCATCCTGGCACACCGCGAAATCATCGCGGCATCAATGGACGACACGCAGCAGCGCGATCCCGGCGCATGGTTTGAGAGCGCGGAGCATGAGGACCCGGATTTCCCGTCCGGTACCTGCGTCAGCACGCAGGTCATCAACGACAAGTGCACGTTCCTGGACGGTGCGGGGCGGTGCGTGCTCCAGACCGCAGCGCTCCACGCAGGAATGCATCGCTGGGCATTCAAGCCGCTCTTCTGCGTCCTGTATCCGATTGAGATCGCGTCGGGCGTCGTCAGTTTCGACAACATGCTGCAGGACGATCAGTCGTGCTGCAGCGTCCTGCCGGAATTTGAAGTTCCCCTGTACCAGGCCTGCCGGGAGGAGATCGTCCACCTGGTCGGCGAGGAGGGGTACACCGAAATGAACGAACATTACGCTTCGTTGCAGCAAACGAAAGCATCCTCATGAGCACTCTCCAGGGCAAAGTTGCGCTCGTGACCGGCGGCGCCCGGGGAATCGGGCGGGCGATTGTGGCCCGTCTCGCCGCTGATGGCGCCACGGTGGCATTTACGTACAGAAGTTCGGCGGAGGCGGCGGAAGCGCTCGCCGCGGAGCTTCGCGCACAGGGGCACACGATTTCTTTGTACGCATCGGACGCGGCGTCGCCGGCGGAGTCCACGGCCACGGTCGAAAAGGTCGTCAAAGAGCACGGTCGGCTGGACATCCTGGTGAACAACGCGGGCATCACGAAGGACGGCCTCCTGATGCGGATGAGCGACGACGACTGGGACCGGGTGATTGCGGGAAATCTGAAGAGCGTGTTCAACTTCACCCGCGCGGCCTGCCGCCCGATGATAAGCCAGCGGTCGGGCCGGATAATTAATATTACGTCGATTGTCGGCATCACGGGGAACGCAGGACAGGCCAATTACGCCGCTTCCAAGGCCGGGATCATCGGATTTACCAAATCTGTTGCAAAAGAGTTGGCTTCTCGCAATATTCTGGTCAATGCGGTTGCCCCGGGGTTCGTGGACACCGACATGACGGGGGCCCTCACCCCCGAACAGAAAGCCGCGCTGACCGCTCACATTCCTCTCAAACGAACGGCGCGTCCCGAAGAGATCGCCTCTGTGGTCGGATTCCTCGCCTCGGACGGCGCGGCATATGTGACGGGGCAGGTGGTGTGCGTCGACGGCGGGATGACCATGTAGATGTGTTTATTGATTATTCATGCGTCCGCACACTCAATTCATTACTCACAAGGAGGTCAGCGTCATGGCAGACATTGAAGCGAAAGTGAAAGAAATCATCATCAACAAGCTGGGCGTGGACGACGGCCAGATCACCCCCGAGGCATCATTTACAAATGATCTCGGTGCTGATTCCCTCGACACCGTCGAGCTGGTGATGGAATTCGAGAAGGCCTTCAACCTGCAGATTCCGGATGAGGACGCAGAGAAGATCTCCACGGTGGGGGACGCGGTAAAATACATCACGGCGAAATCCGTCTGATTGTGCTCATGTTGTTTGCCCGCCTCCCGGAATTGACGATTGACGCTTGACAATCGAAAAGACGGAAGAGGCGGGCGGCTGGCCTGCCGGGGGAGGATCAGCGCCCGGTTGTCCGTGACCACCAAGGAGAATCTGTACGCATGAGCGCCAACGGAAAGCGAAGAGTCGTCGTCACCGGGATGGGAGCGTTGACACCCCTCGGCAACACGGTGGAAGAATACTGGAAGAACCTCATTGCCGGTGTCAGCGGAGCTGTGCCGATCACGTATTTCGACACGTCGCTCTATGACACGCACTTCGCCTGCCAGCTGAAGAATTTCAAGGCAACGGATTATCTGGACCGGAAGTCGGCCCAGCGGATGGACCCGTTTTCGCAATACGCTATTATCTCGTCGGACCAGGCGATGGCGGACTCGGGGATTGTCATGGGGGACGATGATCCGGACCGGTACGGTGTGGTTTTTGGATCGGGGATCGGCGGGATGACCACGTACGACACTCAGTTCAAGAACCTCATGCAGGGCGGACCGGGTCGCATCAGCCCGTTCTTCATCCCGATGCTCATCCCTGACATTGCCTGCGGCAACATTTCCATCAAGCACGGGCTCAAGGGCCCCAACTACGCCACCGTCTCCGCCTGCGCGACGGCATCGCATGCAATCGGCGACGCGTTCCGGATCATCCAGTACGGGGACGCCGACGTGATGGTTTGCGGCGGCTCCGAAGCGCCGATCACGCCGATGGGTCTTGGCGGATTCAACGCCATGCGGGCGCTGTCAACCCGGAACGACGACCCGTCGGTTGCAAGCCGTCCGTTCGACAAGTTGCGCGACGGGTTCGTGATGGGTGAAGGGGGCGGGGCGCTTGTGCTCGAAGAGCTCGTCCATGCGCAGCAGCGCAAAGCGAAGATCTACTGCGAGATCGTGGGCATCGGCTTCACGGCCGACGCCCATCACATCACCGCTCCCCCCGAAGGGGGCGAGGGCGCAGTCCGTTCGATGCGCAGGTCGCTGAAGGACGCGGGGATCACGCCGGACAAGGTCGACTACATCAACGTGCACGGGACCTCCACCCCGCTCGGGGACATCAGCGAGACACAGGCCATCAAGACGGCCTTCGGCGATCATGCCCGCGCGATCAAGATCAGTTCGACCAAATCCATGACGGGGCACCTGCTGGGCGCCGCGGGGGCGGTCGAAGCGATTGCCGCCATCATGGCCGTGAAGCATGACATGATACCTCCCACCATCAACTACCAGCAACCGGATCCGGCGTGCGACCTTGACTACACGCCCAACGTGGCCGTCAAACGAGTCGTGCACTACGCGCTCAGCAACACATTCGGGTTCGGCGGGCACAACGCGACCATTCTGGTAAAGAAGTACACAACGTAAGTCCCTGTATGGCACGGGTGCGTGAATTGTTCGCGCGGTGGCTCAGGATCCCCGCCCCTGCCGCCGGGAGCGCCGGCGAGGTCCCCTTCCACCCCCGATTCACCGCCAATATCCGGGAATTTGAGCAACTCATCGGTTACCGGATTCGTACACCCGCCCTCTTCGTGCGCGCCCTCGTCCACCGTTCCTCCCTGCAGCAGCGGCATCATGCGAGCGTCTCCAACGAGCGGATGGAATTCCTCGGCGACTCGGTCCTGAACCTGATCGTGGGCGAGTATCTGTACCGCCACTTCCCCCGTGCCGAAGAGGGGGAGCTGACGAAGGTCCGGTCGCGCCTGGTCAACCGCAAGGCCCTTGCGGCCTACGGGAAGGCGATCCGCCTCGCCGATTTCATCCTCACGAGTCCGAGCGCTGCGGGATCGCTGGGGAAGGGGCATGATACGATCACCGCCGACTGTTTCGAGGCGATCATTGCGGCGATCTACCTCGACGGCGGCATCGATGCGGCCCGCGGGTTCGTCGAACGGCGCGTCCTGAGCGCGCTGCGGCGCGGCGAAGTGGCGACGTCCGACGAGAATTACAAGAGCATGCTCCTGGAATACGCGCAGGGACACGGATTCGGCATTCCCCGCTACAGCATTGTGCGGGAAGAGGGTCCGGATCACGACCGCACATTCACCGTGGAGGTCTTTCTCAAAAACGAAAAGAAAGGTACAGGCCGGGGGAAGAACAAGAAAGAAGCCGAGCAGGCTGCTGCCGAGCGCGCTCTGCACCTCTTCCACTGACGCACCGCCGCATGCCCAGCCACCGCGCTTCGCTTGCCCTCATCGCAGCACTCCTGCCGGTGTTGGGGACATCCCTTCTCCCCGCCCAGGACCAACCCATCCGGGCTGAAAGCATCGTGCTGGGGATCGCCGACACCGTCATCGTCGCGGGAAACGAAAAGACCAAGACGTACGTCATCCTCGACGAGATGTCGATGAAAGCCGGCTCCCGCGTGACCGCCGACGCGATCGAATACGACCGGAACAGGATTTACAGTCTTGGGCTCTTCACCTCGGTCGAGATTCTTTACGATTCCCTCGGGACCACCCGTTTCCTGTACGTCGAAGTAAAGGAGCGGTGGTACATCATCCCCGTGCCGATCCTCGGGTTCCGCGACGGCGACCCGCACAAGCCCTATTACGGGGGCGGCCTCCTGCACACCAACTTCCGCGGACGGAACCAGAAGCTTTACGGGTCCGTCATCTTCGGCTTTGACCCGGCCCTTTCGTTGTCCTTTGTCGATCCGATGTTCGACCGGGAGCACAATCTCTCGTTCGGCACATCGCTCTCCATGGGCACGGTGAGGAACAGAAGCCTCATTGAATCGGCGCTGACGGGCGATTTCGATGAGCGTCATTTCGACGTCAACATTGCCGTCGGGGAGCGCTTTACGTTGTTTGAGACTGCGGGGATCAATTTCGGGGTGCATAACGTGCGCGTATCCTCCTACAGGCCCGGGCGCACGGCTTCGGCTGACGGTCAGGACCTGTACCTGTATTGTGCAGCCGCATACACATTTGATTCGCGGGATTTGCGTGAATATGCCATGCGGGGCACGATGGTCTCCCTGTCGGTGACAAAGAACGGACTCGGGGAAGCGGACGTGGATTTCAGCCGGATCGACGTTGACGCGCGGCGCTATACGCCGTTCGCAGAGGATCTCTCGCTTGCCGCGCGCATTCACGGTTCGATGGTTTCGGGAACCGTCGTTCCGAC
>JBGPYM010000086.1:0-11411 GCA_041493205.1 Bacteroidota bacterium
ATCGACGTGAGGCTGTCCGCGGAGGCGGTCCGCCGGGTCACCTCCTCCTGGAGTATCCGCACCCTCTGCAGGAGTGCAATGAAGGTCTGGATATTCTCACGATCGGTTTTTTTCAATGGCAGGCCGAGGCAGGCGGTGAACCAGCGCAGTGCCAGGCTGTCATTGCGCGCAGGGTTGAATTCGCTTGCATAGAGCATCGCCGCTTTCCGGACTGCGATGGGGTAGGCGGTTGTCTGGGGAAACTCGGTTGCCACAAGTGCGTAATGCTCTGCCGCCGGCTTGAGCGCCATCTCTTGTTCCAGGCTGTCCGCCATGCGCATGTGATAGATGACGAGATCCGCCGTGCGGCTTTCGAAGGTCCCGGCACACCCCGCGAGGAACAGACCGATGGTCATCATCGGGATGAGAGTCTTCATGAGGCCTTCTTTCTTTCGGTTGCGCGGGCTGCGGGAAACTCAACCGTGAAGGTGGATCCGACTCCCGGCGCACTTGTGACTTTCACTGTCCCTCCCTGCCCTTCGACCAGGGCTTTCACGAAGGCAAGCCCGATGCCTGTTCCTTTCTTCCGTCCCTTCAATGCCGTGGAAGCCCGGTAGAACTTCGTGAATATTTTCGGCAGCTCACCCGCGGGGATGCCGGTGCCCGTGTCGCGTACCGTCAGCTGCGTCCCCCGCGTGGACGGGCCCACGATGACCTCCACAGTGCCTTCCTTGGCAGTGTATTTCAGCGCATTGTTGATGAGGTTGGCCGCAATCTGCGAGCATTTCTCGGCGTCAACGATCACCTGCGGTGCGGGGAACGGAAGGAAGGTGAGCGTGATCTCATTCTGCGCGGCGATGACGCCTGCGTCCTCCACCGTCGGGCGAATGACGGCGGCAAGATCGGCCCGCGCAAGATTGTACTCCATCATGCCCGCCTCGACCTTGGAGAGATCAAGGAACTGGTTGCTGAACTTCGCGATTTTGTTGATGTTCTCGAGCATCGAATCGAGCAGCTTCCGTTGACGCTCGGTGAGCGGACCCGCCTGCTGTTCGGTGAGAAGATAGTAGGCCGAGTGCATTGTCTGCAACGGCATCCGGAGTTCGTGGGAAATATGCTGCATCATCTCGGCCCGGAAACGGTTCAACCGGTCCAGGCTCGAGCTCATCGAATTGAACGCCTGGGCGAGATCGGCCATTTCGTCCTTGGAGCGGACACGGATGTGCGCGAAGGTCCCCCGTGCGACCTCCCGCGTTCCCGCGACCAGCGTGCGGATCGGGCGCGTGATGGTGCGTGCGATGAAAAGCGCGGTGGCAATTGCGGCGAGAAGGGTGCAGAACGCAATGAGGACTGCCACGCGGAAGGACCGCTGCATCGCCGTGTCAACGCCGGCTGTCGTCGCGCGGACAGCCCGTTGTTTTTCCGCGATCAGCTCATCCAGCCCGCGATGAATCGCATCGACGGTATCGGTACGCGCCTTTTCGTTTTCGATCGACTCATAGGAATCCGCCTCCGCGACAGCCAGGAAATGCCAGTCGTGCCTGTTACCTGCTTTCGCCAGCAACTCCCGGTCACGCGGCTCGTAGAGCATCTCATTGAGGGAATCGAGATAGCGCACGAAGAGGCGGTTGTTGTCCATGAAGATGGCATGATAGGCCGCGTCGCGGGCAATCAGGTATTTCTGTGCATAGCGCTCCTCTTCATAGAGAATCGTCTGGAGCTGCTTTGCCATGTCAATGGCTCCCACGTCGACCGTGAGGGCGCTCCGGGACGCTTCAGAGACGTAGCGCAGTTCCAACAGCACATAGGTGCTCGCGATAAACATCAGGCCGATAATGATGCCGAACCCGATCATGACCTTCCGGTAAATCGTCATCTTCACGGGCGTCCGTCCTCTATCACCACCATGGCGACAACGTGACTCTCGGAGTGAGACATCGAGAGCATGACGGCGGCACCCGCCAGGTGGGAGTGAAGGCTGCCATGCAATGTGATCCGGGGCTGACCGGAAGGGTCATTCGTCACCTCAACATCCTTCCAGCGGAATTCGCCCGCCCAACCTGTCGAGAGGGCCTTGCTGAGGGCCTCCTTTGCAGCGAACCGGGCGGCATAGTGCTGAAAGCGGTTCACTTTGCCATCGCAATACGAAATCTCCCCCGGCGTATACACCTTCTGCAAAAACTGCTCGCCCACGGTTTCGACGCTTCTTTGAATGCGGTCAATTTCTATGATATCAACACCAATACCCCTGACCATCCCGCTCAGCCCCCCTTCCGCTTTCGATTTTCTCGGTCGATTACATCAAGAAGCTCGGACACGTCGTTCAGATCATAATCGGCGTGCGATTCCACGGTCCCGAATGTGTCCCCGTACCGCGCGAAAGCGGTAGTCATGCCGAGGTTTGCGGCGCCCACCACGTCCCGTTCTGCCCAATCGCCGACCATGATGGTCTCCGCGGGCTGAACACCGAGCAGCTCAAGCGCCCGTCGGAACGGCGCAGGGCTCGGTTTGCGTTCACCCGTGTCTTCGTACACCACGACGTAATCAAAGAGGTGGTGAAAATCGAGATAACAGAGCCGGAGCCACGCCTCGCGTCCCGGAGCGTCCGAAACCACGGCCAACCGGATACCCCGCTTGAGCAGGGCGACAAGCGTCATATTGACATGCGGGTAAGGCACCAGCGCCGCTTCACGGGCCCGGCGGTAGGCGATGATCCCGGCGGAAAGGATCTTGTAATCGACTTTCTGAAACACGTCGTAGAGAAGCTGGTCGAACACGCTCTGAAACTCGATCCCGCGTTCCTTGTAGATGGCATCGATGCGGGCCTGTACCTCGTCCGGTGCGAGGCCGAGACCTGCGTCAATCATGGAGTTGATCGCGGCGGAAACGGCCAGGCGCTTCATGCTCATGAAGTCGACAAGGGTATTGTCGAGATCGAAGATTACCGCCTTGATCATGTCGGGCTCTTCGGGGCCTGTGGTACGGCGGGGCGCGATCGAGCCACTTCGTCCTCAATGTATCCCCGAAGGGCGGGCTTGAGGTAGACATTGTCGAGCCCGATCTCATGCAGGGCCGTCGCGAGGACCGACGCCTTGCGCTGGGGGATGAGCCGGCGGTTGACGAGCAGCATTTTCTGCTCTTTCAGGATGCAGTACCCCCCCTCGAAGTCTCCACGCTCGTACCGGATCGTCACGCCGAGCTGGCGCGCGATGTCGTGCAGCTCCGCTATCAATTCCTCGTGTTTCATGCCGTCGGTTGCACCCGCCGCGTCAGAGGCCGGAACACTGCCAGCGCAATAATCGTGTAGTAGCACAGCAGTGCGATGACAGGCGCTCCGGCGAGGGCGGCGACGCGGGCGATGAACAGTTCCCGGAACACGTCGTTGCCGGCCGTCGTAAAGAACTCCATGTACACCATCCGGGCGTCCAGGGACATGGTAAAGACCTCCACCGGCACGAAGGCGTAAAACAGAATTGCGCTCATCATCAGCCAGCCGTGTTCGCGGAAGCGCAAGGGCGTCGTGGTCAGGAACACCGTCCCGCTGACAAGAACCGCGGCGTAGCTGATCATGACGATCAGCGACGCAAACGACAGCAGGCGGAAAATCTCCCGCTCGGCTTCAGGCGCCAGATACTCTTCAAACTCCAGCGTCCCGGTCTTCAACATATCGTTGCCGATCATCGCCCGGATGTTCACGCTCCCCAGCCAGAATATCGCAGCGACCACCATCACGTACAGCGCAATGCGCGAAGACCGGGGGGAAGGAGTCATGATGTGCCCGTGGTATGCTCTCCGGTGTCAATCAGCCAGTTCTTGTACCACCCGAGATCGTGAAACAGTTCCAGCAGCCCCGCCACCGCTTCCTGCGTCATGGCAAGGTACACGGCGTGAAAGCGCGCCCGGACTTCCGGCGGCGCCGCCTCTATCATAGACGCGAGCAGGCTCACCGCTTTTTCCATATTTGCCGAAAATTCCGCGGCCAGCCGGTCGTATCCTTCACCGTCTTTCCCTATCCGCACCAGCATCACGTGAGCCCGATGCACAAATTTTGCAGAAAATGAGAGTTCTTCCAGTTTCGTCATTGCACCGGGGACCGCCCCAAGCTCCAGAAGTGCACCGAGATCCGCGCGGCGGGCCAGCGTATGTGCAGATAATGTGTCCAACGCGGAAAGGAGGGAAGCAGTCGCAGGACTCAATTCCATAAAGGCAATATAGAGAATCAGTGACGGAGATTCAACGCAGGGCGAGGAACTTTCCCCCGGGGTTGTCCCTTTACCCCGTGGGACACCCCCGATCCTGCTTTGATTCTCTAAGGTCATTATGGTACCTTAGCCGAAAGGTCACCAACAACTGACAGGGGTGTGCCGTGCCTCTTGCGAGAAAGATCCTCATTGCCATCGTTCCGGTCTTTATCGTTTTTATCACCGTGAGCGTCGTACTCCAGAACCAGTTTCAGGAGCGCGAAATGGTGGAAGAAGCCCAGAATGCGGCACATACCTATGCCGATATCGTGAAGGAATCTCTCGTCAGCATGATGATCAAGAACTATGAAGTGGACAGCAGCTTCATAGAGAGGGTCAACGCGGTCAAGCAAATCGATACGCTTATCATATTCGTAAATAATCTAAGAATTCGCGAGGAACTCCTGACACCGGAGAGAATCTCGCGCCTGCAGGAAAAGTACTGGGACCTCCGCCCGCGGGATGCGATTCAGCAGCGCGTGCTCGACCGCGGCGAACCGTTCTTCGAGCGGGAAGGGGAATACTTCCGCGGCGTCGTGCCGTTCACCGCCACCCGTGTCTGTCAGAAATGCCATGCTGTCCCCGTCGGGTACACGATGGGGGCCGCGGACATCAGAATCTCGTTTGCGCGTGTGTCCACGGCCACCGCAGACAACTGGACGCGATCGTCGGTCATCTTTCTGGCCTTTGCTGCGGTAATCATCACCGTTGCCACGGTCATGTTCCGTACATTCGTGTCCAAACCGGTGCATGGCCTGGTCGGTGCAACGCACGAAATCAGCCTCGGCAATCTCAACACGCCGGTCCCGGGCGCTGAGAAACTCCGGCCGGGGCACGACGAACTCTCGCTGCTCGCGCTCCGCTTCGACGAAATGCGCGTCGCCCTCAAGGAGAAGATCGACCAGCTCGATCACGCAAACCAGTCTCTTTCCGAGCGCAACACGCAAATCCAGCAGGCATTCGACAAGCTCCGGAAGGCCCAGGAAGACCTGGTGCGGAGCGAGCGGCTGGCGGTCACGGGAAAGCTGACCGCCCAGCTCTCCCACGAAATCAACAACCCCATTCACAATATCCAGAGTCTCCTGGAATCCTCGCTGCGCAAGATCGACGGAAACGAACAGGCGCGCGAACTGATTACGGTCGCCCTGGAGGAAGTCTCCCGGATGGCGAAGCTCACGCGGCAAATGCTCGATTTTTACCGGGGTTCGGTCGTGGAGCTCGAGCAGGACGAGGTCGATCTCCGGGATCTGCTGGCAGAAATCGCCCGCACGTATACGCCGCAGCTGGAGCAGGCAGGTGTCAACGTCGTGCTCCGTGCGGACGACCCGGTCCCGGCTGTCCGCGGTTCCCGGGACAAGATCAAGCAGGTGATTATCAATCTTATTCTGAACGCGCGCGACGCCATGCATGAGGGAGGAACCCTGACACTTCGCTGCCGTGCAAACCGCGGGAACGTCTGCCTCGAAGTGGAGGATACCGGCGTCGGCATCCCCGAGGAAAACCTGGGGCGCATTTTCGAGGCATTCTTCACCACAAAGAAAGAAGTGAGCGGCGTGGGCCTCGGCCTCGCTGTCAGCTACGGCATCGTGCAGGCTCACCAGGGAACCATCGCCGTGCGCAGCACACCGGGACACGGTACACTCTTTACCGTCGAACTTCCACCGGCAGGCGATCTCCATGCCTGACCATGCCTCCATACTCGTCGTGGACGACGACAGAGCTTTCCGGGTTGCAACCAAGACGCTCCTCGAAGACGAGGGATTTCAGGTGACCTGTGCGGCGGACGGAGTTGAGGCGCTGGAAAGAATCGGGAGCGAAGAATTCGACATCCTCCTTTCGGACATGGTCATGGGGAAGATGAGCGGCGTCGAGCTGCTTGCCAAGGTCAAGGCGCGGCGTCCCGAACTCCCCGTGATCATGGTAACGGGGTTCGGGTCCATTCAGACCGCCGTCGAAGCGATGCGTCAGGGGGCAACCGATTACCTGACCAAACCCGCCAACAACGACGAGCTGCTGATCAAGCTGCGCCGGGTCCTGGAGATGCAGAGAAAGGACCGGGAACTCCGTTCGCTGCGTGAGGAACTGCACGGGACATACAGTTTCGGCAACATGGTGAGCCGGAGCCCCGCCATGCGGGACGTCCTCCATCAGATCCAGCAGGTGGCCAACACGGACGTGACAATCCTCATCCAGGGAGAGAGCGGAACGGGAAAAGAGCTTGTTGCCCGTGCACTTCATTTCAACAGCGAGCGCTCGTCCCGAGCGTTTGTCGTGGTCAACTGCTCCGCAATCCCCGAGAACCTCCTGGAAAGCGAGCTGTTTGGATACGAGAAGGGAGCCTTCACCGGCGCGACGCGCCAGCGGCCGGGGAGATTCGAGGAAGCAAACAACGGGACGCTCTTTCTTGATGAAATCGGCGATATCTCGGCCGCGGTACAGACAAAGCTCCTGCGCGCGCTGCAGGACAAGACGTTTGAACGGGTGGGAGGCACCGGCTCGATCAGCGTCAATACGCGCGTCGTCGCGGCCACAAACAGAAATCTCGACCTCATGGTCCGTCAGGCAGACTTCCGGGAGGACCTCTTTTACCGCTTGAACGTGTTCCCGATCATGCTTCCCCCCCTGCGTGAACGGCTTGAAGACATTCCCCTGCTGACGGAGCATTTTCTCCGGCGTCACGCCGACCTTGCCGGTGGCAGGGTGAAAACAATCGCCACCACGGTCATGAGCGATATGATCAATTACACCTGGCGGGGGAATATCCGGGAGTTGGAAAACCTGATCAAGCGCGCAATCATCAAAACACCGGAGGACGTCATCGTGAACATGGAACTTCCCAACGCGGACCCGCCCGCACCGAAACCAACCGGCGATCAATCCGACGGGATGAGCATGAACACCCCGTACAAGGACTACATCGGAAACATCCTCCGGCACGCGGAGGAGCGATACCTCACACGCATGCTGAGGCTCTGCAAAGGAAACATCAACCAGGTTGCAAAAATGATGGAAGTCGACCGGAAGACCATCTACCGGAAGATGAGCGACTACTCCATTGACCCCTCCTCATTCCGCGAATAGGGGATGCGGGCATGTGGCATTCGTGCCACACACGCCATTTCCCATCCCCATCCCACTGTGGCTCTGCTGCCACAGTGCTAAAGCCCTTCCTCACCCTTTAACGCAAAACCTCCCTTCCTGACGCTGATTCCGCGCGTGGTGGTGCTGGCACGCCTCTTGACATTCTTGTCGTCAACGAAATCCACCAGGCGACAACACGCAGGAGACAAGGGCGATGTCAACGACACTATTCGAACGCGAGGCGCTGCCGCAGCTGCCTGCGCTCCGCCACTATGCCGAAGCGCTGACCAGGGACCGGGGACGATCCGACGATCTGGTCCAGGAGACCATGCTGAAGGCGCTCCGATATTTCGGCACATACAAAGAAGGGACAAATTGCCGGGCGTGGCTCTTTCAGATCTGCAAACACTCTTTCATCAACGAGTACCGGCGCAAGCAGTATCTCCCGATCCCGCTTGACTTCCAGGCCGAGGGGACCCGGTCCGCCGGGGTGGAGGGCGATGCGCACAGCATGCACGCATCGCTGGACGACGGATCCTCAGCACAGGACGCCCATGCACTCCTCGGCGACGAATTGTCCGATGCGCTCCATGCGCTTCCCCCCGAATACCAGACGGTGCTCCTGCTCAAAGATGTGGAGGGGTGTACGTACGAAGAGATAGCACTGTTCATGCGGGTGCCGGTGGGCACGATTCGCTCCCGTATTCACCGCGCGCGCAAGCTGCTCGCAGCCAGGGTCGGACGCTATGCGCAGTCGCTCGGGTACAGAACCAATTAAGCACAGAACAGAGAAGAGAGAAGAGAAGGAAAAAAGAAAAACGGAGAAGGATGAAGGATGGATAAATGGGGGCGTGGGGAAACTGTCCGTGATTGCTTCAGAAGGGTGCGCTCCGTATATTTCCCGCACCTGAACACTCAGGCACACGGCGACGCAGTGATTTCGGAAGGAGTTCCCTCATGACTATCAATCGTCCTGCTCTCATACTTCTGCTGGCTGCAGCCTTCGCCGGCAGCGCACCAGCGCTCCCCCGCTTTGCCAGCCGCAACGGCGCGAAGTGCCAGTCATGTCATATCAATCCCTCGGGGGGCGGAATGCGCCAGCCCTTCGGAACGCAGTACGGCAGGGAACAGCTCCCCGTTCCCGCATGGTCGAAGGATTACGAGCTTGAGGATTTCTCCAACATTATCACCAATGTGCTCGGGGTGGGAGCCGACTTCCGCACACTCTACTTTTCTCAACAGGTCCCGGGCGCAGCGGCACGCAACGGATTCTATGCAATGCAGGGGGATCTCTATGTGAATCTCCGCATTGCCAAGAAGGTGAGCTTTTTCCTGAAGAAGGGACTGCGGAATGGATTTGAAGCGTATGGCCTCCTCAGTGTTCTGCCGGCCTCCGGGTATATCAAAGTCGGTAAGTTTCTGCCGAACTTCGGCACGCGCCTCGATGATCATACAAGCTACATCCGGCAGGTGACCGGCATGAGTCCTGAGCAGGGGCGGGTGGAGCGGACCGGGGTGGAGGCGGCTGTCTCCCCTGGACCGATCACACTCACAGGTGGAATTTACAACGCTGATGAAGGGGACCTCCCCCCGACGTCAAGCGCAAAGGAGTACCTGGGGCGGCTCGAGGGGATGTTCAAACTGGCATCGGACTTGTCCCTGGGGCTTGGGGGAGACTTCCTGACGAAAAAGGTCGGCGGAGTAACCTCCACCTATTATGGAGGCATGGGATCGCTGAGCTGGGGGGGCCTGACGTTCCTGGGGGAAGCTGATCTGGTGAAGAACAAGTCCCCGCTGGGTATCACCGTGACCGAACTGGTGACATTTTTTGAGGCGGACTATGTCGTGACCCCGGGGCTTGACCTGAAGCTGGGATATGATTTTCATGATTTTGACATCGATTATAAGACCGGCACCATTACACGGTACAGCGTGGGGTTTGAATTCTTCCCTCTCGGGGGGGTGGAAGTCCGGCCGGTCTATCGTATCGTCAAGGAAGATCCGAACAGAGGGAACAAAAATGAGCTTGACATCCTTTTCCACCTCTATCTCTGAGCACGCCAGGCGCGCACACGGATGGCTCGGCGGCATCCTTGCGGGCGCCGTTGTAGTTTTGTTTCTTGCCCTCGCGACGGAGAGTTGCAAGGACAGCGGAAGCACCGCACCGCCGCTCCAGCCGGGAGGGCCGGCGCTCACGTCGGCGCCCCCATCGGCGACCGTCAGCAGCGGCACTTCCCAGACGGTGAGCATCACAGGAGGGCAGGCGCCGTATACCATGAGCCAGCTCCCCGTTGCGAGTCTGGCCAGCGCCGTATGGGTCGATTCGGCGCATACGCCCGCGTCGCTGACAGTGTTTGGGGCCGCGACCGTCGCAACAGGATCGACCTCCGTCATCATCAGGGACAGCTCCCCCTCGGCGACGAGGTCCGTGACGATCCCGATCATCAAGAACTGACGGCGCACGATGATGAAGCTGTCCGGAGTGCGCTTTCTGATCGTTGCGGGATTGGTCCTGACCGGCGTCGTGGCGGCCCCTGCACAGGCGAAGAAATCGGCGCCGGTGTCGTTCCGGAAGGACATCGCACCCCTCATCGACCGCCGATGTCTTCCGTGCCATGCGGAGGACAATTTTAATCCGAGCGAACTCTCCCTTGACTCGTACGAGAAACTGATGGAGGGAGGAAAGCACGGGTCGCCGATTGTGTCCGGAAACTCACGCGAGAGCATCATCGTAAAAAAAACGTCCTCCACTCCTCCGTTTGGCGACAGAATGCCGCTGAATCCCAAATGGAAGATCGAAGCCGGATCCGCATCGTGGCTGACCAATACAGAATTGAGGATGCTCGCCCTTTGGATCAATCAGGGGGCCAGAAATAACTAAAAATCAGACGCGTGCAGGTTTTCGCAAGGGCCGGTGAGCAATCACCGGCCTTTTTCGTTCAACGGAGCGGTTTGATTATCTGTCTGAATCTCACGATATTTGTTTACATAATCTGCCGACATTTTCTTACCTCATGCTTGACGAGCGAACAAGAACGGGATTGAGCAGAATCTTCCGGAAAGAGTGGTTTACGCCGGCGATTCTGCTGAAAGCAAGTATCGGGATCCTGCTGACCGTCACGCTCGTGCTCCTCTTCCCGCGGGGTGCATCCGTCGAGCTGGAGTATAAAGTGGGGGCCGTCTGGGCGCAGAAAGATCTGATCGCGCCGTTCTCGTTCCCGGTGTTCCGGGATGAACATGAATATGCCCGCGACGTCAACGAAGCTCGCAAGACCGTCTTCGATGTGTTCGAAAGGGACACCGCGGGAACGGACTCGCAGCTCGCACAGCTCGACAGGTTTTTCAGCCGGCTGGAAGAGGCGCTCGCCGTGCGCGCCCAGATCCACAAAAACGGAGGGAAGCATAGTGCCGGCAGCGCCGCAGACTCGCTGCAGTTTTTCCGCCTCGCCTCCGCACTCGACATTCCGTTTTCCGACCGGGAATGGGACGCTCTCTCGGCCCTGGCGGCGAGCGGCCGGCTCAGGGAGATGCGACGCATGCTGGGGGGCCTGACACGTGAGTACCTGAAAGCAGGCATCCTCGACCGGGCGAAGAGTTCGCTTGGTCGCTCCGACCTCGCGCTCCGGAAGGGTTCGGTCGAGGAAATCATCCCGAGTACGCGATTGCTCGACAACACCGACCTTCACGCACTGCTGGAGAAAGCGCTCCTCGACCGGTTCGCCGGCGATCCGGATGCCGTCGGGATTGCCTATAAGATCGGCGTCATGCAGATTCGCCCGAACATCCGGTACAGCACCACCGCCACCGATCAGGGCCTTGCCGCAGCGGCGGACGCCGTTCCGCGCACCCTGGGCTTCGTGCAGGAAAATGAGCGCGTCGTCAGCAAACACGAGCGCATCACGCAGGAGACCAGGCTCAAGCTGGAATCCCTCCGAAGGGAACTACAGGAGCGGGGCGCCGAAACGGACCGTCCCTCCCAGATGATCGGCACCCTGGTGCATGTATCGATCATTCTCCTGCTGTACGGATTGTACCTGTACCTGTTCAGGACACGGATCTTCGGGAGCAACCGGAAGCTTGCGCTGATCGCGATTCTGTTCCTCATCGAAG
>JBGPYM010000255.1:0-4327 GCA_041493205.1 Bacteroidota bacterium
CAACGAGACCTGTCGTTTCGAAGAGCAGGTGATCGATGCCATCAGATCGAATGACTGGACGGCCGATCTCGAGTCGCACGCTGCATCGTGCCCGGTCTGCCATCCTACACTGAAGGCGGCCTCAGCAATGCGGCGGCTCTCCGCTTCAGTGGCCGGAGCCGAATATCCCCCGGTGAACCACCGCGCGCTCTGGTTCAGAGCACAGATCGTACGAAGGGAAAGGCGGCTCTCGATCGTGGATCTCGTGCTCTTTCTGAGCTCGCTCGGAGTTGCTCTCGCAGGCCTCGTGGCAATCGTCCTCTGGAACTGGGATTCACTCTGCGCCCTCCTCGGCGGTATCTCTCCTGCCTCAGGATCTCAACTCTCTCTTCTCATCGTTGCGGGAGGCGCTGCGCTTCTCTGGGTCCTGACCGAAGAGCTCTTTTTCTCGGACAAGTGATCGGCGCCCCTCCCAGGCGGGGAAAGCGCACAGATTGAACCAGATTCCACGGAATTCAGGGAGCGTTCCAAATAGACAGAATTTTCTCTTGACAACGTCCCCCTGAATCTTATATTGAATACACCAATTCTTGCTCATCTCCGTGGAAAATCCCCTTCATAATCTGACTGCCGCGCACGCTGGCACCCTCTCCGGGAGCCTCCGCGTCAGTCTGGGCATTTTCCTCTCCGGCCTGATTCATCTCTGCCTGCTGGCTCACCTGGGGCTGTTTCTTAACAGCTAACCGGACGCCAGAGGCAACCAAGCACACACCCCAGCAACACTCTCCATAAAAAGGTCAAGCGCGGTTCACCTCTGGCGGACGAAAGAATTCACGTGTCCGTTTGTGAGGATTGAAACGCAATGCCCGATCTGACCAGGAAGAACCTCAGAAGCCGCACGATAACGGAGGGGGTCCAGCGCGCCCCCAACAGGGCTATGCTCCGTGCGGTCGGGTTCGGCGACGACGACTTCCGCAAGCCGATCATCGGTGTCGCCAACGCATACAGCACGATCACCCCCTGCAACCTCGGTCTGCAACAGCTCGCCGACCGTGCGGTCGCGGCCCTGCGCGCCGAAGGGACCATGCCCCAGATCTTCGGGACGATCACCGTGTC
Organism: Bacteroidota bacterium; assembly: GCA_041493205.1. Lineage (GTDB taxonomy): Bacteria > Bacteroidota > Ignavibacteria > UBA10030 > UBA6906 > JBGPYM01. Next base: position 1,096 of record JBGPYM010000255.1, read on the forward strand.
CGACGGTATCTCCATGGGCACAGAAGGGATGAAATACTCCCTCGTCTCTCGTGAGGTGATCGCCGACTCCATTGAAACAGCCTGCAGCGCGCAGTCCATGGATGGCGTCCTGGTCGTGGGCGGCTGCGACAAGAATATGCCCGGCGCGATGATCGCCATTGCACGCATGAATATCCCCGCGATCTTTGTGTACGGCGGGACGATCAAAGCCGGACACTATGACGGGAAAGATCTGACCGTGGTAAGCGTCTTCGAAGCGGTCGGCCGCCACAGCGCCCGCACAATGTCCGATCAGGAGCTCCTCGAAGTCGAACGGCGGGCCTGTCCCGGCGCCGGATCATGCGGCGGCATGTTCACGGCAAACACCATGTCCTCCGCCATCGAGGCGCTCGGCATGAGTCTCATGTTCTCCTCCACCATGGCCGCGGAGGACGGCGAGAAGTCCGAGAGCGCCGCCCGCTCCGCAGAAACGCTCGCCCGCGCCGTCACCCAAAACATCCTTCCCCGCGACATCCTGACACGTGAAGCCTTCGAAAATGCCATCGCGGTTGTGATGGCGATCGGAGGGTCCACAAACGCAGTCCTTCATCTCCTCGCAATCGCCCACGCCGCTCACGTTCCCCTTACCCTGGACGATTTTGAACGTATTCGACCCCGCATACCGGTTCTCTGCGACCTGAAGCCGTCAGGCAGGTTCGTCACCACTGAATTCCATACGGCCGGCGGCGTGCCACAGGTAATGCGAATGCTCCTTGATAACGGCGTGCTGCATGGCGAAGCACTCACCATTACGGGAAAGACGGTCAGCGAGCTGCTTGCAGATGTATCACCGGTGCCGCCCAAAGGCCAGGAAGTCATTCTCCCGTGGGGCGCGCCGCTCTATCCGGAGGGGCATCTGGCCATCCTGCGCGGTAATCTTGCGCCCGACGGCGCGGTCGCAAAGCTCACCGGCGTGCGCAATCACTCCATGAAAGGCCCGGCCCGCGTGTTCGACTCGGAAGAGGAGTGCCTCACGGCGATCCTCGCAGGAAAGATCGTCACCGGCGACGTCATCGTCATCCGGTATGAAGGACCCCGTGGAGGGCCCGGCATGCGTGAAATGCTCGCGCCAACCTCCGCCCTGGTCGGCGCGGGCCTCGGCGGTTCTGTCGGCCTTATCACCGATGGCCGGTTCTCCGGTGGAACCTATGGCATGGTCGTCGGTCACGTTTCCCCCGAAGCCTACATGGGGGGTGCTATTGCACTGGTGCAGGAACAGGACAGCATCACGATCGACGCTGATGCCCGCCTTCTCGTGCTCAATATCCCGCCCGCTGAACTGGAACGCCGCAGGCGGGGGTGGAAACCCCCGACGCCCCGCTACACGTCGGGAGTCCTGGCAAAATACGCCCGCGTTGTCTCCAGCAGCAGTCTCGGAGCAGTGACCGACCTCGAATTTTAAACGAACTCCCCACTCACAATGGACATCCCCCATGATCTCCCCTAAAGGAAGTACTGCAGGAACAGAGACGACCGGACAATCCCCGGGAAAAATGATGACCGGAGCGGAGATTTTCGTCCGGAGTCTCATCGCGGAAAAGGTCGAGGTTGTCTTCGGGTATCCGGGAGGCGCAACGATCGGTGTGTATGACGCCCTGCATGATATTTCCGATATCCGGCACGTTCTGACCCGTCATGAACAGGGTGCCACCCACGCCGCCGAAGGGTACGCAAAAGCGACGGGGAAACCGGGTGTCGTTCTGGTCACTTCCGGCCCCGGCGCGACGAATACCGTCACAGGAATCGCCGATGCCTTCATGGACTCGATACCCATCGTGGTGTTCACCGGTCAGGTACCCCTGCGCCTGATCGGCAATGATGCCTTCCAGGAAGCGGACATCGTGGGCATCACGCGCCCGGTGACGAAGCACAGCTATCTGGTCCGCAGCGTCGATGAACTCGCCAAAACCATTCGCGAGGCGTTCTACATTGCGACCAGCGGCCGTCCCGGCCCCGTTCTCGTCGATCTGCCGAAAGACGTCATGGCGCAGAAAACCCATTTCGTGTATCCTGAAAAGGTCGAACTCCGGAGCTACCGGCCGATCGTGGACGGGCACCCCAGGCAAATCCGGAAGGCTGCCGGATTGATCAACGAGGCAAAGCGCCCGGTCCTCTATGTCGGAGGAGGCGCGATTCTCTCCGACGCGGCACCCGCCCTTAAGGCCTTCGCCGAAAAACTCCGCTGCCCGGTGACCACGACGCTGCACGGCCTCGGCGCATTTCCCGAGGACAACCCCCTGGCCCTCGGCATGCTCGGCATGCACGGGACCTGGTATGCGAACATGGCGGTCAATTTCTGCGACGTCCTGATCGCCGTCGGCGCGCGGTTCGATGACCGTGTTACCGGAAAGGTTGAGGCCTTCGCTCCTGAAGCCAGAAAGATTCACATCGATATCGATCCTGCGGCGATCAGCAAGAACGTCCAGGTGGATGTCCCTATCGTCGGCGACGTGCGAAGGGTCCTCGCGAAACTGACGGAAGAAGTGCTGCCGCTTGCCACCGATGACTGGCTCAGGATGATCGATACCTGGAAAGAAGAGCATCCGCTGCGCTACCAGAACGGGGACCAGATCCGCGCGCAGTATGTCATCCAGATGCTGGGAGAGCTGACCGGTGGGAATGCCCTGCTGGTCACCGATGTCGGACAGCATCAGATGTGGGCCGCACAGTTCTTCACGAACGTGCACCCTCGATCGCACATCACTTCCGGCGGGCTCGGCACCATGGGGTTTTCGCTGCCGGCGGCGATGGGTGCTGCCTTCGGACGGTCTGACCTTCCCATCGTCTCCATCAGCGGCGATGGAGGATTTCAAATGAACATGCAGGAAATGGCCACCATCGTACAGCACAAGCTCCCCCTCAAAATCTTCGTGATCAACAACGGGTTCCTCGGCATGGTCAGACAATGGCAGGAACTCTTCTGGCGCAAGCGGTACTCGCAGGTCGAGCTCGCCAATCCGGACTTCGTGAAACTTGCAGAGGCGTTCGGGTGCCCCGCGTTTCGGGCCACGAAAACAGAGGAGGTCCGGGATGTTCTCCGGAAAGCCCTCGACTGGAACGACGGCCCCGTCTTTGTGGAATTCGTCGTTGCCAAGGAACATAATGTGTACCCGATGATCCCCGCGGGACAGACTGTGCACGAGATGATCGATAATCCCGAACCTGCATCCGCCGGCACATCGACAGAAAACAA
>JBGPYM010000009.1:0-27829 GCA_041493205.1 Bacteroidota bacterium
CATCGGCTTCGACGCGATCTCCACGGCCGCCGAAGAGTGCCGCCGGCCGTCACGCGACCTTCCCATCGGCATCCTCGGGTCGCTCGCCATCTGCACCGTCATATATATCGGCGTTGCGCTGGTGTTGACGGGGATGGTTCCCTGGTACCACCTGGGTGTCGCCGATCCGCTGGCTGCGGCGTTTTCCTACGTGGGCGCAGATGTCTCTGCGGGGATCGTCGCGTTCGGGGCTGTCGTGTCGATGAGCGCCGTCCTGCTGGTGTTCCAGTACGGCCAGCCGCGCATCTTTTTCTCGATGTCCCGCGATGGTCTGCTGCCGCGCTACTTTTCCCACGTTCACCCCAAGTACCGCACGCCCCATGTGACCACCATGTGGACCGGGGTGGTGGTGGCGGCAATTGCTGCGGTGGCGAACATCAACGAGATCGTTGAACTGACCAATATCGGCACGCTCTTCGCGTTCATCCTGGTCTGTGCGGGAGTCATCATCCTGCGCAGGAAGGATCCCGACCGCCCCCGCGCCTTCCGGACGCCGCTTGTTCCCCTCATCCCCATCCTCGGAATCCTCTCGTGCCTCTACCTCATGGCGGGACTGCCCGGCGTGACGTGGGCCCGCTTCGGCATCTGGCTCCTCATCGGCATGGGAATCTACTTCGCCTACGGTTACCGGAAAAGCAAGCTCAATGCGCCTGCCACGCCGGGTTCTTAGCCCGGTTTTCTCGTCGAAATACCAAACGGCATGTAGAGCGGACAGCTGCTGAAGGCACTTGTGGCGGGAAACACTCTTGCCAGGACGCCCGGGATGAACCGAGAGTGTGATGCGGGGAACGCGGTAACGGATCGGACGGGTCAGCGACTGGAGCGGCGTCGTCTGGGTGTCGTCCCGGCCGGGCGGGGGAGGGAGTTGATCGCCTTCACCAGGCGCGCATGGACGCGGCGGGAGAGATGCGGGGCCGGGAAAGTCTGGTAGAGGACCACGGTTTTTTTGAGTGATGCAAGGTACGCGCTGCAATCCGTACACCCCTCCAGGTGCTTCCGGATCTCCCGGCACCGCGGAGAGCTGATGTCCTCGTCGAGGTTGTCGCAGAGGAAGAGGTACACGTCGGTGCATTTCATTTCCTGCCTCCGTCGCCTGCCGTCATGTACGGGTTGAGCTGCTGGCGGAGAAACGCGCGGGCGCGGCGCAGGCGCGACTTCGTCGCCTCCTCCGATAATCCCGCAATCGCCGCCGTCTCCGCGGTCGATTTGCCTTCGATATCCCGCAGGGTAAACACCAACCGGTAATCGTCAGGCAGCTTCCGGATCGCCGCATCGAGCTGAGCGCGCAGTTCCTTGTCCATCATGATGTCGGCCGGTGTCTCCTCCCACCGCGGCACCGCAGCAACAAACCTGCCGTCCGCGCCCGCGGCGGGCGCGTCAAGCGCCTCGAGCGATTCCTCGAGGTCGCGCATTTTCCTCCGCCGGTGCCGCATCAAACAGCTGTTGGTGACGATGGTGTAGAGCCACGTGGAGAACTTCGACCTCCCGTCGAAGGTCCGGAGCTTCCGGAATACATTGATAAACGTGTCCTGGAAAGTCTCCTCGGCCTTCTCCCGCTCGCGGCAGAGCGAGTACGCAAACCGGTACACGGTATCCTCGTACCGCCGCACCAGTTCGGCGAACGCGCGCCGTTCCCCTTCCCGCGCCGCGGCAATGATCCGCTCATCCGGAAGGGCCTTGAGCTCGCTGCTTTTCACTGGTCTGGTGCCGGAATGATACAAAAGGGTCCAAAGGGGAGTTTAGGGCGTTTCCGCCTCAATCATGGCCTCCTGGAGCGAGGGGTCGATCGTCACCTGCAGGAGATTCGGCCTGCAGCAGACCTGGCAGTCCTCGACATACTCCTGCCGGAGTCCCCCCGAGGCGTCCACCACCGTTGTGTTCACCTGGAAGCAATAAAGACAGATGAACGTGGCTTCGATTTCCATGACGAAAGATACGATTCGCTCTCCCGTGGAGCAACTCGCGAGGCCGGTTTTCGCTTGATTCTCTTTGGTCGCTTTTGAATATTGCATCGCCCCCATTGAACGTTCACGCCCGACCATCAGGAGGAAAGCAATGGCTGAGAAAAAGCTGACTGGAGAGTCCTTCGCGCCGCCCGAGGAAATCGTCCGGCATGCGCACGTCAAATCGTGGGAGACAATGGCCGCGTTTGCGGAGAAGGATCTGGAGGGTTTCTGGGCGAAGGAGGCGAACGAGCTTCACTGGTTCGGGCATTGGGAGAAGGTCCTTGACGACTCGAAGAAGCCTTTTTTCAAATGGTTTACCGGCGGCAAAACCAATATTGCCTACAATTGCCTCGATCGACATACCGTCACCGCGCGACGCAACAAGCTTGCGCTGATGTGGGAAGGGGAGAAAGGGGAATTCCGTTCCTTCTCCTACTTTGCGCTGCGCCGGGAGGTGTGCAAGTTCGCGAACGTGCTCCGCAGCCTGGGCGTGCAAAAAGGGGACCGGGTCACCATCTACATGGGCAGAATACCGGAACTCCCGATTGCGATGCTGGCGACGGCGCGCATCGGCGCCGTCCACTCGGTCGTGTACGGCGGGTTCACCGTCGAGGCGCTGGCTGAACGGATCGAGGACAGTCAGTCCAAGGTGCTGATCACCTGCGACGGCGCCTTTCAGCGTGGCAAAGTGGTCCCCCTGAAACAGATCGCCGACGAAGCGCTGCAGCGCGCTGCCACCGTGGAGAGCGTGCTCGTGGTCAAGCGGACGGGCGAACCGGTCAATATGGAGCAGGGGCGCGATATGTGGTACCACGAGCTGATGGCGCTCCCCATCGCCGGCAACTCATGCCAGATTGAAGTCGTGGATGCCGAAGACCCGCTCTTTCTTCTGTACACGTCGGGGACCACCGGGAAACCGAAGGCGATCCTGCATACCCATGGCGGGTATATGGTCGGCACCTACACGACGCTGAAATATGTATTTGACATCCATGAAGAAGACCGTTACTGGTGCGCCGCCGACCCGGGCTGGATCACCGGACACAGCTACATCGTCTACGGTCCGTTGCTGAACGGCGCCACGTCGTTCATGTATGAAGGTGCGCCGACCTATCCGTACCCGAACCGGTGGTGGCAGATGATCGAGAAGTACGGGATCAACATCCTGTACACCGCGCCGACGGCCATCCGCGGCCTCATGCGGTTCGGGGAAGCATGGCCCAACCGTCACGACCTCTCCTCGCTCCGCCTCCTCGGCTCCGTGGGCGAACCGATCAACCCCGAGGCGTGGCGGTGGTACCACCGGGTCATCGGGAAAGGGAAATGCCCCGTGATGGATACCTGGTGGCAGACGGAGACAGGCATGTTCATGATAACGCCCATGCCCTGTGTCACGCTCAAGCCCGGCTCGGCCACCCGCCCGTTCCCCGGCGTGAAGATGGACATCTACAACGAAGAGGGCAAACCGGTCGGGCCCAACGAAGAAGGCTTCCTGGTCATCAAGACTCCATGGCCTGCGATGATGCGGACGATCTATAACGATCCCGATCGGTACGTTGCGCAGTACTGGAGCCGCTTCCCCGGCGTCTATCTTACGGGAGATTCCGCGAAGCGGGATGAAGACGGCTACTTCTGGGTCATCGGGCGCGTGGATGACGTCATCAAGGTGTCCGGCTACCGGCTCGGAACGGCGGAAATTGAAAGCGCTCTCGTGAGTCACCCCGCAGTCGCGGAAGCCGCTGCGATCGGTCTCCCGCACGACGTGAAGGGGAACGCAATTCACAGTTACGTTATCCTGAAAACCGGGATCGTGGTACACGACCGGCTCGCCGAAGAGCTCCGGAATCACGTTGCGCATGAGATGGGTCCGATTGCGAAACCCGACCATATCGAATTCGTGAACTCCCTCCCGAAAACCCGGAGCGGAAAAATCATGCGGCGTGTTCTCAAGGCGCGCGCGCTTGGCCAGGAACCGAAGGACCTGACGACTCTCGAAGAATGAACTCCCTGAGGACCGGAAAGCCGCGGCAACCCTCCGGTTGCCGCGGCTTTTTCATTCAATTTGTCGCTATTTTCCTTATATTATAAGACTACGGATGAAAACAGTAATTTTTTTTGACGGAATATCATGACTGCGGCTGTTGACATACTCCGCGTCCTCGTCCCCTGTCTCTATGCCGCCCTCGTGGCGCTCTACGGGCTCTCATTTTTCGGGAACCTGCCTGCCGTGGACCGCCTCAAGTCGCGGATGCTGATCCTGACGGTCATCGTCCATTTCGGGTACCTGGCGCTCCGGACAGCGGCGCTCGATCATCCGCCGATCACGAGCGTCTTCGAGATCATGTCGCTCCTCGCCGCTTCGACCGCGATCGGCTATGCGTACATCGAACTGAGAACAAAGGCCACCAATACCGGATTCTTCATACTCCTCCTTGCCTTCGGCTTCCAGACAGTCTCCTCCGTCTTCATCAAGAATATCACGGATATCCCCGCATATTTGCACAGCCTGGTGCTCGGGTTTCATGTGTCTGCGGCTCTCCTGGGGTACACGGCGATCACCCTGTCGGCGGTGTACGGCTTTCTCTACCTGATGCTTTATCATGAAATCAAATCGTCCCGGTTCGGCGTGATCTACATACGGCTCCCGAACCTTGAGATGCTGGAATCGATGAGTCACAAGGCGGAGGTGTTCGGTTTTTTTGCGCTCGGGACCGCGATCGTCATCGGCCTGCTCTGGCTCCCCCGGGTGTTCAGCCAGTTCTCCTACTGGGATCCGAAGCTCGTCGGTTCCCTCGCCATCTGGCTCCTGTACGCCGTCGCGCTGGGTGCGAAGAGGTCGCTGGGATGGCAGGGAAGGAAGACCATGGTGATATCGCTGGTCGCGTTCGCATTCGTGTTTCTCTCGTTGACGGTGATCAATCTGTATCTGAGCGGATTCCACAGCTTCTACTGAGCGATGAAGGTTTCCACCATCGGGATCAGCCACCACACCGCCTCGCTGGATGTCCGCGAGCGTATGTGGCTGTCCACGGATGAAATACGCGGGGTGCTGACCCGTCTGAAGGAGCAGCAGATCCCCGAGTGCGTCCTTGTCTCCACGTGCAACCGGACGGAGCTCTACAGCTTCGGCGCGGACGTGGACGAGGCCTCATTGAAACGGTTGCTCATCGATTTCAAGGGTGCGTCCGGCGCCGTCCAGCCCGATCACTTCACGAGTGCAAGCGCGGGGAACGCGGTCAATCACCTCTTCAAGGTAGCGGCCGGGATCGATTCGATGGTCATCGGCGACATCCAGATTCTCGGACAGGTGAAGGATGCGTTCATGCTCGCCCGCGCAATGGGGACCACCGGCCCCATCCTGAGCCGGCTGATGCAGGCCGCGCTCCACGTGGGGAAAAGGGTCCGCACCGAGACCACCATCTGCGAAGGGGCCGTCTCGGTCAGCTATGCAGCCGTCGAACTTGCGAGCAAAATCTTCGCGGACCTCTCAAAGAAATCGGTGCTCCTCATCGGAGCGGGGGAAACGGGTGAGCTGACGCTGAAACACCTGCTGGGGAAAGGCATCGGACAGGTGCGGATTGCAAACCGCACCCGTGAACATGCCGAGAGACTTGTGGCGGGCCTGGGCGGGACGGTCGTGGAGTACGAGCGGATGCTGGAATCGCTCCGCACCGTGGATATCGTCATCACGTCGGTGAACAGTCCCACCTACATCGTGCAACCGGACGACGTGCAGAAGGTGATGAAGCAGCGCTCGAACAACCCGTTGTTCCTTATTGATATCGGGGTTCCCCGCAACGTGAACCCCGCTGCGAAACGGATCGAAAATGTGTTCCTGTATGACATTGACTCGCTCGGCGCCATCGTGGACAAGAACCTCGAGAAGCGCCGGGCGGAGATCCCGCACGTGACCGCGATTATCCGGGAGGAGCTCGTCGAGTTCTTCCGCTGGCACAAATCGCTCGACGTCGGGCCGACGATCCAGGAGTTCCGGGACGCCCTGGAACTGATCCGGAAGCAGGAAGTGGAGAAGAACATGAACCGCTTCCGTCCGGAGGACCGCGACCTGCTCGAACTGGTGACGCGCAGGATCCTCAACAAGATTCTTCACACCCCCACGACGGTCCTGAAGGCGGAGTCGGAGGAGGGAGGGCATAACGCGGAGACGGTCTCGCATGTGCGGGCACTCCGCGAACTGTTCGGCATCGGGCGGAACGGACAGAAATCGCGTGACGAGTAAGACTCTCAGAATCGGAAGCCGGGGAAGCGCGCTCGCCCTCTGGCAGGCGCGCTGGGTGGAACGGGAACTGAAGCGGCATGCGCCCGGGCTCGTGATTTCCATCGAAATCATCCGGACGACCGGAGACAAGGTCCTCGATTCCCCGCTCTCAAAGATCGGGGACAAGGGTCTCTTCACCAAGGAAATAGAAGAAGCCCTCCTGGACGGCCGGATCGACCTTGCCGTCCACAGCCTGAAGGACCTGCCGACGCAGCTTCCCGCCGGGCTCACGATCGGCGCTGTCTGCGAGCGCGAGGACGTCCGTGACGTGTTTATTCCGCATCCGGCCAATACCCACACCACGCTCCTCGGGCAGCCGGAGGGGGCGCAGATTGCCACGGGAAGTCTCCGACGAAAGTGCCAGCTTCTTGCGGCGCGGCCCGACTTCCGGATCGTCGATATCCGGGGAAACCTTAACACCCGGATGAAGAAGCTGGAGCAGTCTTCCTGGGAAGGAATGATCCTCGCGCGCGCGGGGGTCGTCAGGCTCGGATGGGAGAAAGCGATCGGGGAGACGATTCCCGCGCGCCTGATGCTTCCTGCGGTCGGTCAGGGGGCGCTCGGCATTGAAATTCGCGCAGGTGACGGGGAGACGGGGTCGCTGATCAAACCCCTCGCACATCTGAAGACAACCCAGGCGACAACCGCCGAGCGGTCGCTCCTGCGCAGGCTGGAGGGCGGATGCCAGGTGCCGATCGGCACCTACGCCCGGCTGGAGGAGAATGAAGGGACCATACAGCTCGTCCTTGATGCGATGGTCGGATCCCTCGACGGGTCAACCATCATCCGCGGATCGCTGCATGGCGATCCGTCAGCCGCCGATGCGCTGGGGAGCACGCTCGCCGCAACCCTTCTTGCTGCGGGCGCCGACCGGATCCTTCAGGGGATCCGGACCGAGAGTGGTCCCCATGAGCCTGCGTAACAGGACGGTCCTGGTGACGCGTCCCCGGGGCCAGGCCGATGACATGGTGCGCGCGATCGAGGAACGCGGGGGTGCGACGGCGCTCATACCCATGATTGCGATCAACCCGCCTTCCTCGTGGAAGGAGTGCGATGATGCCATTGCCCGGCTTGGGGAGTACGATGCGGTTGCAGTGACAAGTGTCAACGCCGCGGAAAGTTTTTTCGGCCGCGCCATTCTCCTCGGTGTGGACGAGCAGCATCTCCATCGCGTACGCACTCTTGCGGTCGGGGAGAAGACCGCGGCCGCAGTCCGGTCGTTCGGTGCAATGGTCGAGACAGTCCCCGGCGAATTTTCCGGCCGCGCACTCGCCTCCGCCATCGGCACCGCGTATGCCGGGAAGAAAGTCCTTCTTCCCCGCGGGAGCATCGCGCGGGAAGAACTGGCGGACCTCCTTCGGGAATCGGGTGCCGCCATCGACGCCGTGACCGTGTACACCACCTCCGGCCCCGCGGGACTGGCGGCGGAGAGCGTTGTCCGGCGCGTCCTGGGGGGTGAATTCGACGTGGTATCGTTTGCGAGTCCGTCGGCGGCAACGAATTTTTGTTCTCTGTTCGCCCCTCACGACCTGTCGGCGGTTCCCGATCATACGCGCATTGCCGTGATTGGTCCGACGACTGCGGACGCCGTCCGCGCATGCGGACTCCCGGTGGACATCGTAGCGCGCGAATCAACGGCAATCGGACTGGCCCGGAGCATCGATGAGTTTTTCAGCTGACCCTTCATGACGAATGACAGATTCCTGAGAGCCTGCAGGCGGCAGGCCGTCGACCGCACCCCGGTCTGGATCATGCGCCAGGCAGGCCGGTATCTCCCCGAGTACCGTGCCATACGCGCCACGACCGACTTTCTCACGATGTGCAAGACCCCGGCGCTGGCTGCCGAAGTCACCCTTCAGCCGGTGGATATCCTCGGCGTGGACGCGGCGATAATTTTTTCGGACATCCTGGTCATTCCTGAAGCGATGGGGATGCACCTCGAGCTGGTCGAATCCCGCGGACCGGTGTTTCCCGCCCCGCTCCGGAATTCCCGGGACGTACATGCCCTGAAAGAGGTGGACCCGGGGAAGCAGCTCCGTTTTCAGATGGACGCGCTCACACAGGCAAAAGCTGCGCTCAACGGCCGCGTCCCCCTGATCGGATTCTGCGGTTCTCCCTGGACGCTTGCCACGTACATGGTGGAAGGGAAAGGCACGAAGGATTTCGGCACGATAAAGCGGATGATGCTCGATGAGCCTGAACTGCTCACCGCGCTTCTTAAGAAGCTTGTCACGGCCGTGCGACGCACGCTGGAGGCCCAGATTGCCGCAGGCGCGGACGCGGTCCAGATTTTTGACACATGGGGCGGTATCCTCGATCCGGATCACTACCGCCGCTTCTCCCTCGACCCGATGTTCGATATCGTCTCCACGCTGCAACGCGATGGCGCTCCGGTGATAGTCTTTTCGAAGGGCGCACACCACGCGTTGAACGACCTGGCCGACATCGGCGCCGATGTCGTCGGGCTCGACTGGACCATCGACATTGCCGCAGCGCGGGAAATCGTTCGCGAGCGCGTGGCGCTTCAGGGTAATCTCGACCCATCGTTCCTGTACGCGTCGCCGGAACAGATCAGGAAGGAAGTTGCCGCACTCCTGAAGAAATACGGCCGCGGGCCGGGACATGTCTTCAACCTCGGCCACGGCATTTTCCCGGATGTTCCGGTGGATCATGCGCGCGCACTCGTCCGCGCCGTCCAGGAGGAGAGTCCGGCCTATCATGGCTGACCAGTCAGTTGCGGCGGCGCTCTCGCCCCTCGGACAGCGCGTCCGGGCGTTCTTTGAGGAACAACAGACGCGCATCTGCGCGGCGCTGGAAGAGCTCGACGGGGCTGCACGGTTCGGACTCGACCGGTGGGACCGCCCCGGCGGCGGCGGCGGCGTTACCCGGGTACTCCAGGACGGAACCCTGTTCGAGAAGGGGGGAGTGAATACCTCAGCGGTGTCAGGCGTCCTTCCCGCGAATCTCGCCCGCAGCATGGGGGCGACAGCGGCCCCCTTTTTCGCGACGGGAGTATCGCTTGTCCTTCACCCGGGAAGCCCGATGGTTCCGACCGTGCACGCCAACTTCAGATACTTCGAGCAGGAGGGTGGTGATTTCTGGTTCGGCGGGGGGATCGACCTGACGCCGTACTATGTGCACGAGGGGGATATCACCCGGTTTCACCGTACGCTCCGGGAAGCCTGCGATCCTCACGGCACGGAACTCTACCCCCGGTACAAGAAGTGGTGCGACGAGTACTTTACGATCAGACATCGGGGCGAAACAAGGGGGGTCGGCGGGATTTTTTTTGACTATCTCCGCGGAGACGGGGAAGCCCTCTTCGCTTTCGTCCGGTCGGCGGCAGGCGCATTCCTGCCGGCGTATGCGCCCATCGTGGTCCGCCGGAAGGGGGAACCATGGGGGGCACGGGAACGTCAGTGGCAGCTCTTCCGCCGGGGACGATATGTCGAGTTCAATCTCGTGTATGACCGGGGAACGACGTTCGGTCTGGAAACCGGCGGTCGTGCCGAGTCAATCCTCATGTCGTTGCCGCCGCTCGTCCGGTGGGGCTATGAGGTCCGTCCGGAACCGGGATCGCCTGAGGCAAAGCTCACCGCACTGCTGACTGCCCCGAAGGACTGGGCATGACCGCTCTGCTCACGAACCAGACATGACACCGATGACTCTTACCGCCGAACGCCGGGCATTCGTTGCCGCCGCCGCGAAGGAAACCGGGTGCCACTACAGTGCACTCGTCCGGTTTGACGGACAACCGGACGGCATTATTTACAGCAGAGAGGCCCGCGGGGGGATCGCCGGCGCCAAAGTCGACACCGCGCTCCGCCCGCTCCTCCGGGAAGTCTTTCGGACGGGAACGGCGGTCATCCGAGAGCCGGCAAAAGGGTCCGCGGCAGGGAAGGCACTCATCGCCGCAGGCCTGCACGGCGTCGCAGTCTTCCCCCTCAGGGTGCACCGCACGACGGTCGGGGCGCTCTGCCTGGGAAGCAGGAATCCGTTCCCCAGCCGTTCCGGCCTGGTGCGATCCTCCCGCGCGCTCACGGCGCGGGCGGCTGCCATCCTGACGGAGGCCGAAGGCGAAGAGAAACTGCGCGGTGCGCTCGACAAGTACGACGCGCTCTTCCGGGGGGTTCTCGATGCGATTCTTCTCATCGACGGGCGCGACGGCTCCCTCATCGACGTCAATCCCCAGGCTTCCCGGCTGACCGGATACCACCGGAACGAACTGATCGGCAAAAACGTCTTCACACTGCATCCCGCCGCCCAACGCACCGCAATCCGCGCAGCCCTGGAAACGGTCCGCTCCACGGGTACGCTCGCCCGCTTCCAGCCCGTGGAATACCTCCGCAAGAACGGAAAGAGGATACCGGCCGAGATCAACGCAAGCCTGGTGACCGTCGGCGGGAACCCCGTCATTGTTGCAATCGTGCGCGACATTTCGGAGCAGAAGCGGGCTGAGGTCAAGCTGGCTGCATCGGAAGAACTCCTCCGGATCATCGTCGAGGGGACGCTCGACATGTTCTTCTACGTGCACGACGTCAGGGGCGTCTTCACATACCTGTCGCCGTCGGTCAAGAAAATCACGGGACACGAGCCGGAATACTGGAAGGCTCACTACAGCAAGTCCCTCACCCCGAACCCCATCAACGAGCAGGTGCGTGAGTACACAGAACGCGCTGTGCATGAAGGCATCGCTGCCCCCGCATACCTGTGCGAGGTGTACCATGCCGACGGCCGGCCCCTGCTGCTGGAAATCAACGAAAAGCCGGTCTTCAAGGAAGGCCGCGTGATCGGCATTCAGGGCGTGGCGCGCGACATCACCGAAAAGAAACGCCTCGAGGAGGAAATCCTCGAGTCACGCGACAACCTGAACCGGATTCTCGACCAGACTCCCCTCGCCGTCATGGTGATGGATCCACAGGGGAACCTCCTGGACGTGAACGAGGCGTGGATGCATCTCTTCGGCGCCTCCGACAAGGAGAAGGTCCTGGGGCGCCTGAATGTGTTTCATTCCAGGTTGTTCAAGCATGCCGGACTGACGGAGAGCCTCGCGGCCGTGTACCGGGGACAGATCGTGGACATTCCCGCTGTCACGCTCGATCCGCGCGCGGCGCAGCAGGAGGTGGCGCTGACAGGTCCCGAGCGCGTCGTCCGCGCACGCATGTTCCCCGTGACGGACAGGAACGCCCGGCTGGTCCGCGTGGTTGCTATGATTGAGGACGTCACGGAACGCCAGCAACTCGAGGAGCAGTTGATCCAGTCGCAGAAAATGGAGAGCATCGGACTCCTCGCCGGCGGCATCGCCCACGACTTTAACAATATTCTGGGGGGCATCCTCGGCTACGCGTCGTTCGTCAAGAGCCAGGTGCAGAAGGAGGAGAAGATCTTCCCCCATATCGAGACGATAGAGCGATCCGCTCTCCGCGCCGCGGAACTGACCTCCCAGCTCCTCGCCTTCGCACGAGGGGGCAAGTACGTCGTCGGACCGATGTCGCTCAACGACCTGATCGGAGAAACGGCCGAATTGCTCCGCGGCACGATCGAAAAGAACATTCATGTGGACACCCGGTTGGATCCGGCTGCGCCGGTCATCGAAGCGGACGCGGCACAGATGCAGCAGGTTCTCATGAACCTCTGCATCAATGCGCGTGACGCCATGCCGGGGGGAGGGACCCTCACGATCACCACACGGCGCCTGAAGCAGCCCGATGCGTTCCTCCGCACGGTCCCTGACATGCGGCGGGGAGCGTACCTCCGCCTGGATATCACGGACACGGGCTTCGGGATCGAAAAAAGCATCCGCGGAAAGATTTTCGATCCGTTCTTCACGACCAAGGAAAAAGGAAAAGGAACAGGCCTCGGCCTTGCCACGGTGTACGGCATCGTCAAGAACCACGGGGGCGTGATCAATGTCGAAAGCGAGGTCGGGATCGGAACGACGTTTTCCGTCTACATCCCGGCCGTGGAGCAAGCGATTCGGCGCGCCGTCACGTCGGAGGTCCGTGCGACCGGGGGACGCGAGACGATCCTCATCGTGGATGACGAGGAAACCATCCGTGCGCTCGTGAAGGACATCCTCGAGGAAAAAGGGTACGTTGTCCACGGCGCGGCCGACGGGTCCGCCGCCGTGGCCCTGTACCGCGAAAAAGGAAAGTCCATCGACCTGGTCATCCTCGACATGACGATGCCGGGCATGGGGGGACGGGAGACGTTCGAGAAGCTCCGTGAGCTGAATCCCGGCGTCCGTGTCATCCTTTCCACGGGGTACACCGCAGACGAGCGCACCCGGGAACTCCTCTCGAGCGGCGTCAAGGCCTTCGTGCAGAAACCGTACAAAATGGATGAACTTGCCGCGGCGGTACGGAAAGTCCTGGATCGAGCAGAAACCCCGGGGGCCGTCAGGGTATGACCCCCCTGCACAGTTCCATTGCGTGACAGAGATCCTGCTATGACCGGTGAGAAACCCCTTGGCGTCGTCCTGTTGCAGCTGGGCGGTCCGGATTCGCTCGACAGCGTCGCGCCGTTCCTCTACAACCTGTTCTGTGATCCCGAGATCATCGACCTGCCGCTGGCCTTTCTCTTCCGCAGGCCGCTGGCCCGCTACATCGCGGAAAAACGGTCGCGGAAGGTGCAGGAATACTACCGGAGAATCGGGGGGCGGTCTCCGATCCTCAAGCTGACGCGCCGGCAGGCAGCTGCGCTGGAACTCGCGCTCCGCGGACGCCTGCATGTGAAGGTGGTCGTTGCAATGCGCTACTGGCACCCGATGACCGCAGTGGCAATCGACGAGCTGGTCAGTGCAGGCGTCGAACGCGTCCTGCTCCTCCCGCTCTATCCCCAGTATTCAAAAACCACCACCGGCTCCAGTGTCAACGAGTGGCACCGCACGGTCGCCCAGCGCGGCCACACCCGGCTCCGTGCCGAAGTGATCGAGCAGTATTGCGACCATCCGTCGTACATCGCCGCCCTGGTCAATAATATCGGCATCGCGCTGCGCCGCATTCCCGCGGCCGACCGCTCCAGGGTTCACCTGGTGTTCAGCGCCCACGGGACACCGCTGAAGCTGGTCCGCGACGGGGATCCCTACGAACCGCAGATCGTCCGGACTTACGGGGCGGTCCTGAAAGCGGGGAACTTCGGCCTCCGCCACCACCTCTGCTATCAGAGCAAGGTCGGCCCGCAGAAGTGGCTGGAGCCGTCGCTCGATCACATGATAGAACGGCTCGCCCATGAGAAGGCTTCCCACGTGCTCGTGATTCCCATCGCCTTCGTGTCGGACCACAGCGAAACCCTCTGGGAAATCAATATCGAGACGCGCGCTAAAGCGAAGGAGCTCGGGATACCATACTTCGACATGTCCCCGGCGCTGCATACGAACCGGGAATTCATCGCGGCGCTCGCGGACCTCGTGGTGCGAAAGGCCGGAGGATGAACGGCATCAGGACTGTGGCCGTCATCGGCGCCGGCATTTCCGGGCTGACGGCGGCATATTATTGCCGGAGGGCCGGACTCGAATGCACCGTCCTGGAGCGCGACGCCGCCCCGGGGGGCACCATGCGGACGATGCACGACGGCGGGTGGCTCGTCGAGACCGGCCCGAACAGCGCCCTGGAAACCACGCCGCTCTTCGGCGAGATGTTTGAAGGCCTCGGCATCCTGGAGGAACGGCTCTATGCAGACCCGGCCGCGGACAGGCGGTATATTCTGCGCGGAGGGAGACTCCACCCGCTGCCGATGTCACCAACGGCGTTCTTTGCCTCGTCCCTCTGGACGTTCCGGGGAAAGGCCCGTCTGCTGAAAGAACCGTTCGTGGGGCGGGCCGCCCGGGAGGAGACGATCGCCGAGTTCGTCGAGCGGAGATTGGGGCGGGAATTCCTTGACTATGCGATCAATCCGTTCGTCGCCGGCGTGTATGCCGGCAGCCCCGAGCAACTCAGCGTACGCGCGGCTTTTCCCCGGCTCTACGCGCTGGAGGAAAAGTACGGCGGCCTCATCAAAGGGATGATCCTGGGTGCGCGCGAGCGGAAAAAGCGTGCGGAAAAGGCGAAAGACCGTGCCAGGATGTTCTCCTTCCGGAACGGCATGGAGACATTTCCCCTTGCGGCCGCCCGCTCCCTCGGCGACCGGCTCTGGCTCGAATGCGGCGTGGACGGGATCATCCGTCTTCCCGACGGGCGTTTCAGCGTTCGGGGGAGCAGAAGGGGAGCCCCGGCGGATGTGACAGCGGATGCGGTTGTTGTCGCTGTTCCGGCTCACGTTGCGGGAAAACTGGTCCGCCCTCTGTCGGCGGCCGCGGCTGATGTTCTTGGTTCAATATATTACCCGCCCGTTGCAGAGGTTTTCCTCGGGTTTCCCGCCGCTGCCATGACCAGGCCCCTGGACGGCTTCGGGTACCTGATTCCGGCAAAAGAGGAACGCAGGATTCTAGGAACAATCTGGTCCTCGTCGCTCTTCCCGGGCCGCGCGCCCGCAGGGCACGTGGCGCTGACGACGTTTGTCGGCGGATCGCGCCAGCCGCTCCTCGCGGGACTCGACGACGGCGAACTTATCCGCACCGTCCTCGAAGAGCTCCGGGCGATCATGGGGGTTGCAGGCGACCCGGTCTACACCAATATCATCCGGTGGGAACGGGCCATCCCCCAGTACAATCTTGGATACCAGGCCGCAATGCAGGAGATCGACTCACTGGAGGCACGGATGCCGGGGCTCTTCTTCTGCGGCAATTTCCGCGGCGGTATCGCCGTCGGTGATTGCGTCATGAGCGGAGAACGGACCGCCCGGCGGATCACCGGTGCAGTGCATGGCGAAGTTCAATCATAAACGTGAGGGTGCATCTATGAAGAGCGTCGAGACAGGTGTCGCATCGTATCCCGTGTCGCGGCTGCGCAGGCTCCGCATGACCGAAGCCCTGCGGGGCATGGTGCGCGAGACCACGCTGACAAGGAACGATTTCATTTACCCGCTGTTCGTTGTCCCTGGCCGCTCGGTGAAGAAACCGGTCTCTTCGATGCCGGGGGTGTTCCAGATGTCCGTGGACACTATCGTTCGCGAATGTGCCGAGGTGAAGTCGCTCGGCGTGCCGGCGGTCATCTTCTTCGGCATCCCCGAAGAGAAGGACGATGTCGGTTCGGGAGCATACGACGAGCACGGAGTCGTTCAGGAGGCCCTGCGTGCGGTGAAGAAGGAAGTCCCGGAGCTTTTTTTGATCACGGATGTCTGTCTCTGCGAGTATACGTCGCACGGGCATTGCGGGATCGTCCGGGGCAATGAAATCCTGAATGATGAATCGGTGGAGCTGCTTGCCCGGGAGGCGCTGACACATGCCGAGGCAGGCGCGGACATGGTCGCCCCGTCGGACATGTTCGACGGGCGCGTCGGGGCGATCCGCGCTGTGCTCGACGGGAATGGCTTTCCCAATCTCCCGATCATGTCCTACGCTGCCAAATACGCTTCGGGGTTCTACGGGCCGTTCCGCGAGGCGGCCGAAAGCACACCCAAATTCGGCGACCGCCGGTCGCACCAGATGGATCCCGCCAATGCCGATGAAGCACTCCGTGAAGTCGCGCAGGATATCGCCGAGGGAGCGGACATCGTCATGGTCAAACCCGCGCTGCCCTACCTGGACGTGCTCTACCGCGTGAAACAGACGTTTGCCATGCCGACCGCCGCCTATAATGTCAGCGGAGAATTTGCCATGGTGAAGGCCGCCGCCGCAAACGGGTGGATCGACGGGGAACGGGTCATGATGGAACTGCTCACCGGGATCAAACGTGCAGGCGCGGACCTGATTCTGACCTACTTCGCAAAGGACGCCGCGCGATACCTGGAAAGTCACCGATGAGGGACATCCCCGCATGAACACCCGGCGCTCGGACGAACTCTTTGCACAGGCCCTGACGCTGATCCCGGGAGGAGTGAATTCTCCCGTGCGCGCGTTCCGCTCCGTCGGCCGGTCTCCGCTGTTTATCACGCGCGCATCGGGCGCGCGCATGTGGGATGCCGACGGGAACGAGTTCATTGATTATGTCGGCTCCTGGGGCCCGATGATCCTCGGCCACGCGCATCCGCGTGTCCTGCGGGCGCTGCAGCGCGCTGTCGGCGCAGGGACGAGCTTTGGCGCACCGACGGAACTCGAGGTGGCCATGGCGGAGCTCATCTGCAACATGGTCCCCTCCCTCGACATGGTACGAATGGTGAACTCCGGTACCGAGGCGACCATGAGCGCGATCCGCCTCGCACGCGCATTCACCCGCCGGGAGTGCATCATAAAATTTGAAGGGTGCTACCATGGCCACGGGGATTCGTTTCTGATCAAGGCCGGATCCGGGGCGATGACACTGAGTGTTCCCGACAGCCCCGGAGTTCCCGCGGGCGTCGCTGCCGCCACCCTCACGGCGAGCTTTAACGACATCGACTCGGTGAAACACGCGGCGGCTGACCATGCAGGAAACGTCGCCGCAGTCATCGTGGAGCCGGTGGTCGGGAACATGGGATGCGTCCCGCCCGCACCGGGATTCCTCAAGGAGCTCAGTCAGTTCTGTTCGAACGAAGGGATCATTCTCATCTTTGACGAGGTGATGACCGGCTTCCGGCTCGCCCCCGGCGGAGCGCAGGAGCTGTACGGCGTGACGCCGGACCTGACGACGCTCGGCAAGATCATCGGCGGCGGACTCCCGGTCGGCGCGTACGGCGGTCGGCGCGAGATCATGCAAATGGTCGCCCCGAGCGGACCCATGTACCAGGCGGGAACCCTCTCAGGGAACCCCCTCGCCATGACGGCGGGGTTCGAGACGCTCAGCATTCTCCGTGAAAACCCGGGATTCTATGCAGCCCTGGAGGAGAAGTCGCTCCGCCTCGCCAACGGCATCGCGGAGGCGGTGAACGCGCTCGGTCTCCCCGTGACGCAGAACCGGGTCGGGTCCATGTCCACCGTGTTCTTCACGCCGGCGAAGGTCGTCAATTACGCCACAGCCCTCAGGGCCGATACGGGAAAGTTCGGCGCGTATTTCCGGGCGATGCTCGACCGGGGAATCTACTGCGCGCCGTCGCAATTTGAAGCGGCATTCGTCTCCGCAGCCCACACAGACGAAGACATCACACGAACCATCGAAGCGAGCCGCGAAGCGCTGCGCATCGCGTTTTCCTGACCCGCCGGAAGGAGGACTCATGTTTACGCTTACGTGCACGTCCTACGCCAACGGAGGGGAGATTCCTGTGAAGTATGTTCATGCTTCTGTGCACAGTGGAAAAAACGTTTCGCCGGGATTTTCCTGGAATGATCCGCCGATCGGGGCGAAGTCGTTCACCCTCTCCATCGTCGATCCGCACCCCGTCGCCAATAACTGGGTGCACTGGTTTGTCATCGATATCCCTTTCCGGGAACGGTCCCTCCCGGAGGGGGCATCCCGGTCGCACCTGCTCCCCACAGGAGCGCAGGAGCTGCTCAATACATACGATGAACTCGGCTATGGCGGTCCGGCCCCGCCGAAGGGCTCAGGGGTGCACCCGTACGTCGCGACCCTGTACGCGCTGAATGTTCCCTCGCTGAATCTGCCGAAGGAAACGCCTCTCTCGCGATTTGTGCGGGCGATCGAAGGGAAGGTGATTGCGGAGGTGACGCTGACCGGCACGTTCGAGCAGAAATAGTCTTTGCAGAAGCACCGGCAGGGACGCCGGTGCCGCTACATGAGGGAGGCAACGTACCGTGCGATGGCGGGAGACGCGGTGAGTCCCGGTGACTCGATGCCGATGAGGTTGATGAGCCCCGGGAGTCCCCGGTCCGCTTCGTCCCGGATGATGAAATCGCGCGGCGGCCCGCCGGGGGGCTGGGTTTTCGGACGGATGCCGCTCATATCGGGGGAAAGGTCTTCATCCCTGATGTGCGGGAGAATCCGCCGCACCGATGCCGCAAACACCGCCCGCTTCCTATCGTCCACGCGGTAATCCTGCCGTCGGTCTTTCTGGTACTCAATGTCCGGCCCGAACTTCAGCCGGCCGCCAAGGTCGAGTACCGCATGGACTCCCAGCGTGTCGTGGGCCGGAACCGGGTAGACCAGCCTCTGCACACACCCGCTCAGAGACGCGGGGAGTGAAAAATAGCACCCCTTGCTGTAGAACAGTCGGTATCCCGCCTTGTCGCAGTCAATCCCCGCAAGCGCAGCGACAGAGTCGCAATCGAGTCCGGCAGCGTTGATCACGCATTCCGACGTAAACGTTGAAGTGCCTGTCCCTTCGCGGATCGTAATGCGATAGTCTCCGGACTGCCGCTCCAGTGCGACCACCTCGCAGTGCGTCTGGATTTCCGCCCCGTGCCCGCGGGCCGTGTGGGCGAAATAATCCATGAGTCCGTGGGCGCTGATGATGCCGGTGTCGGGCGACAGCAATCCCCCCACGGACACGATCTGCGGCTCCAGCCCATGGACCGCTTCTGCGGTCAACAACTTCAGGGTGACGCCGTTGGATGTCCCGAGGGCCTGGAGGTCCGCGAGCGAAGCGAGTTCGTCCTGCGACGTTGCCGTGATGATCTTGGTGATGCGCCGGTGGGGGATATCGTGCCGCGCGCAGAGATCGTAGAGCAGCCGGTTCCCCTCTACGCAGAGACGGGCCTTGAGCGATCCGTTCGCGTAGTAGATTCCGGCGTGAATGACCTCGCTGTTCCGGCTCGACGTTTCCTGGCCGTATTTCGGGTTCCGCTCGAGAACGAACAGGGGAGCGTACCGTGCGGAGAGTTCAGCGGCGATCGCAAGGCCCACGACCCCGCCGCCGATGATGGTGACCGCTGCATCAGGCATGCCGTTCTTTCAGGGTGCTTCGATGATTTCCGGGTTTTCGACGAGGACCCAGCGTGCATCCCGTTGCACTCCCGGCGATCGGAAAAAGTCGTCTGTATCGCGATTGCGGGAATTGATGCGCACTTTCAGATCGGTCGAGAAGAGGAACAGGGGGATGTCGTTTTTTGAATCGCTTGCGACCAGAAGCGGGGCGGCAGCGGTCCGCAGACGGAGCGCGCTGATCTTCCCTTCACGGATGGGAATCGGCTCCACCTCTTCGGGGGTCAACACGCCGTCCTGTACCTTCATTTCGAGTCCGATGACCCGGTCGGGTGGAATGCCGAGCGATGCAAAGACCGGTTCAACGCTCCACCGGTTGCTTCCGGACACGGCCCAGACGTCGAACCCCAGCCGGAGGAGTTCCGTGAGGAGCTCGCGTCCTTCCCGGAGAAAGCGCACGCCGCGCGGAAGCGTCCGGCTGCCGAGCCGGCGCGTGGACAGGGGCGCGGTCCGCTCGTCGTCGAACGTTGCGCGGGCGATCGCCCGCACTTCGTCGGGTGTGAACCACGCAAGCAGGCGGACGATGTCCGCGCACGCCTTGGTGACGAGCCCTGCCGCGATCTGGTCAACATACCAGGAGATCAGCAGGTCGGCGAATGCCCCGAATTCCGCCGACGCGGTCCGCTCGGTCTCCGTCATCCGGGCGAGTCTCCGGTACAGGCTTTCGATCAGCGCGTTTCCGGGATGGTCCGGCCACACCTCGGCAGGGGAGCGCTGGAACTGAAAGCGCTCGATCTGACGATAGAACATCGCTTCCCCGATATCCCCTTTGATGACGGTGCCATCGCAGTCGAAGACAGCGCACGGCGGAGGACCGGAAGAGTGATTGCGGTGCTGCGCGAGAAATGCCGCGACGGCCGGGTGCTTCAGTATGTGCATGCAGGAGACCGGAGACTCGTGAATTTTCACAAGATACGAACGACCGCCTGCATTCGCAAGAATTGCGCCTCTGGAGGGAAATCCGTATATTGGCCCATGCAGTGCACTCCCCCCAGCGTGTCCGCCCTGGATTTCCCGGGGCGGATTTTGTGTTCTATGTGACAAGGCATGGAAAACCTCCGGAACTTCTGCATCATCGCCCATATCGACCACGGGAAGTCGACGATCGCCGACCGCCTGCTGGAACGGACCGGGACCATCACCCCGCGCGAGATGAAGTTCAACCAGGTGCTCGACGACATGGACCTGGAGCAGGAGCGCGGCATTACCATCAAGCTGCATGCGATCCAGATGCACTACCGGTCGGCCGGAGGAGAGGACTTCGTCCTGAACCTCATCGATACGCCCGGCCATGTTGATTTCTCCTATGAAGTTTCCCGTTCCCTCGCCGCGTGCGAAGGGGCGATCCTCGTCGTCGATGCCTCCCAGGGGGTGGAAGCACAGACCATCAGCAATCTCTACCTCGCCATTGACGCGGGACTGGAAATCATCCCGGTCGTCAACAAGATCGACCTCCCCAGCGCGATGATCGACACGGTGAAACTGCAGATCAGGGACCTGATCGGCTGCCGCGACGATGAAATCCTCCTGACAAGCGCCAAGGCGAACCTCGGCATCGACGAAATCCTCGAGGCGGTTGTCCGGCGCATACCGCCGCCGCAGGGCGACCCCGCTGCGCCGCTGCGGGCCCTGATTTTTGATTCGGTCTTCGACATCTACCGCGGGTCCATCGTCTATATCCGCGTGATGGAAGGGACGCTGCGCGAACGGGAGAAGGTGATGTTTTTCGCCAACGGCAGGTCGTACGAAGCGGAAGAGGTTGGCGTCCTGGAAATGAAACGCAACCGCACGGGGGAGCTCTCGGCGGGCAACGTCGGGTATCTCATCGCAGGCGTCAAGGACGTGCATGACACGAAGGTCGGTGACACGGTCACCCATGTGGCCGCGCCCGCCAGCGGACCGCTCCCCGGCTACAAGGACGTCAAGCCGATGGTCTTCAGCGGCATGTACCCGACCAACGCGGAGGATTTTGAGGATCTCCGTGGTGCGATCGAGAAGCTGCAGCTGAACGACTCATCCCTGATGTTCGAGCCCGAGACCTCCACAGCCCTCGGGTTCGGATTCCGGTGCGGGTTCCTCGGCCTCCTGCACATGGAGATCGTCCAGGAACGGCTGGAACGGGAATACAACCAGAACATTATCAACACCGTCCCGAACGTCGAGTACCGCGTCACAAAAAAGGACGGGTCCATTGTCCTCGTGGACAACCCGTCGTTCATGCCCTCCCTCGGCGAGATTGAACAGGTGGAAGAGCCGTTCATCAAGGCCCAGATCATCGTGCCGACCGAGTACGTCGGGAACATCATGAAGCTCTGCATGGACCGGCGCGGGCAGTACCGGAACACCACATATCTCGATCCGACGCGCGCGGACATCACGTATGAAATGCCGCTGTCGGAAATCATTTTCGATTTCTACGACAAGCTGAAATCCATAAGCCGCGGGTATGCCTCGTTCGACTACGACCTGCTCGAGTTTCGCACTTCCGAGCTGGTCAAGCTCGACATCCTGCTTAACGGCGAATCGGTCGATGCGTTTTCATGCATCGTCCACCGGGACAAGGCGCACGACTGGGGGAAAAAGCTGTGTGTCAAGCTTCGCAAACTCATCCCGCGGCAGATGTTCGAGGTCGCCATCCAGGCGGCCATCGGCAGCAAGGTCGTCGCCCGTGAAACGATTTCCGCCATGCGCAAGAACGTGCTTGCAAAGTGCTACGGCGGCGACATCACGCGCAAACGGAAACTCCTCGAGAAACAAAAAGAGGGAAAAAAGCGTATGAAGCAGGTGGGGCGCGTTGAAATACCCCAGGAAGCGTTTCTTGCGGTCCTTTCCATGGAAGACGAATAAGGAGACTCATGGCACCATCGCCTCGCAAAGAGATCAGCAAAGAGACCGCCGCGGTCCGACGCGAACCGGTCAAGGACTTCCTGAAGGACCTGGCGTTCGTCCTGGTTTCCTTCTTCTTTCTGAACAGCTTCGTCCTCGCGTCGTTCGAGGTCCCCACCGGTTCGATGGAAAACGAGATCATGGCCGGGGATTTCCTGTTTGTCAACAAGTTCCTCTACGGAGGGACAACGCCGCGGACGATTCCCTTCACGAATGTCCGCCTGCCGTGGTTCCGCGTCCCCGGCTTTCGCAGCGTGGAGCGGGGCGATGTCATCGTCTTCGAGTTCCCCGGTCAGCGCGATGAACTGGAATCACCGGAGTTCATGTTTTACCTGAAGCGCGCCGTCGCGGTCACGGGCGACACGGTGCAGGTGGTCAACCGGCTGCTGCTCGTGAACGGGAAGCCCGCGCCGCTCCCCCGCAACATGAAATTCAACAACATGAACGCGAAGCCCCCGGGCTACGCCGATCCGAAGATATTCCCGAAGGGCTCCCGCTACAACGAGGACAACTGGGGACCCGTCGTCGTTCCCCGCAAAGGCGACCGTGTGGACCTGACCCCTGCGACCATTGACCGGTGGGCGACTTTCATCGGCAGGGAGGGTCACCGCGTGCGCATGGACGGCCACGGGCGCATCATGATCGACGGGAAGGAAGCGGCAACCTATACCGTGGAACGAAATTATCTTTTCGGCATGGGTGACAACCGCGACAACAGCCTGGACGGCCGGTTCTGGGGATTCGTCCCGGAGGAGAACATCGTGGGGACGCCAATGATCGTGTACTGGTCGTGGGACCCCGACCTGCCCCTGACCAACGTCATCGGCAAGATCGCCTCCATCCGCCTCAACCGGATCGCCACGATCATCAAATAGCATGAACCGGATGGCGGCCGCCGTACAGCACCCCTTCCGGTGGCTCCGGCGTTATCGGGAAGTGGGACAGGTGGCCGCGATCACATTCGGGATCGCACTCTGCGTCAAGACCTTTGTGGTGGATGCGGTCCATATCCCGTCCCGCTCGATGGAAGAGGCCCTCCACGCGGGTGATTTTGTGCTGGTGAACAAACTGCTCTACGGCCCTGTGACGCCGGAATTTCTCCCCCTGCTTAATGTGCGGCTCCCGCACTTCCGTCTTCCTGCGCTCATGGCACCCCGTCCGGGCGACGTCGTGGTGTTCCGCTTTCCCGCGTCCGGCGACCCGCTTGTCCGGGAGGGGCAGTTGCTGGTCAAACGCATCATCGCGCTGCCGGGACAGCGCGTCGAGATCCGCAGCGGCGCCGTTGTCGTAGACGGCCGTGTGATTGCCCCGCACCGCGGGAACGGAGCGGACGCGGGATCGCGGTCGGATTATGGCCCGTGCGTGGTTCCCCCGAAGAGCTATTTCGTCCTCGGCGACAACATGGGGGACAGCTACGACAGCCGCGCGTGGGGGTTCGTGCCGGCAGACCGCCTGGTCGGCAAGGCCTTTCTTGTGTACTGGTCGATCGGCGACCAGGGGATCCGTTGGTCCCGTATCGGCAGCATCGTTCATTGACGCATCCGGCCATGGCATCGCTCTACCTCCATATCCCGTTCTGCGAACGCAAGTGTGTCTACTGCGATTTCTACTCGATCGAGAACATCGCTCCGATGGACTCGTTCCTGAGGTCGATCGACCGCGAGATCGCCCTCTATGCGGAGCAGGGAGCCGGGACGGAATTCGACACGCTGTTTTTCGGCGGCGGGACGCCGTCGCTGCTGACGCCCGCCCAGCTCGAAAATCTCCTCGACCGGCTCTACGGCACCTTCAGCATCGCGCCTGATGCCGAAGTGACGCTGGAGACGAATCCCGGCACCGTGAACCTGGAAAAACTTGCCGCCTACCGTTCCCTCGGCATCAACCGCCTCAGCGTCGGGGTCCAGTCGTTCCGCGAAGAGGAACTGAGTTTTCTTTCCCGCATCCACACGGGACAGGAGGCGCTGGCATGCGTTGCCATGGCGCGGCAGGCCGGCTTTGAAAACCTCAGCCTCGATCTGATGTTTGCGCTCCCCGGACAGACTTCCGCGCAGTGGGAGGAGACGCTCCGAAAGGCTGTCGGGCTTGCACCGGATCATATCTCGGCATACGGCCTCATCGTCGAGGACAACACCCCGCTCGCGCGCATGGTCGCCGCGCGCCAGGTGTCGCCAAGCCCCGTGGAAGCCGAAGCCGACCTGTACGAGCTGACGATGGCCATCCTCGCCGATCACGGGTTCGAACATTACGAGGTCTCGAACTACGCCCGGCCCGGGAAACGGAGCCGGCACAACTATGCCTACTGGTCGCACCGGAATTATCTCGCCTTCGGCCCCTCAGCGCACGCATTCTGGCGCTCGGACGATTGGCACACGGCGGCACGCTGGTCCAATGTCGCCAATCTCTCCACGTACCTCCAGAAGCTTTCCTGCGATGAGCTCCCGGTTGCCTTCCGCGAGACCGTCGCCGAGCGTCAGCTCATGAATGAACGGATCTTCCTGGGTCTCCGGAGCGATGGATTCGACTTTGGGAAGTTCGCGGACGATTTTGGTACCGGCGTGCCGGCTGCGGGACGGGCACTGGCGGACGCTCTCGTAGCGGAGGGGAAGGCGTTCATGGAAGCTGGTGTCCTGCGTCTCACGCAGGACGGCTTCCTCCTTTGCGATGAGATCGCACGGCGGATGATGATTTGAAATTCGAACCTGTATTCGCTACATTGAAAAGATGCTCCTGTTTTCCCTTCCTGTCACATAGAGGCCGGAATGAACCATAAGATGCTCAACCGCATCGTCGCGGTGGCGGTCTTTGCCGCCGCGCTGGTGGTCTATTTGCTCACGCTGTCTCCCACGGTGGTGTTCTGGGATGTCGGCGAATTCATCGCCGCAGCAAAGCTGATGCAGGTGCCCCACCCGCCGGGATCGCCCCTGTTCCTCCTGGCTGCCCGCATCGCGATGATGATCCCCTTTGCCGCCGACCAGGCGGTCCGGGCACATGCCCTCTCCGCAGTTCTGAGCGCCCTGGGGATCATGTTTACGTACCTGGTTCTCGTCAGGCTGGTCACGAATTTCCGCGGCACCCCATCGACGCTCCGCGACTACCTGACCGTGTACGGTGCCGGGGCCGTCGGTACACTCTCCCTCGCCTTCGGGACCACGTACTGGGATAATTCCATCGAGGCCGAAGTCTACGGCGCGAGCATGTTCTTCCTGGCCGCCGTCATCTGGATAGCACTCCGGTGGCTGGACCACGCAGAGGAGGAGGGGAACGAGAAGTATCTCCTGCTGATCGCATACATGATCGGCCTCTCGCTGGGCGTCCACCTGCTGGCGCTCCTGGCGAT
This sequence comes from Bacteroidota bacterium, assembly GCA_041493205.1. GTDB lineage: Bacteria > Bacteroidota > Ignavibacteria > UBA10030 > UBA6906 > JBGPYM01. The sequence goes on from JBGPYM010000009.1 coordinate 25,318, forward strand.
CTTCCCCGTCCTGATGATCATCTATTTTCACAAGTACGAGGTCACGTTTTCCAGCTTTGCCGTGTTCAGCGTCGTCGCCCTGGGAGTGTTCGGGGTGGTGTATCCCGGCATCGTCAAGGAACTCCCGGGCATGATGGACGGCGAATGGGCTGGCAAGAAGAGCGAACTCATCGCGTATGTCCCCTGGATCATCATCGCCCTGGTCTGCTACGGTGTCTACACGTCGTACAGAAAACGCCAGAAAATGCTCCATCTTGCGCTCTCGTCGATCCTCCTGATTTTCCTCGGCTATACGACCTACACGTCGGTGATCATACGGTCGAATGCCAATCCGCCGATGAACGAAAACGACCCGAGCAATCTTGCCCGGCTGACGTCGTACCTCGGCCGCGAGCAGTACGGGAACGCACCGCTCTTCATGCCGCGCCGCTACAGCCAGGAACCGCACCAGCAGGGAATTTACACGAATTACTCCAGCGACATGGATTTCCTGATCCGTTACCAGCTCGACCACATGTTTTTCCGTTACCTCTTCTGGAATTATATCGGGGCGGCGGGCGATGAACAGGATAGCGGCGTGTCGGCCGCCCAAACCTGGGCGATTCCCTTCATCATCGGCCTGATCGGTCTGTATTACCAGTTCAAAAAGGACTGGAAGATGGGGCTGGTGTTCCTGACCGCGTTCATCATCCTCGGGCCCGTCCTGGCACTGTATCAAAATCAGCAGGAACCGCAGCCGCGTGAGCGCGACTATTTCTATGTCGGCGCGTTTTTTGTCTTCTCCATGTGGATTGCCATGGGCGTGGTTGCGCTCATCGACAGCGTCATGCGTCTCGTGACCGCCGAGCGCGTCCGAACGCTCCTTGCAGGCGGGATTGCCGCCGCATGTTTCGTCGCGGTTCCCGTCAACCTTGTCCGGATCAATTACCACGAACACGACCGCTCGGGGAATTACGTGGCGTGGGATTATTCATACAATATGCTGCAGACGTGCACACAGGATGCGATCCTGTTTACAAACGGCGATAACGACACCTTCCCGCTCTGGTACCTGCAGGATGTGGAGGGGGTCAGGCGGGATGTGCGGATCGTGAACCTCAGCCTGGTGAACACGCCCTGGTACGTCCAGCAGATGAAGAACAAGCCGTACTATGAGGATGCAAAGGCGGTTCCCATTTCACTCTCCGATGCGCGCATTGCCTCCGTCCAGCCCCAGATGTGGGAGCCCCGCATGATCGACCTGCCGGTGCCGTCCGACGTGTTTGCGCGCTATGGCGTGAAGGACACTGCGTCGACCAACACAGGGAAGATTTCGTGGATGATGCGCAACACGATGCAGTTCGGCCAGACGAAGGCGGTGCGCGTCCAGGACCTCCTGGTGCTCGATATCATCCGGACCAACCAGTGGAAGCGCCCGGTGTTCTTCGCGGTCACGTGCGCTCCGGACAGCAAGATCGGGCTGGACGACTATCTCTGGTTCCACGGGCTGGCCATGCGGCTCGAACCGAGGAAGGTATCGCGGGAAGACATCGGCATCAATCCCGGCATCATCGAACAGAACCTACTCCATGAACCGGAAGGGTTCTCGAGGACGCCGCAGTACGGGTACAAATTCCGCCGCATCAACGATCCGCACGTCTACTTTGACGAGAATATCACCCGGCTCATGCTGAACCTCCGGACCGGCTACATCCGCCTCGCCATGTACTATGCCAACGTGGACTCGAACATGCAAAAGGCGGCGATGGCTCTCGACCACATGGAGGATGTGATACCCCGGAACAAGATTCCCATGGGGTGGGACCTCGAATCGAATCTCGCCTACTTTTATTTCAGGATCGGGCGGATGGAAAAATTCGAAGAACTTGCCGGCGACGTCGAACGGGAGGCAAAAAAGCTCCTGGCATCGGGACAGTACAACCTGTCGTCGCCCGACAATCCGTACCGGGCGCTCATCGAGATCTACGATCTGCGGAAGGACTATACCAGCGAACTGGAGATCCTCAAGGACCTGCAGTCGCGGTACTATCCCAATGACCCGAGCCTGAAGGCGCGGATTGACATGGTCCAGCAGCAGTCAAAATCGGCTGCGCCCGCACCGCCGGCACCGGCGCCGGCTCCGGCGCCGCAGGCGCCGTAAGGCCCTCTATGCGAGTGCTGGTCACCGGGATCGACGGGTTCGTTGGCAGTCATGCGGCCGAATTTCTGTGCGGCCTCGACGGCGTCGAAGTACACGGCACGATTCTCCCCGCGGGCCGGACGAAGCACATTGAGCACCTCCGGGAAAAGGTTCACCTCCACGAGGCGGATATCGTTGACGATGCGAGGATCGAGCAGATCCTCCTGAATGTCCGACCGGATCGCGTGATCCATCTGGCGGGACAGGCATTCGTCCCTGCGTCCGTGAGCGATCCTGTCGGCACGTTTCGCGTGAATGTCATGGGAGGGGTGGCCGTCCTGAACGCCGCCCGTGTGGTGGAGGAACGCACCGGCAGGCAGCCCGCAGTCCTGG
>JBGPYM010000040.1:0-16568 GCA_041493205.1 Bacteroidota bacterium
TCGGATAACCGATTGCTATAATTGGCTGCAAATTCTCTCGAGTCCCCAAATCTTTCCTGTGTCCATACCAGATAAAGTGTGCTCCCCGGGAGGTATTCCCACCGGAGGAGCACGTTTGCGTTAAACACTGCATCATTGAAATCTGTTGTGAATTCCGGATCATACGCTCGGCCATAAGAGATGTAGTCGTAGGCCTCTACCTTGCTTCCCAAAAAACGTCGGAATCCCACATATCGCCCGCGGGCGAGGAAAATCTGGGAGAAAAACTGAAGGGAGACCGTGCGCGAGAATGTGATGATGCCACGGAGCTCGAAATCAAGCTGATCTACGTCCCTGTCCGCAAACACACTAAACTTCTCCTGACTAACTGTTGGATCAAAGACATTACCTCCTGGCACCCAAGCTTCTTCTCTTCTCGAATGCGACCAAAAGACAAGCGGGCTCAGCTCAACCCACGATACCGGCCGTACGGTCAACCCCGCGGAAGCGGACCAGGCCTGCTTCCGGAGCTCATCGGTCCCGTACGATCCGGAAAGGGTTGCGGAGACGGGCGCACGCTCATCGGTTTTCACCTGCACTTTGAATGAGTGATTCACCGGACGCCGGTAGATGCCGAGAATGCCGCGCTCTTCGTCGTCATACGCCCGGAAAAAAAGGTCGTACACGAGCGTGAGCCGCCAGAAGTTCATGAATTCTCCGGTGAACGAAAGATCGGACAGCGCCGATGTCAGAATGTGGTCCCAGTTCCAGCGCGCTTCCGGCACGGCGGAAAATGCATACCTGCGGAACAGCCCCGAGCCGAAATTCTCCCGGTAGATGAGTTGCGTGTAGCCGCCGTAATCGTGGGGCTGGGCGAAAAACCCCGCGTCGTTGATGTTAAAAAAGCGCGTATAGAAGTCGAAGGAGCCGGTGTACAGCCAGTGCTCGGCGGCAATGCGCGAAAAAAGGAGCCGTCCCGCGCCTCCATCCCGGCCGGAGGATCCGTCGGCGAGTGTCCGGTCGGTCGAGGCTCGCGCCCCCGCGACATAGCCGTCCAGTGTGTACGTCCCCTCATCGAACCGTACATTCCAGTCAAAGCCCCCCGACAGCGCAGGATTCATCCGGTCCCGCGATGCGATCGTGCCGATGCCGCCGAGCCACGACCCTCCTTCAAAATCCTGCTTGAACCTGGCGACATTATATGATCCGCGCGGTTCCGTTGTTGTGCGCGTGGTATTTCCCGCCGCATCCGCGAGCACCGCGTGTTCTTCGTCTGTCGCTGCACTCAACGCACCGATGGAGAGGCCGCCGTGAGACCGTCCGGAAACCTTGACAGCCCCGAGGATGGTGGTCACCTGAGGGTTATCATCGATCGACCCGCCCGGCGGGGGCGCAACGAATGCACTCCCGGCGGGGCGCTTGCCGATCCGTCGCGAAAAGAAGAGCGAGAGGGGCGTATTATCCACGCTGGATCCGAACGTAAACAGCTGCGCCCCTTCAACAAAAAAGGGACGCTTCTCCGGGAACCGGGTTTCAAACACGGTGAGGTTCAATACGGACTGGTCCACTTCCACCTGGCCGAAGTCGGGGTTAATTGTCGCATCAAGCGTAAAGTTGCGCGCCATCCCGTACTTCAGGTCGAGTCCCCCCTGCCCGCGGTACGTCGAGGCCCACGGACGTCCCGGTTCCGCCGTCTGCGCGGAGGCTGTGCCTGACACATAGGGAAGAAGCTCCAGATGAAGCGGCGGCGTGATATCCCTTATCCCCTCGACGGTGCCCCAGCGGGAAATCTGGAGAAGCTCGCTCCGCGGGACCATGACCCACTCGTCGGTCTCCTTCTTGCGGCTGATGTACCGGCGGAAATTGATCCCCCAGGTGTACACGCCCCCGGCCTGCTCAGCGAACCGGAGCGCGTTGTACGGTATCTCAAATTCGGCCGACCAGCCGTCCATGTAGACCCTCGTTTTCACCGTCCAGACTGCATCCCAGGTGAGATCATACAGGGACCCGTCCTGGGAAAGGACGCCGTCACTCTGGACACCCGAAACGTTTGTGACGAACACAAACGCCGTCTGCCGGTCGAAATAGGAATCCACCATGACGCTGAACCGGTCGGCTTCCGAGCTGCGATCGCGTCGTGTGAGCTGCCGGACGACCTGCTCGGGGTGGGAGTCATAACAGATCACGCCAATGTAGAGGGCCCGGTTGTCGTACAGGACGCGCACCGATGTCAGCTCCGTCGGCAACGCGCCTTCCTCGGGATCGAATTGAGTGAAATCAAGGAGCGGGGGAGCCTTCTGCCACTGGGGGTCGTTGACCATTCCGTCGATCACGGGGGGCGTCTCTGTCCGTACCGCAATCGCTTTCTTGGTGGAGGAACCCGCGGCGGCGAGAGCGACGGTCCAACTCAAGAGTATCACCAGCGCGACCGATGTTCTCGCCATGGAAAGAGACTGCCGGAGATTATTGAAGGACTGCACAGGCGGGGGGAATACCTTCGCAAAAGATACCGTTTCCCGCGCAAAGAATCAACGGAACGTGGCCCGCAGCGCAACAACGTTTTCCACGTGATAGGTGTGCGGAAACATATCAACCGGCTGGATCTCCTCGATGGCGTACATTCCGTCCTCGCACAGGGTTTTCAGGTCGCGGGCCTGCGTGCCGGGGTTACAGCTGACGTACACGATCCGACGGGCATGGAGCGCACGCAGTTCTTTCAGGACTTTTGCATGCATCCCTGCGCGCGGTGGATCGGTGATCACGACGTCCGGGCGGGGGAGTATGGCGGCGCCTGGGGAACCGCTGAGAGTGTCCTTCAGGTCTCCCGTGAGAAATGTGCAGTTGGTCACACCGTTCAGCTCCGCATTGATGTTCGCGTCACGGACTGCATGGTCGACCGATTCGATGCCGATCACCGTCCGCACACGGTCCGCGACGTGCAACGCAATGGTCCCCGTGCCCGAATAGAGATCGTAGACAACGTCCCCCGGTTCGAGTGCCGCCATCCGTCGCGCAGCGTCATACAACACCTCTGCCTGTCCCGTGTTCGTCTGGAAAAATGAGTTGGCCGAAATCCGGTACGTCCGGGTGCCGATCCGTTCGGTGATTGTCCCGCTGCCGTGATACACGCGCTCCGCGTCGCCGAACGCTACCTGAGACTTCCTCTCGGTGATGTTGTTGACAATGGTCGTGATTGCAGGAACAGCGGCAAGCAGGCGGGCGCTGATCAGGCGCATGATTGCGGGACGGTCATCGCGGGTGACAAGGTTGACCATCCTGTCCCCCGTCCTTTTCCCCTCGCGGATGACGAGATTCCGGAGATAGCCCTGACCCGTCTCGGTCGAATAGACGGGGATGTTGGATTCAAGGCAGAACGACCGGACCTCATTCACGATGCGGGCGCTCGTTTCGGACTGCAGCCAGCATTCGTGAAGATCAAGGACCCTGTCGTATCGTCCCGGGATATGAAGTCCGAGCGCAAACGGGGTTTCCGGTCCTCGCTGGCCCTTCCCGTCGGCAGCGGCGGCCATCTCCTCACCCGTCAGCCACCGGTCGCCGAAGGAAAACTCCATTTTATTGCGGTAAAAAAAAGGCTCGGGGGCGCCCAGGGCCGGCTTGACAACCAGTCCGATGAACCCTCCGATCCGTTCGAGGGCATCGACGACGTGCTGGCGTTTGAATCCGAGCTGCGCGTCGTACGTTACGTGCTGCCACCGGCATCCGCCGCACGGCCCGAAGTAACGGCACCGGGGCGTGGTCCGGAGTGCCGACGGGCGGAGCACTTCGACGATGTCCGCCTCTGCAAACGATTTCTTCGCCACGGCAACCCGCGCCCGAACTGTATCCCCCGGAACCCCTCCGCGCACAAAGATGACGAAGCCATCCAGCCGGGCGATGCTTTTTCCTTCGAACGCCACGGCATCAACACCCAGCTCAACGATATCTCCCCGTTTCATGGTCATTCTCCGGGTCGGCGCTCCGGTGACGCTTCAAGGCGTTCCAGCTCCTTCACAAGCTCGTTCCAGCGGAAATATACGTCCTTCAGTGCGCCCTCGAGCTCCTTGTACCGAGCGGACACTTCCTTCACCGTTGCCCCGTCCTTGTAGAAGTCGGGTTCACCCATGCGGCGTTCGATCGAGGCCTTTTCTTTTTCCAGTCCTTCCTGTTGTCGCTCAAGTACGGTGATTTTTTCCTGCAGCGGCCGGGTACGACGGTACCGTTTCTGCCGCTCCTCAGCCTCCAGGCGCTTCCGGTCCTTGCCGCTGCCGCGGGGAGTTTCTTTTCCCCCCACAACCGCTTCTCCGTCCCGTTCCCGCTGTCGTGCCTCCAGGTATTCGCTGACGTTTCCCGGATACATTTTCAGGCGTCCGGCACGGAACTCCACGACCTTAGTCACGATCGGGTCGACAAAGTCCCGGTCGTGCGAGACGATGACGAAGCTCCCCTCATACCCGGCGAGCGCTTCCTGCAATACCCCTTTGGACCGCATGTCAAGATGGTTCGTCGGTTCGTCAAGCACAATCAGGTTAGACGGCGCAAGGAGCATCTTTGCCAGGGCCAGGCGGCTCTTCTCCCCTCCCGAGAGCACCCTGACCTTTTTGAAAACGTCATCGCCGCTGAAGAGGAAGCACCCCAGCAGCGTGCGAAGGCGCCTGCGGATGTCGCCCGTTGCGACCTCATCCACGGTACCGAGGACGTCCTTCTGCGGATCGAGTTCTTCCGCCTGATGCTGCGCAAAATACGAAACGACGACGTTGTGACCGGGCTTCCGCTCCCCGGCCTCGAACGGCTCCACGCCGGCGATGATCCGGGCGAGCGTGGATTTGCCCGCGCCATTGACGCCGACAAATGCGATCCGGTCTCCGCGGTCGATGTCGAAATCCGCACCGTTGAACACCGTGAGCGGCCCGTATCGTTTTTGAATCCCCCGGAGCTCCATCACCGAGCGCCCCGACGGCGGTGCGGGAGGAAAAGAGAAATGGATGCTGCCTTCCTCGTCTTCGATTTCGATCAGATCCAGCTTTTCCAGTTGTTTGATCCGGCTCTGCACCTGGCGCGCTTTCGTCGCCTTGTACCGGAACCGTTCGATGAATTGCTCGGTCTGCTTGATCTGCTGTTGCTGGTTCTTGAACGCGGCGCGCTGGAGTTCTTTGCGTGCCTCCCGGGCGGTCACGTAGGCGCTGTAATTCCCCGTGTATTCCGTCAGGTCTCCGATGCTCAGTTCATACGTCTTGGCGGTCATGTTGTCAAGAAACCTGCGGTCATGCGACACGATCATGACCGCACCGTCGTACGCGCGGAGGTATTCCTCAAGCCATTGCAGGGAATCGAGATCCAGGTGATTGGTGGGCTCGTCGAGCAGGAGGAGAGAAGGTTGGCGAAGCAGGAGCTTTGCGAGGGCGATCCGCATCTGCCATCCTCCGCTGAACTCTTCCGTCGTGCGTCCGAAATCCCGTTCGGAGAAACCGAGGCCCGTGAGAACTTTCTCGATGCCCGTTTTCATCCGGAACGCATCCGAGGCCTCCAGCCGGTGCTGCAGTTCGCCGTACACTTCGAGAAGTTCCTGGAACTCCTCCGATTCGTGATCCAGCACGCCCATCCGGCGGTGTACTTCGTCCAGCCCGGCCTGTGTCTCCAGGATATCTGCATACACCGACTCCGCCTCCTCGTAGAGTGAGCGGCCGGCCGCGGCCATTCCTTCCTGCGGCAGGTAGCCGACCGTGACGTACCGCGCCCGGGCGATGTCACCGCGGTCGGCCGATTGATCGCCGACAAGGATTCTGAGCAGAGTGGATTTGCCCGCGCCGTTGGATCCTACCAGCCCGATGCGGTCGTGCGGCCCGATGCGGAAGGAAATTTCCCTGAAGAGAGCGCGTTCTCCGTAGTGGAGGGAAATATTGACGGCGGAGATCACTTCAGGTAATACTTGAGCGGATTCGCCTCGATGCGGCATTCCTCCGCGATGCGGAGAGGCGCAATCTTTCGTTCATCGCGCAGACGGTAGAGCCGGGGAACGAGCCGGTCACGCAGGTCGATGGGCGTGAGCGGATTGATGTAAATGCTGGTCCCGCCCTCAAACCCCGCCGGTACGTTGACGCGCCATTTAACGAGGACGTGCCAGGGCATTTTGTACACGGCGTCAACGGGCGTGTAGTACCATTCCTCGTTGCAGGAGATGTCACCCCCGGTCGCTGCATGGATCGCATGCACCAGGTCGCTCACGCCGCGTATTTCCTGCTCGGTATGTTCATAGGGCCGTCCTGCCTGTGAGCGGGAATAGACCTCGATCGTGGGAGACCGGTGCCCGATGCCGGACCACGCAATGGCATAGTCGTTTTCTGCAAACACCAGATTCTGGTGCGAGGCGAAGTTGGCGCCGTACTCATTGAAGACGTTCGGATCCTCGCGGAGCATCCGCGTCTGGTGTTCGATCGAGGTCCCCCATTCGTCGAGAGCGACGAGCTGTTTGTGGAGGTGATCAAACGACGCCCCGGCCAGACGCAGCCAGTTTTGAAAGACGCTGATGTACCGGACATAGCGGTTCGTCTGCGTCATGTCGAGCATTGCATCCACGGTGAACTTGAAATACCGGAAATGCTCTTCCAGCGACATGTCGCCCGAAGAGAAGAGATCGGCGTCGGTTTTGCCGTCCTGGCGGTAGTGCCGGCGCGCGATAATGAGCTCGTGCCCGCCGCCGAAGAATGCATCGGCGATTGCGAATTTCTCCGCCATCGGGAGCCGCTCGATCTGCTCCTCTGTTTTCCCCTCCTGCCGCAGCTTGTAATGCACAATGTCCGTGATGTGTTTCAGGCCGGCGGGATTGGCCAAAAACTCTTCCTTCCATTTCTGCCGCCCGGCCGTCATTTTGTACGCGTAATTCTTGCGCCAGTAGTCCAGCGTGACGATCTCAAACATGTTCCCCACCCGGCGGAACTCAGCAGTGGTGTCATGGTATTTGTCCGGCGCGAGCGTATCCATGCGTTCCCACTGGTCACCCCGGCGGATGAGGCGCGACTTTTCCGGCGGCGTCTCGAGATACCGGGGCGGGCAGAAGCTGCAGTAGTCTTCCGGGGCGTGAAGCTCCAGGGGCCTGGACGCAACGGCCGCTTCGTTCGTGATCGGGCGGCTTTTCCTCCCCGCGACCGCCCATACCTCGGTGCCTGTGAAGGGATTCACCTGCTTCACCGTACCGTCGGGCATGATGGTGTAATACTGGGTCGCTAGCATGGCAGCCCCTCTTTCTGACTGAAGATCATCACGCACCGCCGCTCCGTGCCGGCCGCCCGGTGGCTCCCGCGAGCAGCGCATCGACTTTCGCGACGCTCTCGGCCTCCGCATAGAACCGGATCAGCTGTTCGGTGCCCGACGCACGGATGAGCACCCATCCTCCGTCAACGAAAAATTTGAATCCGTCGGTATCCTTCCGGCCGGTGACCGGAAATCCGCCGATCTCCTTCACCCCGCGTTGAAACTTCTTGATGATCGCCTTCTTCTCCAGTTCCGAGCAATGAAGGTCGATGCGCTTGAACTCATGCTGGCCGAACTCGTCCATCAGTTCCTGCACGAGGGCGCCAAGCGGCTTCCGACGCACCGCCATCATTTCGCAGAGCAGCAGGCCCAGGAAGATCCCGTCCCGCTCGGGGAGGTGTCCCTTCACTCCGAGCCCGCCGCTCTCTTCGCCGCCGATGAGGACGTCCCGTTCGGTCATTTCCCTGCAGATGTACTTGAAGCCGACCGGGGTCTCCCGGAGGAGGAGCCCGTATTTCGCGCACTGCGCGTCGATCATCTGACTGACCGAGATCGACTTCACCACCTCCCCGGTCATGTGTTTCTGTTCCACGAGATACTTCAGGAGGAGCGCGAAGATCCGGTGGGAGTCCACGAACCTGCCTTCTTCATCCACCGCTCCGATCCGGTCGGCATCGCCATCGGTGGCGATACCGATGTCATACCGCTCCCCCTTCACGCGCCGCATCAGTTCACCGAGATTCTGCGCAAGGGGCTCGGGATTTGTTCCGCCGAACGACGGGTTGTAGGTGGCATGAATCTGCTGCACGGCGGGAAGGACTTCATCCAGCACCTTCTGACCGGCGCCGTACATGACATCGTACATGATCCTCATGCCGGAGCCGTTGATCAGCTTGAGATCGATCTTGCCGGCCAGATCGTCCAGATAGCGCCGTTTCATGCTGATGGGGCGGATTTTCCCCGTTTTCACAAGCTGCGCCACTGTCCGCTTCGGCGGCGGGAGATTTTTCCGTTTCATCACCCGTCGAAGTTCCTGCTCCACTTTCGCGATCATCTCCGGATGGGCGGGGCCGCCGAAGTCCCCCTTGATTTTGAACCCGTTGTACCGCGGGGGGTTGTGGCTCGCCGTAATCACCACGCCCCCCGCAGCATGCTCGAGTGTGGTCAGAAGCGAGACCATCGGCGTGCTCACGATGCTGTCTGCGAGCAGGACCCTGACCCCGGCATCCGCAATCACCTGCGCCGACTTCTCCGCGAATTCCCTGGAAAGAAAGCGGGCATCGTACCCGATGACAACCCCGTTCCTGACGTTCCGGTGCTTCGCGAAATAGCGCGCCGCGGCGAGCGCGACCTTTTCAAGGTTCGCGTACGTGAAATCGTCCGCGATGACCGCGCGCCACCCGTCCGTCCCGAAGACTATCGCCTGCGCCATGGCTGCTCCGTCGATGGTGTGATCTACGCCTTGGTTCGTCCGAATGCCTTGAGCCCGGCGTATTCCGCTGTATCCCCGAGCGCTTCTTCAATACGCAGAAGCTGGTTGTATTTTGCGATGCGGTCGGTGCGGCTGGCGGAACCGGTCTTGATCTGCCCCGCATTGGTCGCTACCGCAATGTCGGCAATCGTGACATCCTCCGTTTCTCCGGACCGGTGGCTGATCACGCTGGTGTACCCTGCCCGCCGCGCCATGTCGATGGCATTCAGGGTCTCGGTGAGCGTGCCGATCTGGTTCACTTTGATGAGGATCGAATTCGCGACCCCGAGGTCAATTCCCTTTTTGAGAAATTCCGTGTTCGTCACGAAGAGATCATCTCCGACGAGCTGGATTTTTTTCCCCAGCGTATCGGTCATCAGCTTCCACCCGTCCCAGTCGTTCTCCGCCATCCCGTCTTCGATGGAGATGATCGGATACTGCCGGACCCACGATTCATAATACTTGACCATGGCTTCGGGAGTCTTGGAGGATTTGTCCGATTTTTGGAAGACATACCGTCCGTTTTCAAAAAACTCGCTCGAGGCCGGGTCGAGTGCCAGAAAGACGTCCTTCCCCGCGGTGTATCCTGCCTTGCCGATCGCTTCCAGGATCACCTCAACCGCCTCTTCATTTGATTTGAGGTTGGGTGCAAATCCCCCTTCATCGCCGACCGCGGTATTGTATCCCTTTCCCTTGAGCACCGCCTTGAGGGCGTGGAACACTTCCGTGCCCGTCCGGAGGGCCTCGGCGAAGCTCGGCGCTGCGGCAGGCACAATCATAAACTCCTGGATATCGACGTTGTTATCGGCATGCTTCCCCCCGTTCAGGATGTTCATCATGGGTACCGGAAGCACCTTCGCGTTCGTCCCGCCGATGTAACGGTAGAGCGGCATTTTGAGCGAGAGCGCGGCCGCCTTTGCCGCCGCGAGCGAGACCCCGAGAATGGCGTTTGCGCCGAGTTTTGACTTGGTCGGCGTCCCATCGAGGTGGATCATGATCGTGTCGATGTCCGCCTGCTGAACGGCGTCGTATCCCGTCAGCTCTTCCGCGATGGTATTGTTCACGTGTTCGACCGCGTTGCGGACACCCTTCCCGCCATAGCGCGATTTGTCCCCGTCCCGCAGTTCAACCGCTTCATGTTCACCGGTGGAAGCGCCGCTCGGGACCGCAGCACGACCCATGACGCCGTTCTCCAGTGTCACGTCCACTTCAATTGTCGGATTTCCGCGCGAATCGAGGATTTCACGGCCGATGATGTCGGCAATTAATGTACTCATGGAGCTCTCCTTGTTCTGGGCAAAGTGAATCAGCAGAGTAAATACGTCAAATTGGGGCAAAAAATCAACGAGAGAGGATCTGCTCGATCGCAGCAGACACTTCCGCAACGGTGAGAAGCTTCATGCATTCCATATATCCGTCCCCCGTGCGTGTACACACGTCGAGATGGCACGGATGACAGGGAACGTCTTTGCGCAGTGCGCGATGGCCGTCCGCGGCTTCATAGGGAAACCAGATGTCTTCTTCACCGGGACCGAAAATGCCAATGGTAGGCACGCCGAGTGCCGCCGCGATATGCATGGGTCCCGCGTCGTTGGACACCACGACAGCACAGTGTGAAAGCACTGCACAGAGCTGTCGCAACGGGAGTGCGTCCAGGACATTCAGCGATGCGGTCGAGTGCCGCAGCACCGCTGCCGTGGTGTCGCGATCGGCCGGACCTGCGGTGATGATCACCCGGGCTCCGAGTCTGGCTCTGACCAGATCCGCGAGCTCTCCGAACCGTGCGGGTAACCATCGTTTCGCCGGCCATGTGGCGCCGGGGTGAAGGCACACGATCGGTTGAGCGGAGTCGACCGGCGCCGTTGAGCGGTCGAGCCACTGCAGATAGATTCTCGCTTCACGGCGTTCATCGGGTGTCAGAAACAGCTCGGTGCGTCCCGCAACTGGCGGAATCCCCGCGGCGGCGATCGATTGATTGTGAAATGCGATGGCGGTTTTTGGTTTCCCGTCGTCCCGGACCGTCACGGTGTAGAGCCGGCCCCGGGTTTTTCGTTCCGGTCCCACCCGCACTCGCGCGCCGCTCAGCCAGGTCAGGAGCGCACTCCGCGGGTTCCCGAAGAAATCCACGGCAAGGTCGAACGATCGTCTGCGGAGGAGCATGGCGATGCGCGTCTGCTCGATGACTGCGGGCTTCGAAAAATCAAACGGGATGATTTCATTCAGGTGGGGGTTCTGCTCGAGCAGCGACACGGCGTTCTTCTCACCCAGGTAGGCGATGTACGCGTCCGGGAAGGCCGCGCGGACGCTCCGGATGGCGGGCGTGGTGAGCACGACGTCGCCGATGAACTTCATCCGTGTCAGCAGGATGCGGCGGTAGGCGGGAAGCGGGTCACTCTGCATGCGATCGCATCCATTCACACCGGTCGATCCACGTGTTGACATCGTCTTCCGCCGCCTCAGCATCTGCGACATTCAGGGATGTCCAGAAGTAAGAGCGGGCTTCTTCGTAACGCCCCATGCGGAAGAGCGCTTGCCCGAGGGAGCGCAGGCGGATGGCTTCCAGCTGACGGTCGAGCTCTTCGAGATTTGTCTGCATGAGCGCTGTGAGCGCGCCCTGATGATCGCCCAGCCGCAGGAGGATCCTTCCCCGGAGATAGAGGAGCCAGGGGAGTTCGCCGTCCTTCCGGAGCACGGAATCGATCACGGCAACTCGCGCGGTATCACCTGCGTCTGTGAGAAACAGGGACGGATACCGCTTCCCCTCCGGGTCGGCGTTCAGCGCAAGCATTCTGACTCCCGAACCTTCGGTGAAGCCTTCGCTGAGGTCGGCATGGTAGATCCGGTCATAGAGCGCAACTGCCCGCTCGGAATTCCCCGTTCTCCAGTATGCATCACCGATCATGGTAAAGAGGGGAAGATACCGCGCGGGGTATTCATCCTGAAGGATGATGGAGTCGAGCGCCTCCGTCACTGCTCCGTATTTGTTCTGCCGAAGGGCGCTCGACAGCAGGCCGGCCAATGCCTCAGAGCCCCGCCCCTGTGCGTACGAGTCCGCGTACAACGATTCCGCCGCGGCATACTCTTTGCGTCCGAAGGCCACACGCGCCTGCGCGTTTTGCTGTGCCAGCACGCGGGGGCATATCTTCGCGAATATCGCGGGGCGCCGGAAGAGTGCGTCCACGCGATCGCTGTCTTCACCGTCAACGGGAATCCGGGCCAGAAAACCGTACCATTCAGTCATGAGCTGTGTGAGCGTCCGGCCGTACGCTTCGGCGTAGTCCGCGGACCTGTAGAGACGGGTCATTTTACGAATGCCGTACCGGTCGATGAGATACTTGCAGAAGGACCCGGCAAGGACATAGCTGACCGAGGAATGCTGTGATGCAAAGCCCCAGAAACTCATGATGCGGCGGATGTCGGGGGCAACGCCCGACGCCCGCAGCGCCGCCGCATATTCGTGCAGCGTTCGGGTCCCCCATGCCCCGTCGATCGCCATCGCGAGGCCTTCGACGATGCCGGTGCTGGCGCTGGCGCGGATCACCGGAAGGCCAAAGGGGGCCGCGGCTGCGTGCACCAGTTCGTGCTTGAGCGATCCGTCCAGCGATTGTTTCGAGCAATGGATTTCCCCGCTCCATGGCTTCGTGATATCGGTGTTCCGTGCGCCGATGTAGCGCTGCTTCACCTCGGGCGACGGGTACACGTACGAGACATAGTTCTCTGCGTGCGGGAGCGCGAGTGCGGCCTGGACCTGGGAGAGCCGGAACTCGTGCTCGGCGCCTACCGTCCGGATTTCGGCATCGGTGTACGACCCGGTTGCATAATAAATGATAAAGTGCGCGGTTCTGAATTCGCCGCCGAGCGATCGCTGGATGTATCCCGCGGTGGATTCGAACCCCAGCTCGCACCGGAACACGTACACAGCCGATAGTATCAGGACGATCGCCGCAGTGCGAAACCGGCGGCCCGGGCCGACCAGCCCCGCCACCAGACGAAGCCCTTTCATGGTGGTGGAATCGCCGGGAGAGGAGTCAGCCACGATGATCATTCCCATCCAGGCGCATGCCGCAGCGATAAGGAGCGTGAGGATGCGGAACAGCGCGAGCGTGGTTGTGACGGGCAGGATTTCGTCGTAGGTGAGTCCGGGAAAGTAGCCGTACAGGACGTTATAGGAAAACAGAGCGGGGGTAAAATACCCGACGGCCACGCTGTACCCCAAGAGCAGCACGCACACGGCACAGTAGACGATACGGGGATGCGTGTAGTGGACCGCGCAGAAAAACCCCAGCGCGGTGCCCAAGAGCGCGCTCACGCACGGCAGGAGGAAGTAAAAAGCGGTTCCTTCAGCGAGGGAACAATTGCGGACAAAGAGTGCATTGCCGGTCCCGATGATCAGCGGGATTACCAGCAGGGAGAGATTGGCGGCTGCGGAACGGCCGAGCGCTTCCCGTGCACCTTGCATCCGTGGCACCGGGTTCTCGTTCCGGACCCCGGACGACGACCGGACCAGGCTGATGGTGACCATTCCTGCACAGAGGGAAGAGAGGAACGCCGTCAGCGCGGAGAATTCATATCCAAGGGCGTTCAACAGCGGAAGCTGCGAACAGACGAGCGCACACGCACCGTAGACGAGTGCCGCGATCCTCACGGAAGGCGCTGCGAGAAACGCAGGCGCGCGCAGGGTCAATATTCCTCCCCCGCCTCGCGCCGGATGTCTCCGCCCAGGGACTGGAGTTTTCGCTCGATCGCCTCGTATCCCCTGTCGATGTGATAGACCCGCAGCACCTCCGTCGTCCCCGATGCCACGAGCCCGGCAAGGATGAGCGACGCCGATGCCCGAAGGTCGGTGGACATCACCTTGGCACCCGTTAGACGCTGCGTGCCCCGCACGACCGCCGCGTTTTCCTTCAGCTCGACATCGGCGCCGAGCCGGAGGAGCTCGGGGACATGCTTGAAACGGTCAAAGTAGATGGAGTCAGTGATGACCGATGTGCCCGAGGCGATCGACATGAGAGCGGTCCACTGCGCCTGCATGTCGGTGGGAAAGCCCGGGTAGATGCTTGCGGTCACGTCCACCGGCCGGACTGTTTCCGGCGCGGTCAGCGTAATGGTATCGGACCCGGCGGTCACCGTGCATCCGGCATCCTCGAGCTTGGCCATGACCGCGGCACAATGATCCGGACGGACATTGGTGAGCGTTACTTCGCCCCCCGTGATCGCAGCCGCGACCAGAAATGTGCCCGCTTCGATTCTGTCCGGGATTGTCCGGACATCGGTCGGGTGGAGCGCATCCACGCCTTCGATTTCCAGATGGTTCGTTCCGATGCCGGCGATGCGGGCTCCCATCGCCGAAAGGAACTCCGCCAGTGCGGTGATCTCCGGCTCCATCGCTGCATTGTCGATGCTGGTGGTCCCCTTGGCAAGAACCGCCGCCATCAGCACATTCCCCGTTGCACCCACGCTGGAAACATCAAAATTGATTTTCGCGCCGGTCAACCGCCGTGCCTTTGCGATGATGTACCCACCCTCCAGTTCCACCTCGGCACCAAGCTTGCGCATTCCCTCGATATGCAGGTTGATGGGACGGGGACCCCACGCACACCCGCCGGGAAGGGAGACCTTCGCTTCGCCGTAGCGGGCAAGAAGTGGGCCGAGCACATAGACCGAGGCCCGCATTTTCTTGACAAGTTCGTACGGGGCCTCATGCTTCTTGACTTTCCGGGTGTCGAGCGTCAGCGTGTTGTTCTTAAATTCGCTCGCGACACCCATGGACCGGAGCAGGCTCGCCATCGTGGTAACGTCGCGGAGAGCGGGGGTGTTCCTCAGACGAAACGTTCCGGGTGCAAGAAGCGCGGCAGGCATGACCGCAAGAGAGGCGTTCTTGGCACCGCTGACGGCCACCGTTCCGGCCAGCCGTTTCCCGCCGTGAATGACAAATTTATCCAAGGAGATGTTCCTGAAATGATGGACATACAATCAGCGGAAAAATCGCGCGAAAATCAATTTCGCCCGGCCGCACTGCGCCACGCCCTCTCATATTGCTTCTCCGTACCTGCCGGAGTATATTGCTGCATGAGTCACCGCCGGGCTTTTCTCCTCGCCGCGATAACGTTCCTGTTCTGTTCCGCTCCCCTTCGGGCCCAGGTCTCCGTTGTTGACGATATTCAGCGTACGGTCTCCCTCCGGGCCCCCGCGGCGCGCGTCATTTCCCTTGCTCCCAGCATTACGGAAAGTCTGTTTGCTATCGGCGCAGGCGACCGTGTCGTCGGCGTGACCGACTACTGCGACTATCCGGCCGGTGCGCGTCAGAGGCCGCGCGTGGGCGGAATGATCAATCCGAATATGGAAGCGGTCGTCGCACTCAAGCCCGATCTCATCGTGATGAGCATTGAGGGGAACATCCGGGATGATTTCCGCCGGCTGACAGACCTTGGTTTTCCGGTGCTGGTGACAAACCCCAGGACATTTGAGGGAATTTACCGCTCCATCTTCCAGCTGGGCACGATGACCGGCTGCGCCGACAGTGCCGCTCACCTGATCGCAGCGCTGCGCTCCCGCGAGTCGGCTCTGCGGAAGCAGGCGGGCAATGGCGGCGTGCGTACCCTGCTCGTCGTCTCCGTGCAACCGCTGCTGGTTGCCGGTCGCAACACGTTCATCCACGAGTTGCTCGAGGCCGCAGGCGCGGTCAACCTCGCAGCGTATGCGCGGGGAAATTATCCCGCCTATAGCCGCGAAACCGTCATCGCGAACAATCCGGATGTCATCCTCGTTACGTCTGACGCGGTCGCCGATCCCTCCTCGCTGACACGTCTGTTTCCGGAATGGCAGATCGTCGCCGCCGTGCGCCATGGACGAACCTACCGCGTCAATTCCGATCTCGTCACCCGCCCGGGCCCCCGGGCCCTGGATGCCCTGGAATCACTCGTCCATATTCTCCACGCCACCCGATGAAGAAAAAAACCCGCACCTCCCGCCGGAAAAAATACTTCATTGCCGTTGCCGGCAATATCGGCTCCGGCAAATCTTCACTCACCAAGCTCCTCAGCGCGCACTTCGGCTGGACGCCCTATTTCGAGTCGGTCGAGGACAATCCGTACCTGAGCGATTTCTACGCCGACATGAAGCGGTGGTCGTTCAACCTGCAGGTCTATTTCCTCTCCAATCGCTTCCGCAGTCACAAGTTGATCACCGAAGGTCCGCAGTCGGTTATTCTTGACCGGGCGATTTACGAGGATGCCGAGATTTTTGCCCGCAACCTGTTCGAGATCGGCAACATGGAGGAGCGGGACTACAGGAACTATGTCGCGCTCTATCAGGTGATGACCGGATACCTCCGCGCCCCCGACCTGTTGATTTACCTCCGGGCAAACGTTGACACGCTTCAGCGGCAGATTTCACTCCGCGGGCGCGATTTCGAACAATCGATCCGCCGGGAATACCTGGAACAACTTAACAGGCACTATGAGGCGTGGATCCGGCGCTATAACCTCGGCAAGGTCCTTGTCGTCGAATCCGATGCGCTTGATTTCGTCAACAGGAAGGATGATTTCCGGCGGGTCGTGGAAATGATCGGGGAGAAGCTGCGGATTAGAAAAAAAGGAGTTTGATGGCGATAACGAAGAGGAAGACTGCGTAGATTTTTTTGAGCGCCTCCGGCGGTGTGCTGTTCGCCGAGGTTGCGCCGAGCATACTGAACGGTACCGCCCCTGCAACAAGGGGCAGCGCGTGCAGGACGTCCACATAGCCGAGCGTCCAGCCCGGCAACAGCGGATTTCCCCATCCCCTGAGCATGTAACCGGCCGCTGCTGCTGCCGCGGTGACCACGATGGTTGCGCTGGAGGTCCCGAGCGCCTTCTTCAACGGGAAGTGGAGA
>JBGPYM010000051.1:0-14868 GCA_041493205.1 Bacteroidota bacterium
ATGAATTTCCTGATGCTGCTGGATTCGTACCGGATGCTGGTCGACCTTTCGATGGAATCCGTGATGAGCAGGATGGCATACGAACAGACAATCGCACGGCTGGAACGGGAAATCGGCACGCTCGACCTCTCCCGGTTCCTCCCCGTGAATGGAGTGGACCAATGAACAAGAACCGCATCATCATCAGTGCTCTCATCCTGCTCCTCGCCCTGGTCATCCTTCTGATCGTCCGACCGTGGGGCGGCCGGGATGCCCGGCCGGATCACGCAACCGGGTCAGCGGCGGAGATCTATACCTGTCCGATGCATCCCTCGGTGGTCTCCGACCGTCCCGGGGCGTGCCCGGTCTGCGGCATGGCCCTGGTGAGGAAATCAAGGCAGGTGGAGGTTTCCATCGACACGACAAAAGCGCTCCGGGAAGTTTCTCTTTCGCCTGCACAGCGGATCGTCGCCAATGTGTCGACGGTCGCCGTTGCCCGCCGCGCACTCAGCCCGGAGGTCGCCGCCGTCGGCATCGTCACGTTTGCCGAACCGCTCCGGGCGACGGTCGCAGCGCGCTTCCGGGGAAGAATTGAACGGCTCTATGTCGGTGCGACCGGCAGGTTCGTGCCGAAAGGCGCGCCGCTCTTCGCACTCTACAGCCCGGATCTGATCAGCGCGCAGAAGGAATTCCTGGTGGCGCGGGGCATGGGGGACGATGCGGGCCGGTTTCTCGCCGCGGCGCGCGACCGCCTTACGCATCAGTTCGGCCTGATCCCCGCTCAGATCGATTCACTGGAGCGGAGCGGCACCGTGCGCACGTCGGTCGCATTTAGCTCGCCGCTGGAAGGGACCGTGATCCGCAAGGATGTGCAGGAGGGACAGTATGTCGAGGAGGGGACGGTCCTGTACGAACTCGCCGACCTCCGTCGCGTCTGGTGTGTCTTTGACGTCTATGAAAATGATCTCCGCTTCGTCCGCACCGGCATGGCGGTCGCGATCACGACCGATGCGTATCCGGGAGAGACGTTCACCGGAACCGTCACGCTGGTCGAGCCGACCCTCAATCCCGAGACCCGGACCGTCCGCGTACGAACCGAGCTTGCAAACCCCGGTGGGCGGCTGAAGCCCAACATGTTCGTCAACGGGCGGATCGCCGCTCCGGCGGCGCATGTGCTGGCCGTCCCCACAGGCTCAATCCTGTCTACCGGCAAACGGGCGGTGGTCTGGGTCGAGACCGGCGAGAATCGCTTCTCCCCGCGTACTATCGTGACAGGCGCCTCGGCGGACGGATTCACGGAAGTGCTGAGCGGACTTCATGCCGGCGAGATGATCGCGGCAACCGGCGGCTTCCTGCTCGACTCGGAAAGCCAGCTGAGTCAGGGAGATGCCGGGCATGAAGACCATGTGCAGCCGGGAGGCCACAATGACCATAAGTGACGTGCAATGGGACAGTCCTGAGGAGGCACCCGAATGATCGAGCGCATCATAGAGTTTTCGGCGCGAAACCGGTTTGCCGTGATCGTCGCCTACGCCGTGGTGATCGGGTTCGGCATCTGGGCGGTCGCCACGACGCCCCTCGATGCGATCCCCGATCTCTCCGAGAATCAGGTGATCGTGTTCACGGAATGGATGGGACGCTCCCCGAAAATCGTGGAGGACCAGGTGACGTTCCCCCTCGTCACGGCCCTCCAGGGCGTTCCCGACGTTGTCGCAATCCGGGCGCAATCGATGTTTGGCATGTCGTTCGTCTATATCATCTTCAATGAGCGTACCGACCCGTACTGGGCCCGCAGCCGGGTGCTGGAAAAGCTTGCCACGATTCAGGCCTCGCTGCCGCAGGGGGCAAAGACGCAGCTCGGTCCCGACGGCACCGGGGTGGGTCATGTCTTCTGGTACACGGTGGAAGGTCAGCAGGATCTCGGGACGCTCCGTGCCATACAGGACTGGTATGTCAAACTGAACCTGCAGGGGGTGCAGGGCGTGGCTGAAGTCGCCTCGGTGGGGGGATTCGTCCGTCAGTACCAGGTGGATGTTGACCCCGCACGGATGAAAGCATACAGCGTCTCCCTGGCCGATATCCGTTCCGCGGTGATGCGCTCGAACAACGACGTCGGCGGAAAGATCATCGAGGCGTCCGATGAGGAATACTTCATCCGCGGCCAGGGCTATATCCATTCCATCCGGGACGTCGGGGATATCGTTGTCCGCACCGCCCCGGATGGCACGCCGGTCTATGTGAAAAACGTCGCGACGATCCAGCTGGGCGGCGACATCCGCCGCGGGTCGTTGGAAAAAGAGGGGAAGGGGCAGGTCGTCGGCGGCATCGTCGTCATGCGCTACGGTGAAAACGCAAAGGATGTGATCGACCGGGTCAAGAAGCGGCTCGACGAAATCCGTCCGGGACTGCCGCAGGGCGTGGAGATCAAGACTTCCTACGACAGGAGCAGCCTGATCACGGCGGCGGTGGGAACGCTTGAGCATGCGCTGGGTGAGGCCGCGGTGGTGGTCAGCCTGGTCGTGCTCATCTTCCTGCTCCACCTGCGGAGCGTTCTCCGCATCATCATTGAGATTCCCGTTGCAGTGCTCTTCGCGTTCCTGCTCATGCGGCTGACCGGGATCACGTCCAATATCATGTCGCTGGGAGGGATCGCACTCGCAATCGGCGTCATCGTCGATGCATCGATTGTACTCGTCGAAAATGCGTACCGCAACGTTGCGGCGGCCCAGGAGGAACGCGGCGACCTGCACCCCGCAGACTATATTGAGATTTCGATCCGCTCTGCGCGGCAGGTCGGGCCCGCCATCTTCTACTCGGTCGGCATCATGGTCGTCTCGTTCCTCCCCGTCTTCCTCCTCGAGGGACAGGAGGGGAAGATGTTCCATCCGCTGGCGTACACGAAGACGTTCGTCCTGATCGGGTCGGCCGTGATCGCCATTACGCTCGTCCCGGTCCTCATGACCATGCTCACCCGGGGAAAGTTCCGGAGCGAAAACAAAAACCCGGTGACCCGGCTCCTCAACCGCATGTATGAACCGGTGATCCGCTGGGCCCTCCGTCGAAGGGGGATTGCGATCGGCCTTAACGTCCTGGCGCTGGCCGCCGCTGTCCCCATGGTGATTTCGATCGGCTCGGAGTTTATGCCCCCGCTCGACGAAGGGAGTCTGCTCTTCATGCCGGTGACGCTCCCGTCGGCCTCGATCACCGAGGTCAACCGGATTCTTCAGGTGCAGGATGCGATCATCATGTCCGTGCCCGAGGTGGAGACCGTCCTGGGGAAATCGGGAAAAGCCGAGACCTCGACCGATCCCGCGCCTGTCAGCATGATTGAGTCGATCATCCTCTTGAGGCCGAAGTCGGCGTGGCGTCCCGGCCTCACGAAAAACGACATCATCGCGGAGCTCGATGCGAAACTGCAGATCCCCGGCGTCCGGAACGGCTGGACGCAGCCGATCATCAACCGGATCAATATGCTCTCGACAGGGGTGCGCACCGATCTGGGAGTGAAAATATTCGGCAGGGACCTCGACACGCTCGAAACCCTCGCACTCCGGACAGAACAGATTCTCCGGTCCGTGCGGGGAGCGGCCGATCTGTACGCAGAACGGACGCAGGGGGGGAGATTCCTTGATATCGACATCGACCGGACAGCCGTCGCGCGGTACGGGATCAGCGTCGCCGATGTACAGGACGTCATCGAGACCGCCATGGGGGGCGAAAACATTGGCACGGTAATCGACGGGCGGCAGCGGTTTCCGATACGCGTCCGCTACGGGAGGGAGTGGCGCGACAATCGCGAGGCGATTGCCGCTCTGCTCGTCCCGGTGAATGTCAGCGCGGGTGTCGCAGCTGGCGGGAACGCGGCGCCCGCGATGAACGTCGGGATGACCGGTGGGTCGATGGCGGACCCTCCGCGGCGTGGCGCGGTACCGCCTCCGGCAGGTGCCGTCGCGCCCGCCAGGCTCTCGGAACGCTCGTACGTGCCGCTCGGGCAGCTCGCGCACATCGCTGTCGTCCCGGGGCCTCCGATGATCGCGAGCGAGAATGCGCAGCTCAGGTCGGTCGTGTTTCTCAATGTGCGCGGACGGGACATGGGGAGTTTTGTGGGAGAGGCGAAGGAGACGCTTGCGCGCGGGCTGCAGCTCCCTCCCGGATATACTGTGCAATGGAGCGGACAGTGGGAAAACCAGGTACGCGCGAAGGAGCGGCTCCAGCTCCTCATGCCGATCGTCTTCTGCATCATCTATCTCATGCTCTACTTTGTCACGAAGGATTTTGCGGAAGCGTTGGTCGTCATGCTCTCTGTCCCGTTCGCACTGATCGGCGGCGTTTTTCTGGTCTATGCCCTGGGCTACAACTTTTCGGTGGCGGTGTGGGTCGGGTTCATCGCTCTGTACGGCCTTGCAGTTGAAACGGGGGTAATCATGGTCGTGTACCTCCACGAAGCACTCGACAAGCGGCTTCGGGCGCACGAGCGGGGCGAGCGCGGTCCCGTCACGGAAGCTGATATTGTCGCGGCGACCATCGAGGGGTCGGTGCTCCGGCTCCGGCCGAAAGTAATGACGGTGGGGACGGCTCTCATAGCTCTTCTCCCCATCATGTGGAGTACCGGCGTGGGTGCCGACGTCATGCAGCCGCTGGTCGCCCCGATGATCGGAGGCCTCGTCACCTCCACGGTACACGTCCTGGTCGTGACGCCCATACTCTTCAGCATCATGAAACAGCGGGCGCTGCGGCGCGGGACGCTGAAAGTGTCGAGGATGTCGGGTTGGATGAAGTAATTGCAAATATCCTCCAACTATCGTATTGTTGTTCGCTCACATACACTCAAGGAGAAGAACAGATGAAGTTCATATCAGTTGTCGTCGTCACCGTCATCCTGGGAATTGCAGGACTTGCCTATGCGCAGGAGGGGCAGGGACAGAAGAAAAAATCGGCAAAGCCAGCGCGCACCATGATGAAGAAAGCCGATGCTGCAACGATGAGCAAAGAAGAATGCGCGGGGATGGGGAAAGAGGAGTGCGCGAAAATGAAGACTCATGGGTCAATGGAGTGCTGCAAATCAGATTCCACGAAGAGCGCGCCCGAAAAGTGAGGTTGCTTCCAAATCTGGTCATTTGAGCCGTGTGACTGATATCATGAGACTTATCATTTTACTGTGATATCAGGCATATGACGCGATAGGCCCCTTTTCTGTTTGACTCTTGGGGCGCATTTGTGCAATATCGTATAGGTGGCGGTGTCGAATGACTGGCGGGGGCGCCGCCGGAAAAGAGGGTGAGCGAAATGACCATACTCGTCGTTGATGACGAACCGGAATACCGGTTGATCATGAGAAGCGTTTTGATGGGCGAAGGGTGGGATGTGTTGCTGGCGGAAAACGGCGAAGAGGGAATGACCAAGCTCCGGGAGTCGAAGGTCGACCTCATCATCTCCGACATCTATATGCCGCTCATGGACGGGATACGATTTCACCGGACCGTTCGTGCAACGCCGGAGTTCGAAAAGACACCCTTTCTCTTCGTCTCTGCGTACGACGATCAGCACACGCTGGACGCGGTCAAAGATCCGCGCTACGACGGCTTCCTGAGAAAGGCGCGCCCGGTCGAAGAGCTGATCGAGTGGATCACGTACCTGACTATGCCGGAAGATAAGCGGGCCAAGCTTCCGCCCGGGGGCACGCGCTCGCGCCTCTCCACGCAGATACGCTTCGGCACCCGCGGAGGCTCCAACACACCCATATTGTAGTTGCACCGGCGTCCACGCCGGTGTTGTTCTCAGGCAGTAGCACCGGCGTCTCTGCCGGTGGCTTTTCCCCTCTGTATCTTCTCCCTCGAATTCCATATCTTATCTCTCGACCCGCCTGACCTGCGGGCCCGACCCGTCCTCTCCATCCACCAGCGATCATCCATCTCATGAGCAATCATATCAGGAAACCTGCGACTCTCATTACCGGCGCGAACGGCGAGATGGGACACGGTCTCATCGAGCGGATCGCCGAAGACGAGTCACAGTCCATCATCGCGATCGACGTCCGGCCGATCGATGAATCACTGCAACCGAAATGCACAACCACTATCGTCGGAGATATCCTCGACCAGCGTCTCATGGAGCGCCTCCAGAGCGAGTACGAAATCCACACCATCTATCACCTTGCAGCGCTCCTCTCCACAAGAGCCGAGTTCACTCCGGAATCGGCGCACAAGGTAAACGTCGAAGGGACGATGTATCTCCTGAAGCTTGCCATCGAGCAGTCGCGCTGGCATGGATCTCCCGTGAAGTTCCTCTTCCCGAGCTCGATCGCGGTCTATGGCCTCGCCGGGCCTGACGCCAAGAAACAGGTGGGCAGAGTGAAGGAAACCGATTGGACCATGCCGAACACCATGTACGGATGCAACAAGCTCTATTGTGAGCACCTGGGACGCTACTATGCCCGTCACTACCGCCAGCTTGCCGCGGACTCGGATCAACGGGGAGGAATCGACTTCCGTGCCATACGGTTCCCCGGCCTCATCAGTGCGGTGACGGTGCCGAGCGGAGGCACGAGCGACTATGCGCCGGAAATGCTTCATGCCGCGGCGCAAAAGAAGCCGTATGCCTGCTTTGTTCGCGCTGACGTCCGCATACCGTTCATGGCCATGCCGGATGCTGTCACTGCGCTCCTGCAGCTGGAAGCGGCCCCGGCTTCGCAGATCACACGGACGGTGTACAATATCGGCAGTTTCTCCCCGTCCGCCGGTGAGATCCGCGACATCGTTGTGCGTGAATTCACCGGGGCGGAAATCACGTTCAAGCCCGACGACAAACGGCAGGCGATTGTGGATTCGTGGCCGGAAGACGTTGACGATACGTCGGCGCGGCGTGACTGGGGGTTCGCCCCGCGGTACAACCTGAAACAGGCATTCGCCGACTATCTCATACCCGGCATTCGCAGGCTGTACGGCTCATAAAACCACTCTCTCCCCTATCGTAAAGAGATCCCGATGAAGCACACGATCGGCATGCTGCGCGTTCTCATTCTCTGCACACCGCTCCTCTGCGCCGCCGGGGAACCTCCCGATACCTCTGCCGCCCATCAGGCGCTCGTCCGGAACCTGCGCGCCGCCGGACTCCGTGATCAGGGTGCGTGGCCGCTCCTCAAAGCGCTCACGGCAAAAGCCCCGCATCGCCTGAGCGGCTCGCAGGGGTCGGCAATCGCCGTGCAGAGTATGACCGAAGCGATGCGGGAACGGGGGCTGCAAAATGTCCACACCGAGCACGTGATGGTTCCGCACTGGGAGCGCGGAAATACGGAACGGGCGGTCCTGCTTTTTCCGGACGGAAAGTCCAGCCGCCTTTCTGTCTGCGCGCTGGGAGGAAGTGTCGGTACACCCCCGCGGGGGATCACTGCCGAAGTCATGGAAGTCCGATCCTTCGATGAGCTGGCCCGCCGGGGCGAAGAGGCACGGGGAAAGATCGTTTTCTTCAACCGGCCCATGGATCCTTCTCTCTTTAATACGTTCGATGCCTACGGAGGCGCCGTCGAACAGCGAAGCAAAGGGGCCGCGGCGGCCGCAAAAGTCGGCGCCATCGGCGCAGTCGTAAGGTCGATGACCCTTGCCCTTGATGACGTCCCCCATACCGGTGCGATGGGATACGTTGAAGGAGTCAAAAAAATCCCGGCCGCTGCGATCAGCACGCACGGTGCGGAGATGCTGAGCGCGCTGCTCCAAAAAGGGGAGCATGTCCGCCTCTCGCTCACGCTCTCGTGCAGGGTGCTGCCTGATGCGCCGTCTTCAAACGTGCTGGGTGAAATCACCGGGACGGAAAAGCCCGGTGAAGTGATTGTCGTCGGTGGTCATCTGGACGACTGGGACAAGGGGATGGGTGCGCACGATGACGGATCCGGCTGCGCGCAGGCGATCGAGGCGTTGAGCCTCCTCAAGCGCCTCGGTATTGCGCCGAAGCGGACCATCCGTGCCGTCCTGTTTATGAACGAGGAAAATGGTCTGAGGGGTGGAAAGGCGTACGCGGCGGACCCTGCCCGGAACGGAGAACGGCACATCGCACTCATCGAGTCCGACCGGGGGGGATTTGCCCCCAGGGGGTTTACCATCGATGCCGACTCGACAATACTCCCGCGCACGCTTCGATGGCAGGCTCTCTTTGATTCACTCGATGCGGGACGCATCATGAAGGGCTACAGTGGGGTGGACATTTCACCGATGGTTGCGAAGGGGGTTCCGGGGTTCGGCCTGGACGTCGAGAACCAGAGATATTTCGACTATCACCATTCGGATAACGACACGATTGATAAAGTCAACCCGCGCGAGCTGGAGCTCGGCGCCATCGTGGAGGCGCTCCTTTCGTACCTGATCGCGGAAGAAGGTCTGTAAACCCGGGGCGCCCAAATCCCGCTGGTTTCGCCGTTTTCACGCTGTCGTGGGAGCGCATCGGTAACGGAAACTCCTTGCTAACTTGCGATTCTCGTTCCAAGGTGATATTTTTCCGTGTTAGTAGACCCTTATCGGGGGGGAGGGGTGTATCGGTATGACTTCACATCCGGGTGTTGATTATGAGTAGTTACCTCCTGCGCTTCAGTAAGGTGCATGCCCGCCTTCAGTACATGATGATCGTTCTGAGGATGGGGGTGTCCCTCCGTTTCAGACGCATTATCATGTCGATGCTTGCCTGAATCTTCCCGGCCAGGTGGCCGGAATTCCTCCCTTCCTGTACGGGTTACGATAATCAAGTGAAACCGAAGGATCGCGCCCCGGGGTTTCTGCCGGCGGTTGTGGCTGTCTTCTTCTTTCTTGCCGCCGGGATTGTCGTGGCCGGCTACGTCTATTTCGATCAGAACAGACGGACGAGCGAGAAACACGCCGAAGATCAGCTCAACGCAGTGGCGGACTTGAAGGCGCGACAGGTCAGTTCGTGGCGCGATGAACGCCTGAGTGATGCGCGGTTCATTTTTGCAAACCGTGAGATCGCCCTGGAGCTTTCCCGGCTCGCCGGGAGGCCCGCGGCAGGCAGCTCCGCAGTGCCGGAATGGATGCTCTCCATGTTCAACAACCGGCACTATGAAGCGATTGTCGCCGTAGATACGCTTTCCCGCGCTCTGGTAGGGATACCCTCCCCGGGTATGGTTGAGGATTCCTCTCTTGCGGGAGCCCTCCGGGAGGCCGCGGCCGCCCGGCAGGTCGTGTTCACCGATTTCCACGCGGCCAGGGACGGTCACGCCCACCTGGATCTCCTTGTCCCGGTGTTTGTCCGCAGGGGGGAAGCAGCTCTGCAGACG
This sequence comes from Bacteroidota bacterium, assembly GCA_041493205.1. Lineage (GTDB taxonomy): Bacteria > Bacteroidota > Ignavibacteria > UBA10030 > UBA6906 > JBGPYM01. Next base: position 9,257 of record JBGPYM010000051.1, read on the forward strand.
GGCACCATCATTCTCCGGATCGACCCCTCCTCGTTTCTTTACCCCACGCTCCGTCAGTGGCCCCTCCCGGCCCAGACCTCCGAGTGCGTGCTCTTCCGGGCCGACGGGGATTCCGTGGTATTGCTCAGCCCGCTGCGGCACAATGATGCCCCGCCGCTCCGGCTCAGATTTCCCTCATCAGATTCGTCGCTCACAGTCGCCGCCGGGAGCCGGGGGTTCGAGGGAGTGATGAGCGGGAAAGACTACCGTGGTCACCGCGTGCTCTCCGCCATCCGCCGCCTCAGGGGATCCCCCTGGAACCTTGAAGCGAAAATGGACGTCGAAGAGATTGCGGCGCCCGTCGTCGAGCGCGGCTGGCTCGTTGCGGGGCTTGTCATCGGACTGATCCTGGCGGCGGGCACCTCTTTATTCACGATCTGGCGGAAGAGGGAACTCGATCATCTGCGGCGGACGCTCAACGCTGACGTCGAACGGGAAGCACTGGTCCGTCATTTCGATTATCTCAGCAAGCACGCAAACGACATTATCCTCCTCGCGGACCTCAACGGTCGAATCATCGAGAGCAACGACAGGGCGGTGGCGGCATACGGCCGCCCGGCACAGGAACTTGCCGGAATGCTCCTCCGGGATCTCGGCGATCCGGCAGCGGCAGACAGGTTGGCGGCAACGATGCAGGAACTCGACGTAAAAGGCTCCCTCATTTTTGATTCGATGCACCGGAGAAACGACGGTTCGTTGTTTCCCGTCGAGATCAGCACGCGCGTCATTGAGGTGGAAGGAAAGAAATTCCAGCAGGCGATCATCCGCGATATCACCGAACGGAAGAAGGCCGAGGAGAGCATCCGGCGGCTCAATCGCGTCTACTCCGTGCTCAGCAATGTCAATGAGGCGATCGTCAGGATCCGCGACCGCCAGGTCCTGTTTCAGAAGGCGTGCAGTATCGCCGTGGCGGAAGGGGGGTTTGCCATGGCGTGGTTCGGGGAAGCCGACAGTGAGAGCGGCGTTGTCCGTGTGGTTGCGAGCGATGGCCGGATACAGGGATACCTTGACGAGGTGAACATTTCAGTCCGTGATATTCCGGAAGGGCGCGGTCCGTCCGGCCTGGCGTTCAGGGAAGGCAAGCATGTGATCTGCAACGATACCGCGCATGATGAGCGGTTGAAACTGTGGCAGGCTGCGCTGGCACGGCGGGGATACCGGTCTTCAGCCACTTTCCCTATCCTGGTGAAAGGTGTCCCCCGGTTCGTGTTTACGCTGTATGCCGACGTTCCCGGATTCTTCGACGATGACGAGATCCGCCTCCTCGATGAGCTGGCGGTCGATCTCTCCTATGCCCTTGAATTCCTTGATGTGGAGAAGGAAAAAGGGGATGCGATCGCACAGCTCCGACAGGTTCAGAAGATGGAAAGCCTTGGCACGCTGGCGGGGGGCATCGCACACGATTTCAATAACATCCTTGGCATCATTCTCGGCCATATCACCTTCCTGGAGGCGGGACGGGAGAACCCTGCGCTGGTGACGAACAGCATCGAGGCGATCACGAAAGCGACACAGCGCGGCGCAGCGCTGGTGCGTCAGATCCTCACATTCGCGCGGAAGACGGACGTCGCCCTTGCACCGCTGAGCGTCAATGTCGCCGTGGAGGAAATCGCCAGGATGCTCCGCGAGACATTTCCGAAGAACATCGATATCGTGCTCGATCTGGCGCCGGATCTCCCCGCGGTGACCATGGACCACACCCAGCTCCACCAGGCGCTCCTGAACCTGTGCGTCAATGCGCGTGACGCGATCGTCCATCCGTCGATGCCCACCGCCCGGAAAGGAAAAATCACGATTGTCACCTGCCCGGCCGACGGTCCCGCACTCCGTCTGAAGTACCCTGATGCCGCCGCCGGCGAATACATCGGCATCAAGGTGTCGGACACCGGTTCGGGAATGGACGAGCGGACGAGAATGCGGGTGTTCGAACCGTTCTTCACGACGAAGGAGAAAGGGAAAGGGACCGGCCTGGGTCTCGCCGTTGTCTACGGCGTCGTGCAGGGACACCGGGGGTTTGTTGACGTCGAGACAAAAATCGGCCTGGGGACCACGTTCACCCTCTGGTTTCCCTGCACGCAGACGCTTCAGGGGCTTTCCATCCCTCCCGTTGCTCCGCGGGAGGCCGTTGGAGGAGGGAAGGAAACGCTTCTGTTCGTGGAGGACGAGGAGAGCCTCCTTTCCATGATGCGGCTTGTGCTGGAAGACCGCGGCTACACCGTGATCACTGCGCGCGACGGAATGGAGGCCGTCCGCGTGTACACTGAACGCCGGCATGCGATCGATCTGGTGATCTCGGACCTTGGACTCCCGAAGCTTGACGGGGTGGCAGTGACGACAACACTCCGCGAACTTAACCCCGGCTGCCGCGTGGTCCTTGCCACAGGATACCTCGACCCTGAAATCCGTGCGCGCCTGGCAGCCGCGGGCGTGACCGATTACCTTGCCAAACCGTACGTCCCTATCGAGATGCTCCGCAAAATCCGCGAAGTCCTCGACCGGGCATAACACAACCTTCTTTAGTGGGACGGGCGTCTCGCCCGTCGTCGTAATTTTTGTCTCCCCCCTGTATCATGGTAGGGGCCACGCGCCCCGCAATCGCAATTAATTGATGGAGGGAGCCATGAGCGGAACCGTGAGTGCCATCTATTCAACCATGGTGCGGGCCGGGAGGACGACGTATTTTGTCGACGTCCGGGAGGCAAAAAACGGGAGTAAATTCCTCGCCATTGCGGAATCCCGGCTCGACACCGACGAAAAACGACAGCGCACCACCATCCGCGTCTTCGGCGATTCGGTGGAACAATTCCGCCAGGCAATTGAGGAGGCAGCCGCGTCCATGGCCTCATAAGAGGCCCCTGGACGCAGCGAAAAGGAACTTCTGACCCTTTTCCCCGGTTTCCTGCATCATAAGAGGAGAGAGACGACCCGGACGGTCCGGGCGGAGAAAATCCACAGAAGGCAGGAAACCATGGAGCATCTTACGAAAGACACCTTCATCGAGAAGGTTTTCGATTTCGAAAAGAACAAGGAGTGGAAGTTCAGCGGGGAGATTCCCTGCATCATAGATTTCTATGCCGATTGGTGCGGCCCGTGCAAGATGGTCGCCCCCGTGCTGGAAGAGCTCTCGAAGGAGTATCAGGGAAAGATCAACGTGTACAAGGTTGACACCGAGAAAGAACAGGAGCTCGCCTCGGTGTTCGGTATCCGGAGTATCCCTTCGATCCTCTTCGTGCCGAAAGAGGGGAAACCGCAGATGGCGATGGGCGCGATGCCCAGGGAAGCCTTCCTGAATGCAATCGGAGAGGTCCTGCTGGTGAACTGACAGCGCGGGAACCCGCATCCCCAAACAGTTTCGCGCAAAAAGTGAACAACAGGCCGGCGGAGTCATCGACTCTGCCGGCCTCGTTGCTTTTCAGGCCCATTGTGGTATATTCTCCCTGAAGAAACCCTCTCGACCATCGCATTCCCTGATCCTCCGGCCATGTCCGATCCCGTTGCATTCGTGACGATTTTTCTGCTTGCCGTTGTCGTCGTCCTTCTCCTCCTCCTGTTTCTCCGCCGATCGCCTTCCGGCCCCACCGGTGACCTGAGCGTCGCGCTGGAGGTCCTGAAAACCCAACTCGAGAAAATCGACCGCGCCCTCCGGGAGGAATCCGCCCGGTCGCGCGATACCGCCGACGCGTCCGCCAAACAGAACAGGGAAGAACTCCAGTCGTCGCTTCGCACCAGCGCCGACTCCCTCCAGGCCCGCGTGGCGGATATTGCCCAGCTCCAGAGAAGCCAGCTCGATTCGTTCGCCCAGCAACTCAATGGCCTGACGCAGGCAACCGAACAGAAACTTGATCGCGCCCGCGAAAGCGTCGAACAACGGCTGACATCACTGCAGGACGACAACAGCCGCCAGCTCGAGAAAATGCGCGCGACCGTGGATGAAAAACTCCACGAGACGCTCGAAAAGCGGCTGGGAGAATCGTTCCGCCTCGTCAGTGAACGCCTCGAGCAGGTCCAGCTCGGACTCGGTGAAATGAGAACACTTGCTACCGGCGTGGGAGATCTGAAGAGGGTCCTGACCAACGTCAAAACGCGCGGGACATGGGGGGAAATTCAGCTCGGTACGCTCCTGGAACAAATACTGACGCCGGAGCAGTATGCAACCAACGTGACTACGAAGGAGGGGAGCAACGACCGCGTGGAATTCGCCATCCGGCTCCCCGGTCGGGATGATGAATCCCGCCACCCGGTCTGGCTGCCGATGGACGCCAAGTTCCCCCAGGAGGATTATCAACGCCTGGTGGAAGCGCAGGAGCAGGCAAATCCCGTCCTGGTGGAAGAGTACGCCAAACAGCTCGAAACAAGAATCCGGAACGAGGCCAAGGCAATTCACGAGAAATACATCGACCCGCCCCGCACCACGGACTTCGGCATCATGTTTCTGCCGACGGAGGGACTCTACGCGGAGGTGCTGCGGCGGCCAGGCCTCGCCGACGGATTGCAGCGCGACCTGAAGATCCTCGTCACCGGGCCGACCACGCTCGCCGCCCTGCTCAACAGCCTGCAGATGGGATTCCGCACGCTCGCCATCGAGAAGCGCTCGGGAGAGGTCTGGTCGCTGCTCAGCGCCGTCAAAGCCGAGTTCGGCAAATTCGGTGACATGCTCGAGAAGACCCAGAAGAAACTTCAGGAAGCGAGCAACACGATCGAAGACGCGGGCAAACGCACACGCCAGATCGAACGAAAACTCAGGCAGGTGCAGGAGCTGCCGGCGCCGGATGCAGTGAAGCTGCTCGGCCAGGACGGCGGGGATGACGAGGAGGAGAAGTGAGGGCTTGAAGATCGGAACACAATTCGTTACCTTGCCACACATCATTTGTCAGGGAGGCAATGTGACCACAGTACGTTTGCTTGCAGCAGGTTGCCTGATCGGTCTCCTCGCGATTATGGCGGGATGCGGCGGTGCGTCGAAGACTGTCCAGCGCGTCGAACCGGACCAGGCGATCGACCTGAGCGGGGACTGGAACGACACCGATTCACGGCTGGTCGCGGAGGAAATGATCAAGGATGTCCTCGCGCGGCCATGGGTGGGCGATTTCAAGGGAGAGAAGAAACGCACGCCCGACGTTATCGTCGGGACGGTGCGCAACCGGTCGAGTGAGCACATCCCGACCGTCCCCTTCATCAAAAACCTCGAGAAAGAGCTGATCAATTCAGGCAAGGTCAACTTCGTCGCCAACAAGGAGGAGCGGACCGAGGTACGGGAGGAACGCGCCGACCAGCAGGAAAACGCGTCCGCGGAATCGATGAAGAAGTTCCAGCAGGAAGCGGGAGCCGATTTTATGCTCCGCGGTGATATCAGCACCATTATCGACCAGGAAGGCGGCGAGAAGGTGAAGTTTTACCAGGTCAATCTGGAGCTGGTCAACATCGAGACGAACAGGAAGGCATGGGTCGGGGAGAAGAAGATCAAGAAATACGTCTCGCAGAGCGGCACGAAGTTCTGATTCCCCACTATCTGCCGGTCGGTTCACCCACGATGGAGAACGTGTCATCGTTCCGGAAAGCGCCGGTGCTCAGTG
>JBGPYM010000039.1:0-16574 GCA_041493205.1 Bacteroidota bacterium
ACGTGCCGCCACAGCGGCGGCGCTGCAGGCTGGGCTCGCCAGCTTCGCCGGCGCCGGCGTGCAGCTCGTGCCCACGTCCACCGTCATCGCGGACCTCGCCTTGTCGCCGCCGTGAGGGTTCTGTTAGAGTCGCGCCATGCAACTACCCCTCGACCTGTCGGCACTGACGAGCGTGCTGACGGTGTCGCAGCTGAACCAGCGCGTGCGCGACGCACTCGATGCGCAGCTGGACGAGTGTTGGGTCGTCGGTGAGATCTCCAACTTCCGCGTGCCCCCCTCGGGACACTTCTATTTCAGCCTGAAGGACGCGCGCAGTCAGATCGCCGCCGTCATGTTCCGCTCCGCCAGCCAACTGCTGGCGTTCCGGCCGGAAGATGGGATGCAGGTGATCGTGCGCGGCCGCGTCGGTGTCTACGAGGTGCGCGGCAACCTCCAGCGACTGCATTTCGAGACCGCCCCACGAGCGCGAAAAGCAAGTGTGCAGAAGAGGGGTGAACCGGTTGGTCGGGGCGTTTGTCATGTGTGGGGTAGGCGGGTCGCCGGCGCCACCAGAGCGGCCGGCAGGGGCGACCCGGCGGGTCGCCCCTGCTTCCACCAAACCTATCCCCGCTGACTCAACATGACCACGTCCCGTTTCGGCTGGCCGAGGTAGACCTGCCGCGGGCGGGAGATCTTCTGGTCTTCATCGAGCAGCATTTCCTGCCACTGGGCGAGCCAGCCCGACATGCGCCCGATGGCGAAAAGGACGGGGAACATGTCGACAGGGAACTTGAGCGCCTGGTAGATCAGTCCGGAGTAGAAATCGACGTTCGGATAGAGCTTCCGCTTGATGAAGTAGTCATCCTGCAGGGCAATCCGCTCCAGCTCGAGAGCGATGTCGAGTTTCGGGTTGCGGCCCGTGACTTCGAACACCTGGTCCGCGAGCTTTTTGATGATTGTTGCCCGCGGATCGAAGTTTTTGTACACACGGTGGCCGAAGCCCATGAGGCGTCCCTGTCCCTCCTTCACCTCTTTGATGAACGCCGGTATGTTGTTGACGTTGCCGATGACGTCGAGCATCTTGAGCACGGCCTCATTTGCCCCGCCGTGCAGGGGACCGTACAGCGCGGCGGAGGCCGCAGCGGCGGCGCTGAAGGGGTCCACCCGGGAACTCCCGACGCCGCGCATGGCGGAGGTGCTGCAATTCTGCTCGTGATCCGCATGCAGGATGAAAAGGACATCGAGGGCCTTCGACAGGATCGGGTTCGGCGTGTATTTCGGCTCGGCGATTTTGAACATCATGCTGAGGAAATTCCCCGCGTAGTCGAGCTCGTTATCCGGGTGGACGTACGGCATCCCGGTGGCGTGGCGCGAGGCGAATGCGGCGAGGGTCGGGGCCTTCCCGATCAGGCGGTAGATCGTCAGTTTGCGCTCCTCGGCATCGCTGATTTTCTTGGCGCTTGGATAGAACGTGGAGAGGGCGGCGACGGCACTGACGAACATGCCCATGGGGTGGGCATCATGATGGAAACCGTCCATGAATTTCTTGAGATTCTCATGGACGAACGTGTGGACCGTGATCAGGTTGGTCCAGTCGGCCAGTTGCGCCTTGGTGGGGAGCTCTCCGTTCACCAGGAGGTAGGCGACTTCAAGATACGCGCACTTCTCGGCGAGCTGCTCGATGGGATATCCGCGGTACTGGAGAATGCCGCGGTCGCCGTCGATGAATGTAATCGTGCTCTTGCAGGCCGCGGTGTTCATGAATGCGGGATCGTAGGTCATCATCCCGAAATCATCGTCTTTCACCTTGATCTTGCGAAGGTCGATGGCCTTGATCGTATCATGCTCAATCGGAAGCTCGTACGACTTCCCCGTGCGGTTGTCCGTGATGGTGAGGGTGTCGGGCTTGCCGGACTTTTTGACATCAGTGGACGGCTGCATCGTGATGCTCCTCTACGGTTCGGTGATCATAATGGTGCGCGAAGAGCGCTTCTCCGGATGGCAATCGAACGGTGTCCGACGGCGGGATCTGAAGGCCGCGGAGGGCGGCAGTTCGTGCAGGTTGGTTTGGGAAGAACGTCTGCTGACCGGTTGATGCATCGTGTCAGCACAGGCTCTCTCAGCGGAGGTATGCCAGTGTGAATATAACCAAAACGTGAGCGAGTCGCAAAACCCCACAGATGTTGAAATCTCCATCAGCCGCTCCTCCCTGTGCATGTCCTTGCATGATCGTACGGTGACCCTGCGAGCGTGTGCTCGTTGTGGTTGTCATTGGAGTGACGCGCCGCACACACTGTACTCCCCGCATGGCTTTTATTCCGATTGACACATTTTTCTGGAGGCGCATCTGTGCCTTTGCCCTCCGGCTCCCGTGGGCGGAGATCGTGTATCTCGTAACCAAAGTGAGAGGAACACGCCCCTCCGCGCAAAGAGATAAAAATAAGTGGCACCTATGTTGCTATTTTCAACGGAAAAAAGAGCCCTAAACGAACAAAAAATCGACATCCCCGAGCAAATGGGCAAAATATAAATTACTCGCAAAATTTTGCTTGACATTAAACCTCCCCTCGCTATATTAGGGCTGGATCGTTTCCCTCCCCAGGACACGATTGTTTAAATCCCCCGTTCTTTCTGATACGTACACTACCCGGACTCCGGAGGATTGGCACTCGCATGCGTCGCGCCCTGCTCGCTTCCTGTACCGCACTTATTCTCCTCACGGTTCCGGCATCCTCCCAGGATTTCTCGGTATACCTCACTCCTCTCGTTTCATTTGATTCCTATAAGGCGCTCGACCTCGGCCCCGGCATGAATATCGGCGCGTCCGTTACTGTGGACATTGCCGGACCTCTCCGGGTCACCGGTGCTGCACTCTTTGGAACGAGGACGGCGTCGTATGATCTCATCGGCAGAACCGGTCATGTGGATGTACGAACCGGAACGTATGCGGGCTCGGTATCCTTCAGGGTCCTGGGTTCCCGCGAGGGGGGAGAACTGGCGGCGGTCCTCAGTGGGGGGGCCGTCGTCAGTTCAGTCGATCCCATGACCGTGCCTGCAGGAGGGCTCGGCGTGGTGACCATCCCCGGACGTGCGGAGACCCGCGGCTACATCGCTCTCGGACTCTCCGGTGCCCTGGCGCTGTCGTCCCGCGTGGCGATCACGTGTGATCCCGCGCTGCGATTCATGACCCCGTTGTCATCCGCACCAGCAGACTACGCAATTTCAGGAGGGATCCGTGTCGCTCTTTTCTAAACCCCAGTTCCGTGCGATCGCGCTGACATCGGTTCTCTGCGCGTGCGTGTGCGGGCTTCGCGCACAGCAGACGGATGCAAAGCCGCCGGTTGGATCGGTGCGGCCGCCGCTGGTCGATTTCGGGGAAGGGGTGACGTTCGAAATCAGTCCGCACACCGGCCTGATGGGGAACAGCGGAACCTTCGGATTGAACATGCTCATGAACTACAGCTCCTTCAGCCTTGAACTCGCCGGTGAGCAGGTCATCGGCCGGACGGCAAACCTGTACCCGGTTTCGCTCAATGCGATCCTGAATCTTTCCACCCGCGGGCGCCTGATCCCCTACGGGGCGGTGGGGGCGGGACTCTTTCTTACTGTCCCGACGAATGCGCTGGGGGCAGAGACGGTCTCCACGCTCGGCATCAACTTCGGCGGAGGTGCGCGCTACTACATTACACGATCGTTCGGCGTGCGGCTGGAGGGCAAACAGTATATCACCAGCGTCAGCAATGGCAGGGATCTGAAAGACGAACTGCTGTTCTTCCAGGAAGTCAGTGTCGGTGTCACGTTCCTATTCCGATAAGTAACTCCAGAGTACACCATGAACAGGCAGTACCGTCTTCGCATCTGTGCATTGTTGATCCCACTTGTCGCGCTCGCGGGCGGCGCCGCAGCCCAGCCCCGCTTTGAACACAGCCTGAGCCTGTCGGGGGGATTGTATGCGGCAAGCGGCCTCGGCACCAATTTCTATTACGGAGTGCGCTATAACTACTATGTGCTTGGGGGGCGCTACTTTTTCGAGGCGTCCCTTTGCACGGGGAGTCTCGAGTCCGCGGTGCTCAAGACGATATCCAAGTCGCAGCTCTTTGCCAGCGAACGGCTCACAACCTATGAGTTCGGCGTCGCGGTAGACGCAAATCCGTCCGGCCCCGTCCCCTTTCTGATCTTCGGCGTGGCCGGCATTAACCAGGGGGGAGAAACGTCGTTTGCCGGCGTCGTCGGCTTCGGCAAGCGGGTGCCCCTCCCGGGGCTGTTCGGGGTGAACGGGCTCGGTATCCGGTTTGATGCGCGGGACCATATCTTTTCGCAACGGCTGAACAACAGCGATCCGATTATCGTGCATAACATCGTCGCGACGTTCGGCATCCAGGTCTATTTTTGAGCGGTGTATCACAACGTAGCGGGGGAACCATGATACGACATTCTCGATTTCTGCGTGACGCGCTGCACACGGCGGCCCTGGCTCTTCCGGCACTCGCCGCCCTTTCCTGCGGCTCGTCGCCGCCCGACGACATTCTCAAGAACTCGGGCCAGCCCGCGCTGGTGTTCGTGCGGGAAAACAGCCAGGTGAATAATCGCAGCGGCGCGATGGCCAGCAACGCCGACGAGTACTATCCCGGGAGCGACCTGTTTCTCCTGAGCCCCATCTCGCCGCAAGGGGAACTCACAAACCTGACCGCGCAGTACACGCAGCGCAACGTTGCGAGTCCCACGAGTTTTGGCGCGGCGGCGGACCCCGAAGTTTCCTTCGACGGGAGGAAAATTCTCTTCTCGATGAAGGTAAACAGGAATGCGCGCTGGCGGATCTATGAGATGAACGCCGACGGCAGCGGGCTCGTGCAGCTCACCGATCAGGTGGCGGGGGACGATATGGATCCCGCGTACCTCCCGAACGGCCAGGTTATCTTTACATCCACGCGGACCGGGATCGTGGACGAATATGAACGGCGGGGATCGCCGCTCCTCCACGTGGGTGACCGCGCGCCCGACGGGCGGCTGATCAATGTCCGGCAGCTCTCGTTCAATCAGAGTCACGACACGAACCCGATGGTTCATTCAAGCGGCAAGGTGATTTACAGCCGCTGGGAGCACCTGGGGAACCCCAACAAGTTTCCGCTCTTCGTGATCAATCCCGACGGCACCCGCCCGTTCGTCATGTACGGGAATCATTCTCCCTCGGCGAGCGGAAGCCGCGTGTTCCTGGAACCACGCGAGCTTTCCGATGGCGGGATCGTCTGCTCAGTCATGGAGAGGAATTCGCCGTTCGAAGGGGGTGCGGTTGCGATCATCGACATATCGAAGTCCGATGACAATCTGACGTTCATCACGCCGTCCACGGTCCCGTTCAACAATACGGGCCTGCCGACGAGCGCGCTGTTCAAAACCCCGTACCCGATCATCGACAAATCTTCGTCCCCCGACCGGCAGGAGAAGATCATCCTGGCAATGTCGCCCATACCGGTGCAGCCGGGCATGGCGGGCGCCCAGGTCGATTACGGTCTGTATGTCATGGACAAGGACGGCAGCAATGTCCGCCTGATTTACAACGATCCGGGGTACAACGAATACGACCCGGTGGTGCTCGCCCCGCACGATCCTCCGGCGACGCTCCCGTTGGATCCGAACGTTGCGGCCGCACTGACCGCAGGCGTCACGACCGGCATGTTCTTCGACGGCAACGTATATGACAGGGCGACGAACGACGGACAGACGCGCCCGTCCGCGACGCTCGTCAATGCCGACGGCATCGTGGGCCAGGCGCGCTACCTCCGCGTGCTTGAGGCGGTGCCCCTGCCGGCGAACGGCAACAAGCGCGGCGGGCCGATCGGCAACACGAACTTCGAAAAGCAGCGCGTCGTCGGCTATGCCCCCATCCGGAGCGACGGGTCGTTCGCGGTGGAGGTGCCGGCAAACCGGTCGCTCCATATGCAGACGCTCGATCAGTACGGCATGATGCTCGTCAACCAGCTCACCTGGGTGCAGGTCATGCCCGGCGAACACCGGCTCTGCACCGGGTGCCACGATTCACACGACCGGGACAAAGTGATCAACGACCTGCAGATCACCGCGGGCCAGCAGGTCCTCAACAAGTCGCGCGGGACGACCTATGACGCGGGGTTTAACAACGCGAACAATGTCCTGACCCATCCGTCGGCGCGCCTGGACACGGTCGATTTCTTCGACCGCCTGAGAACCTCCCGGAGCAACACCATCCAGTCGGTGTTCGACAGCCGCTGCGTTTCATGCCACGGTGGAGCTTCGCCGGCGGCAGGACTGACGCTTCAGCTCCAGTCGACGGACATGACGGCGAACCTGACGAATACCACGACCGTGTATGATACGCTGACGGGCGTGACGCGGTACCGGACGAAAACGAACAGACTTGTCAACTATGTGACGCAGGACGGCGCGCGGCAGGACCCTCTGATGTGGATTATGTACGACCGCCAGCTCAACAACGCGAACAACACCGATTACCGGGCGCTCTCCTATGACCATTCACAGCTGTGGGCGAAGGACCAGTACAACAGGATCGATCCCTTCCTCCCGGCGAACCGGGACCTGCTCACAATGATCGAATGGCTCGATGCGGGCGCCCAGTTCTCGAACGCAGTTGCGCCCTGACAGACGGAAGGAGAACGACGCATGAAACAGATACGACAGGCCATGGCAGTCCTCATCGTGCTCCTCACCGCCTCTGCGGTCGGTGGGTGCGCCACGGTGAAGGCATTTGATCGGGACAGGCTCGCCGATCCTATCATGGAGCGCCAGGACCATTTTGCAAAGCAGACGCTCGAGCAGAAGTTCTTCTCCTCCCGTGAGGGGAGCATCGGCGGGGCAGGCGGGATCGGCGGCGGCTGCGGGTGCGCGAAATGATGCATCGCACGCATCTCATACGCCGCACCGCATGTGTGCTGCTGCCGCTCATGACGCTTTCGTCCGTGACTCCGGTGTTCGCGGGGGGGGACGAAATGGGCTTCACCAGCTATTACTTCACCGACAGCGGTGCGAACAAAGTGGTCACCTCGTCGTTCACCCTGGCAAAGAAACTGCTCCAGATGACGACGTTTCTCATCGACATTGAGCTGGACCACGTGACGGTTCCGCCCATCACCGCGGTGACCGGCGCGACGAGGCCGACACGACGGGCGAGCGAACCCTATGAGAAGAGCCGGGGGCAGGTCATTGTGGGCCTGGAACAGGGCTTCGGCCAGGACTGGACGATCGCGGGCAACTTCTACCGGAGCCAGGAGGTCGATTATGTCTCCAATGCGGTCGTCGGGACCATCAGCCGGGATCTGAACGACAAAAACACCACGGTGACAGTCCGGGGGCAGTACAACACCGACCGGGTGGGGAAAATACTTGAATCGGGCGACATCACCAATGCCAAGAAGTACGTGTTCACGGGCGCGCTCAACCTTACGCAGGTCCTTTCGCCCACCACCGTGCTGGATCTCTCCTATGACGTTGTCTACATGAAGGGGATGCTCAGCGACCCGTACCGCCAGGTGAAGGTGATCGACGATGCGGGCGCCACCAAAATTGTGGACGAATTCCACCCGCCGGCGCGGACCCGCCACGCAGGGAGCGCGCGACTGAGCCAGTTCATCCCCTCGATCCGTGCCTCGGTGATTGCCAACTACCGCTATTACGGCGATACGTGGTCAGTGAAGTCACATACGGGTGAGTTGAAACTGAACAAGTATATCTTCGCGGATCTTGTCTTCGGCGCCGACTACCGGTACTACACCCAGACCGGATCGTTCTTCTTCCAGAACCGGTACGTGGGGAGCGGATTCACGGCAGGGGGGTATCGCACCGCCGACTACAAGCTCAAGCCGTTCTCATCGAACAACTTCGGCCTGAGCCTTACGTTCATGCTCCGTGCCCTCGGGCGCGGGAATGCGGATCTGGATTTCCTGGAAAATTCATCGATCGAAGTGATGTATTTCCGCTATTTCAATTCGCTCGATTTCTCTGCGGACATCCTGCAGGGGAGCATCAAGTTTGCTATTTGAGCTGATCCGACACGTAGATCAGGGGGAGGTGCATATGAAGAATCGTACGATACGAATGACGGTTGTGCTCTGGGCGGGGGTTGTCTTGCAGGCGGCCGCAGGTACGGGACCGGAAGCGCCGGAGCGCCTCGGGGCCCACTGGGCGCGCGTGCCAGACAAAGCCCGGTTTGAGTTTCTGATCGACGGACTCCGGTCCGCCATGCCGGGGAGTCCGCTGGAGCGGATCATGCGCCGGAATGCCGGCGCGGGGGATGTTCTGTCCCTCGCAGCGCAGAGCGCCCGGAATGATGCCTCTGCCGCGACCATCCAGGTCGCAACCCCGTTTTCCGCCGGGGCCACCTTTATCGAAGCGGACGTAAGCACCGAGCACGGCATCATCCGGCTCTCGAAGGCGGTGACGCGCGAAAAACTCGGACGGGCACTTTTCAGCACGCCCGGCCCGACCGCATCATACTATACGGCGCACTACACGCAAAGCGCTCCGTATGTGACCGCCTCCTACGTGCAGCTTGTGGTCGACCGGGCATGGAACCGGATCGTCTACGGAAACCTGAACAGGTGGATCAAGGCGTATGACAACCTGGTCGGACCTTCGTCCATCGCCGTGGATCCCTCCGGACGCGTCTATGTCGGTGAAACCGGCCGGCAACAGGTGACCGTGCTCCGCCTCGAAGGTGCGGGGGATGATATCCAGCTGCACACCGCGTTCACCATCCCCGGGATCGCGTCGCCCAGCGCTCTTGCTCATAATGACAACGGCACGCCCCTGGATCCGTCGGATGATGTCCTCTACGTGGCGGATGCGGTCCGGAATGCGGTGCTCAAGTACAACCTTGGCCCTGCCGGCGCAACCCTCGCGGCGACATTTGAAGGGTTCGATTCGCCGAATGCCGTGACCGTCGGCCGGTGGAACGGCTCCAACACCAATCTCCTCTACGTCGTGGACAACGTGGCCAAGCGGGTCCGCGTCATGGAAGACGCAGGGACGTCCCTTGCGACCGTGGCGGAATACAGGGGAGGGTACGGCGCCTACTTCACCTCCATCACGACCGATCATTTCGGCAATGTCTACCTGGCGGATAATACGAATGCCCGCCTTTCCAAGTTGAGTTCCTCTCTCGAGTTTCTGGACGAAGAAGGGGGACCGGACGTGTACGCCGCGCTCGCGGCGGTCGACATCCCCTTCGGACTCATCACCGTGGACGGGCAGGGAACCTACTGGGCCGGATTCGACCAGCTCTTTGCGGTCGAACGATGGTCGGAGACCAGCGGCGCGCGGCGCAGAGTGCTCGGGCTGAAGCTCAAGGATATTACATTTTCGACCGATCAAAACGCGAGCATAATCGCCGGCCGGTTCATCCTGACGGATTTCGGCGTTGTCACCGCCCGCGTCTACGATGCCGGGGGAACGCTCGTCCGCACACTCCAGCAGGGCGGCATGATCTCGGGCCGCAAGGAAATCGTCTGGGACAGGCGGAGCGATACGGGATTGTTTGTTCCTCCGGGCGAGTACCGGTACGAGCTCGCGGCGACATCACCCTATCGCGATGATCCGGTAACCGCAGCAGCGCACTGGACCCTGCCGTTGTACTACGAAGAGCGCGGGGGGCTCGATGAGCAGCATCTCATCCAGGGCACCGCGGTGTCCGCAGTTGGCGTCTCGGCGGTCGAACACGCCGACGCAGTCCGCTACCGGTTCACCGGCCTCCGGCCGGCAGGATCGTACGCGGTGGCGGCGGAATACGTATCCCCTGACGGCACGAGCAGGCTGCAGGACATGACGGCAGGGAACGGCATACCGGTGCACCCTGCGCTGCTGGTCGGAGCGTCACCCGTTCACGTCGACTATGTGACGGTGCCGCCGCAGGCGTACGCAAACGGTGAACTGCTCCTCAGCGTCAACAGGCGCGGTGCGGGCACCGCGGTGGTTGCGCGCCTCATGCTGAAGGAAACGGGAACAGGATTCACGTCGCAACCCGATGAGAAGATCATCCCGGTGCGCTATGCGCTGGAGCAGAACTTCCCCAATCCGTTCAATCCTTCCACGATCATACGCTATGCGCTCCCGGAGGGCGGGCCGGTCTCGCTGACCATCTTCGACGTCACCGGCAGGGAAGTCGCGCGACTGGTCAATGACACACAGCCGGCAGGATCATATGAAGTGCGGTTCGACGCCGCTGCGGTGCGCAGGGGAGGACTGGCCTCGGGGGTCTATTTCTACCGCGTGCAGGCCGGGAATTTCCACGAAACCCGGAAGATGTTGCTTGTGAAGTAGCAGCCCGCCGGCATCCGCCGATCGCGCACCCGGACGAACGGTTGCGCGATCGGCAGCCCGGCGCCCTTCTGTTGCATTTCACTCACGTGATTACTATGTTCGGGATGACTCCGTGGCTGCACTGCGCGGTGCCCTCCTGCGCCGCCCATGCCGACCTGTGTGGCCGCGAACATGATCCCGCTGCCGCACATTCCTGCGCCGACACGAACACTGCACCTGATGCGCACGCTTACGCTGGAAGAGATACGGCAGTGCTTCTCAACGTCGACGGATTTTAACGAGATCTTCGACGTTTTTCAGTCGGCCCTGGGTCAGAAGGTGGCTGACCTCGATTCCTACCGTCTTCTGTTCTGGAACCATTCGCTCACTCCCGATGAAGTGCGGCTCTTCGGCGAGAAACTCGCCGGAGAATTTCCCGGCCTGGCCTACGACGTATTTCTCTGGCTCGCGGGGATGTTCGAAGCAACGTACTCATCGAGCGACAACCACGAGCTTGCGGTGCACTACTACCGGAAGGCTGCCGGGGCGAATCCTGCGGCAACCGAGCCGTACCTCCGGGTATGCGACTGCTACGATCCTGACCTCTGCATCCCCCCCCTCGGCGGCCTCATTGAATTTGTTCTGACGGGCCTCGCACGCGTGCCCGATCCCTCCCCCCTGTATATGCGCCTGGCGGACCTGTACGAATACGCGGGCGATCCGGGGCAGAGCGCGTTCTGGCGCATGAAGGCCGAGGAGCGCCGGCCCCCCGCGCCGGGAGGTGCCGCACCGGCCGTATGAAACAGCTCTCGGGGTATCTGATGGTAGCGACGGCGGCGCTCTGCTGGGGGCTGTCGGCAACAGCCGCCAAAGCGCTGCTGAATCAGAGCGTGAGCACGGTGCTCCTTTCCCAGACGCGTGCGACGTTTGCCGCCGCCGTCATGGCCGGATTCCTCGCCCTGTTCAGGCGGTCCCTGCTCCGGGTCCGCGCCCGCGATCTGTGGAAATTCGCGCTCCTGGGGATCGTGGGCGTCGCCGGGTCGAATTTTACCTACTATTTTGCCATCCGCGAGGGAACGGTTGCAATTGCCATCGTCCTGCAGTACACCGCCCCGCTTCTCGTTATGGCCTATGCCGCATGGACAGGCGAGGAGAGGGTCACGACGGTTAAAGTGGCGGCCGCGATTGTTACCATCGCCGGCTGCTCACTGGCTGTCGGCGGATTCGGGGAGGGGAATGTGCGCATCACCGCCATCGGGCTCGTCAGCGGCATTCTCTCCGCGTTCTGTTTCGGGTTCATGACGGTGTACACCCGGCATCTCCTGGAGCGGTATTCCGTCTGGACCGTTACCTGCTACGCCCTCGTTGCGGCATCCGGGTTCTGGCTCGTGATCAATCCCCCGTGGACGATCGCCGCGCGAAGCCCGGACGCTCCCATGTGGGCGGCCCTTGCGGTGCTCGCAATGGTGTCCGTGCTCATCCCCCACACACTCTTCTTCGGTGGGTTGCGCCACGTGGTTGCCTCCCGCGCCATCATCGTCAGCACCATGGAACCCGTCATCGCCATTGTGTCGGCGGCACTGGTCATCGGCGAGGCGCTCACCGGACTTCAAATCTGCGGCGCCGCCGTCGTTCTTGCAGCGATCATCGGCCTGCAAGTCCGCCGCGAACCGGGCGGGGAAGAACTCGCGGAGGAACCCGATGCCGGCAGGTGAACGGAGGGCGGAAAAATTCCGCGGCGTGATTGCGCGCAGGCAGAGTGATCTGACGGTCGTCCTGGAGAATATCCATGACCCGCACAACGTGAGCGCCATCCTCCGCTCCTGTGACGCCGTCGGCGTGCTGCGCGTCGAGCTCCTCTACACCACCGAGAAGTTTCCGCGCATAGGACGCAAAAGCTCCTCAAGCGCGAACAAGTGGCTGGACCGTCGACCGCATCGGTCCGTCAGCGCATGTTACGCCACATTGCGGGGCGAAGGCTTCCGGATCTGCGCGACGCATCTCGGGGGGGCGCCGGTGTCCCTCTATGCGCTGGATCTGACGGGCCCTGTTGCGCTCGTCTTCGGCAACGAACACCGGGGAGTGTCGGAGGAGGCTGCCGCGCAGGCGGACCTCACGTTTCATATTCCCATGATGGGCATGATTCAGAGCCTTAATGTCAGTGTTGCTGCGGCGGTTTCCCTCTATGAAACACTCCGGCAGCGCGTGGCCGCGGGAGGGTATGCCACTCCGTCACTTCCGGCGGTCGAGCGTGAACGACTGTTCAGCGACTGGATCGAACGCTGAGGCGGGTGCGCCTTGCATTGGCTCCCTCAAATCTCTATATTGGGCGGGGGCAACAATCCCGTTGCGATGACGTATACACGGTGACAGTATCTCACCGCCCCCACTGACCAAGCAGCAGGAATCGGGAACGTGAATTTCCTCGGCCTGAACATCATTCTCATAGGCGTCGTCGCACTTGTGATTTTCGGGTACCTCATTCTCCTCATCCGCAAGCGATGGAAGAAAAACTTCCTTCATGACGTGGATGACAAGGGGAAGGGGCCCTGACGCTGTCCATGAAACTTTTTTTCCGCTCTCTTCTTCCCGTCGCTCTCATCCTGATATGTTCCGCGACGGGCCCCGCCGCTCCTCTTCACACCAGCGTCCGCCTCATCGCCGATTCCCGCGCACTCGTCCCGGGCGGCCGGGTCACGCTTGGCATCCACCTGACAATCGAGAAAGGCTGGCATACCTACTGGAGTAATCCCGGTGAAGCGGGGATTCCGACGCAGGTGCACTGGACGGTGCCCGAAGGATATGTCACGGGCGACATTGACTGGCCCGTCCCGCACAAGTATGTCGAAGCGGGCGATGTACTGACGTACGGGTACGCAGATGAAACGATGTTGCTGGTGCCGCTCGCGATCCCGCTGACTGCGAAGCCCGGGACCCGCGTCACACTCCGTGCGCGCATTGAGTGGCTCGAGTGTGAGAATATCTGCATCCCGGGAAGTGCTGCGGTGGAACTGACACTCCCCGTGTCCGCCAGGGCGACAGGGGCGGAGAACACAACACTTTTTGAACGATACCGGCGGCTTGTGCCGCCGCCGTTCGCCGGGGGGCAGGACGGTACGCTGACGACCCGGTGTGCCGGGGGAGTGGTGGAAATCCGGCTGGACGCTCCGGGACGGCTTGCCGCTGACTCGGCTGCGCGACCCGACTTTTTCCCCGAACCTCTCGCGGACGTCCTCGTCAATCGTACCACAGTCACAGCAAACGGTCAGACGGCCGTGCTGAAAGTCCCGCTGACGTCGTCCCGGGCATTGACCGGCCCGCGTACGCTGCGGGGCGTGCTTGTCTATACACCCGCAGGGGGAGAACGGCGCGCGCGGGAAGTGGCCGTGGATCTCTCTTCTGAATTCTGTGCATCGCTCTTCACCGGCGGGAACGCCACGCCGCTCCTGGAGCGGACATTCACGGGCACACCGGCCCCGGGGGGCAGCGGGCAGTTGCTCCTCTCGCTCTTCTTCGCGCTCATCGGCGGCATGCTCCTGAATATTATGCCCTGTGTTCTTCCGGTCATAGCACTCAAGATCTTCGGGCTTGTAAAAATGGCAGGAGATTCTCCCGGCCGGATCGTCAGACTCGGGTGGGCGTTCTCTGCGGGGATTCTCGCCTCGTTCGTGTCGCTCGCACTCCTCGTCATCATACTCCAGTTTGCCGGCCAGCAGGTGGGATGGGGGTTTCAGTTCCAGGAGCCGCTGTTTGTGATCGCAATGGCTGCAGTGGTGTTCGCCTTCGGCCTGAATCTGTTCGGCGTTTTTGAAATCCGGCTGCCGGGCTCGGCAGTGAGCGGGCTCAGTACGCTTGCGTCGCGGCAGGGGACACAGGGAAAAGGGTATGGCGCGTCGTTCGGCGAAGGCGTCTTTGCGACGGTGCTGGCGACCCCGTGTACAGCCCCGTATCTCGGGAGCGCGCTGGGGTTCGCCTTTGCGCAGCCCTGGTGGGTGATTCTCCTCATCTTCGCGACCGTCGCCCTCGGAATGGCTCTCCCGTACCTCGTGCTCACCGCCAGGCCGGGGTGGCTCCGCTATCTGCCGAAGCCCGGCGAATGGATGGTGACGGCGAAGCAGTTCATGGGATTTCTGATGATGGCCACCCTTCTGTGGCTTCTCTATGTCCTCGGGAAGCAGCTCGGGATGGAAGCAGTGATCTGGACGGGGGCGTTTCTGCTCGCGGTGGGGGCGGCATGCTGGCTGATCGGCAGATTCGCGACGCTGACGGCATCGCGCCGGACCGTGCGCATGATATGGCTCGCGGCCCTCCTCCTCGTGGCGGCCGGCTACGGCGTCTTCCTTGAATCGGCGTTGAACGTCCGCGCCGTGATCGCGGGAATCCCCACCGCACCCGGAGGACAGACCGAGCCCGGGGATGGGATAGCATGGAAACCGTTTACACTGCAGGGGCTTGAAGCGGATCTGAAAGGCGACCGGCCGGTGTTTATCGACTTCACGGCCGAATGGTGCCTCACCTGTAAGGTGAATGAGAAAGCTGTCATGGGTGACCGGGCGGTGGTGGAAAAATTCCGGGATCTCAATGTCATCCCGATCAGGGCAGACTGGACCAACCGCAATCCCGACATCACTCGTCTGCTCGCCAAATTCGGCCGGTCAGGCGTGCCACTCTATGTGATCTTCTCGCCGGGGAAACCCGACGCTCCCACCGTGCTTCCCGAAGTCATCACAACGTCGCTCGTACTCGAAGCGCTCGACCGGGCCGCCGGCCGCCCCTAGGGTTTTCTCACCTGGAGGATCCGCCGGAGCACCACCTTGGTGCTCTCAGGAAAATCGCCCCCCAGCATCCACTCGGCGTACCCCGGATCGTCCGTAACCGGCTTTCCCCGGTTTTTGCCGAACGCATAAATAATTTCACCCTTCTGGTTCCTCGCCAGCTTCCGGCCGAAATCAACGATCGCGTCGCTGTTGCAGAATGCGTGAATCTCCTCGACTGTGCGGCCGATGTCAGTATACGTATCCAGCTGCCGGCGGAACACCTCCACGGTCGCTCTGACATCCGCTTCGGCATCGTGGGCGTCGTCGAGAGACTTGTTGCAGTAGAACCGGTATGCCGCGGCCAGCGTTCTCTCTTCCTTCTTGTGGTAGATCACCTGCACATCGATGAGCTTGCTATCGGGATTGGGGAAGGAAATGCCGCAGCGGGCGAATTCCTCGACCAGCAAGGGGATGTCAAACCGGTTGGAATTGAACCCGCCGATGTCCGCGCCATGGAACAATTCCTGAATGCCCGGCGCGAGATCGCGGAAGGAAGGAGCTCCCGCGACATCGGCATCCGCGATGTGATGGACCGCCGTCGCAGCGGGCGGGATCGGAATGCCGGGATTGATGAGGCGGGTCTTGAGCTCTTCGCGGCCATCGGGGAAAACTTTCATGACGGCCAGTTGAACGATGCGGTCACGGGCGATGTCTATTCCGGTGGTTTCGAGGTCGAAGAACACGAGCGGTCGTTGAACAGTGAACGTCATTGGTGCATGTGCTCCTGTGATGTGTGCCGTCTGGTGCAAAGTACCCAACCGGGGGGTGAACCGCAACCGCACCCTGCGGCAATTGCGGGGAATCTCTCGTATATTTTCGCTAACGCTTCAGAACACTTCCGGCGCTGGAGACAACCATGTCCTCGCTCACCGACTCCGTTCCCTGGAAAGCGCTCCGGCGGCATCACGCGGCAATCGCCGTGACGCATTTGCGGGATCTTTTCACTGCGGACCCTGACCGCTTCACACGGTTCTCTCTCCGTTGGGGAGCAATGCTCGTCGATTACTCGAAGCACAGGGTGAACGCGGAAACGATGCGGCTCCTGTTCGACTGTGCGCGCTTCGCGCGGGTGGAAGAGTGGAGGGGCCGGATGTTCGCGGGAGAGGCGGTCAATTGCACCGAAGGCCGGCCCGTATTGCATTGCGCCCTCCGTAACCGTTCCGCGAGGCCGGTGCTTGCCGCAGGGAAGGATGTGATGCCCGGCGTCCGCCGGGTGCTCGCGCAGATGCGCGGGTTCAGCAGCGCGGTGCGCACCGGTGCCTGGCGCGGGTACACGGGAGAGCCCATCCGCGACGTCGTCAACATCGGCATCGGCGGCTCCGATCTCGGCCCGGTGATGGTAACCGAGGCTTTGCGCCACTATGGGCGCCCGGGCCTCCGGGTCCACTTCGTGTCGAATGTGGACGGCACGCACATCGCGGAAACGCTGCAGGGGTTGGACCCGGCATCGACTCTCTTCATCATCGCCTCCAAGACGTTCACCACGCAGGA
>JBGPYM010000016.1:0-24601 GCA_041493205.1 Bacteroidota bacterium
ACGGCGGCGTCCTCGACCGGTTTGACAGTCTCATGTTCGTATCGCCGCTCATTTTTCTTTATTGCGACTTCATACTTTTCTGACACCGGGAGCAGGGTTTGTGAAGGAGACGGCAAAACAAAAGGTCCACGTCATCACGATGGGGTGTGCCAAGAACACCGTGGATTCCGAAAAGCTGATGGCACAGCTCGGTCACAGCAATATTGAGCTCACCAGCGACCCGGGGCAGTCGGAAGTGGCGGTGATCAATACATGCGGATTCATCGACGCGGCGCGGCAGGAGTCGGTGGATGCGATCATCGAAAGCGTGCGCCGGAAAGCGGACGGGTCTCTGCGGAAAGTGTATGCGATGGGATGCCTGACCGAACGGTACGGCGCGGCGCTCCGGAAGGAAATCCCCGAGGTGGACGGATTTTTCGGGTCCGATCAGCTCCCTGCCGTGCTGAAGGAGCTCGGCGCTGAGTTTAAAAAGGAGCTGCTCGGCGAGCGCCAGTTGAGCACGCCTCCGCATGTTGCCTATCTGAAGATCTCCGAGGGGTGTGACAATCCCTGTTCGTTCTGCGCAATCCCGCTCATGCGGGGCAAGCACGTGAGCCGGCCCGCCGGAGAGATCGTGCAGGAAGCAGCACTGCTCGCGGCGAAGGGTGTGCGGGAACTGGTCGTGATCGCGCAGGACACGACATCGTATGGACTCGATATCGATGGATCGCGGAGTCTGGCAGGGCTCCTGGAGAAGATCGCAGGCGTCGAAGGGATCGAATGGGTCCGCCTCATGTATGCCTTCCCGGCCAGGTTCCCGATGGATGTCCTGGAGGTGATTGCCGACAACCCGAAACTCTGCAAATACCTCGACATGCCGGTGCAGCATGTGTCGGACCCGGTGCTGAAATCCATGCGGCGAGGGATATCCCGCCGCGCCATGCTGGACCTGATCGAAAAAATTCAGCTGCGGATCCCCGGCATCGCGCTCCGCACGACCCTGATCGTCGGTTATCCGGGAGAAACCGCTGCGGCGTTCTCAGAATTGCTTTCGTTCGTGCGCGCGGCCCGGTTCGCGCGGCTGGGAGTCTTTACGTATTCGCAGGAGGAGGGAACCACCGCCTGGCCGCTGGGCGACCCAGTCCCGGCAACAGAAAAGGAGCGGCGCCGTGCAGCCATCATGGAGGCCCAGCGTGCGATATCGGAGGAACGAAACGACGCCCTTATTGGTTCGAGAATGAAGGTGCTGATCGACCGCATCGAGGACAGTGTTGCTGTCGGCCGTTCGGAGCACGATGCGCCGGAAATCGATAACGAAGTCTATGTGACGTCGGACAATGCCCTCGCGCCCGGGATGTTCGTGGATGCCGGCATTACCGACGCGACTGAATACGACCTGTACGGGAGAACGTGACCATGGCGCACCACAGGCTTGGCCCCGCATGCGCGGTCCTGCTCCTCTGTGCCTGTAACATCGCGCCGGCACAAGTCGATCTCCCCCGGGCGGTGCCCGAGGATTACTCGGAATCGCTCTTCCTCGACCCGCTCGCTTTCGCAGGGCGAAAGGCTGACGAGAGCCGCATCGATGTGTATCTCCAGGTCGGGTACGACAATCTGAGCTTCGTCAAACGGGAGGACAAGTACCAGGCGTCCTTCGAAGTGACCATTACCGTGAATGACTCCGCTGGCACGCTGGTCGGCGAGAAATCGTGGACCGAAGACGTCAAGGGACTCTCCTTTGACGAGTCGGTGACCCCGACGGCGTATGCGCTCGTGGTACGTTCGTTCTCCCAGCGGGCCGGCAGGTACATGATCACCGGCATGATCCGTGACCTGGAGTCTCGCGCGGTTAAAAAAACCTCGCGGATCTGCTTCGTCCCCGACTTCGCAAAAACCCCCGTGGCGATGAGCGATATCATGCTCGTCAGCCGGATCACCTACAAAGGAGTGAAGAAGTCCATCCTCCCGAACGTGTCGCCCAACCTCGGCAACATCGCCGAGGCGTTTTATGCGTTTGCCGAGCTCTATAACCGCGCCGCCGCGGACAGCATGCGGATTGAGGCGCGGGCGTACGATAACAAAGGGGTGATTCGTCTGGCGGTGGACACCGTCCAGTATGTCACCGTGGGCGTGAACGAGGTGATCGTGAGAATGGAGCATGGGAAGCTGCCGCTCGGGGATTATGTGCTGGTGCTCCGCGCCTATCCGGTGGAGGTGCCGCACGGGCAGCCGTCGGGATTTGTGGCCGAGATCTCCCGCCCGTTTATCATTCGATGGAAGGGAATGCCCAGGGCCCTGAAAGACCTTGACCTTGCAATAGAGCAGCTCCAGTACATCGGGAAGGACAGCGAGCTCGAGGACTTCAAGTCGGCAAAGACGCTGGAAGAAAAGCAGCAGAAATTCATCGAGTTCTGGAAACGGCGCGACCCCAACCCGAACACCCCGCGCAACGAAAAGATGGAGGAGTTTTACGCGCGCGTGGACTATGCCAATAAGCATTTCAGCCACTATCGCGAAGGGTGGCGCACGGATATGGGGCTGGTCTATGTCATCCTTGGCCCCCCCAGCAATGTGGAACGGCATCCGTTTGAAATCGATTCGAAGCCGTATGAGGTCTGGGCGTACTACGATCTCAACTACCAGTACGTATTTGTGGACCAGAGCGGGTTCGGCGACTACCGCCTGATCTCGCCTTTGTGGGAAGTCTACAACCGCCGGCGCGAGTAACACCCGCGTTCCCTTGAAGTAATGGCCGGGAATCTGTATACTCGGATATGGCTCCTCCCGGCCGATGCGCGATACTCCTCCTTGTGGCCGCCTGCAGTGCGGCCTCCCCCGCCGGCACCATCCGCTCTCTATCGCTTACAGGCAACCGCGCATTCACCGCACGCGAACTCGGGGACGTGATCGCCTTGCGTCCCGGTGCTCTGTTTACGCCGGCGGCACTTCAGAACGATCTCCAGTCCATCACGGATATGTACCGTGCCGAAGGGTACCTCGCGGCGAGCGCTTCGGCGTCCGAAGTACAGTATTCTTCCGACAGCTCTCGCGTCGACCTTTCGCTGGCCGTGGTCGAAGGACGCCGGACGGTGGTCGGCACGATGGCATTCGAAGGCAATACAGTCCTGTCGGATGCCGACATCCGTTCGTCGTTCGATGTGGTTCCCGGCCGCCCTCTCGATGAAGCGGCGCTCGAGCGCGATATCGATGCGCTCCTCGGAAAATATGAACTGGCAGGATATCCTTTTGCGCGGTGCACCGTAGGGGATGTCGCCCGCAGGCCCGGTGAGAGCGAGGATTCGGCCGATGTCACGCTCCGGGTCGTGGAAGGCGTGCGGATGACCATCGACGAGATCAGGGTCCGCGGCAACAGGGAGACCGAGGCGTCGGTCATCATCCGCGAAACCCGGCTCGAGCCCGGTGAGACGTATAACCCCGCCAAGATCAACGCGATACGGCAGCGCCTCAACCGCCTGAACATTTTCTCCTCAGTCGCCGAACCCGAGCTCTACCTCCGCGGTCGTGCCGGAGGGTTGCTCATCACGGTGCAGGAAGGAAATACGAGCACCTTCGACGGTATCTTAGGGTATCTTCCGCCGTCGTCCTCGGGCGGACCGGGAACCCTGACCGGACTTGCCTCCGTGTCGATGCGGAACCTGTTCGGCACTGGGCGGAAGCTTTCGCTGAAATGGCAGCGTGAGGACCGTTCATCCCAGGAGATCGGCGTCCGGTACGTCGAGCCATGGGTGCTTGGCGCGCCTGTGAACCTCGGAGTAGGATTTCTGCAGCGGCAGCAGGACAGCTCCTATGTACGGCGTTCATTCGACGCGAAGGTGGAGCTCATGTTCTCAGAGGAGCTCTCGGTGGGCGTCGTGTTCAATTCAGAACGCGTGATCCCCTCCGGCGATTCGACGACGGCCCGTGTTATCGGCACCACGTCGACGACCGGCGGCATCGAAATCCAGTACGACTCCCGGGACGATCTGACCAGCCCGACCTCCGGCGCCCGGTATGGAACCGATTATCATTACGGTCGCAAGACCGTGGGCGCCATACCACCGCTCCTGGCGGGGCGCGCGGTTACAGGCGGCACGCTGCAGCAGATCGGCATCGACTGCGACTTCTTCGTCACCACATTCCGCAGGCAGGTCGTGGCGCTCGGCCTCCACGGACGGGAAATCCGGACCGGTCAGCCGCAGGAAAGCGACATGTTCCGGTTCGGAGGAACAAACACGATGCGCGGGTACCGGGAAAACCAGTTCCTGGGGTCCCGCATCGCATGGACGAACACAGAGTACAGATTTCTTCTTGCCCGGCGGTCTTTCGTCTATGGATTCATTGACACCGGCTACTTTTTCCGGCCTGCGGACGACCTCCGGGGGACCCCCTCAGCCGAGGCGTTTCGCTACGGCTACGGGATCGGGGTTCGCCTCGATACGCCGTTGGGGAACGTCGGCGTAAGCATCGCGTTCGGGCAGGGAGATACCTTCGGGACCGCGAAGATCCATTTCGGACTCATCAATGATTTCTGACCTCCGTTCCGGTGAAGTACCGAGAAAGGACCGGATGCTCGCGGACGAGCGGGTCCTTCGGGACGGCGGCATCGGCCTCGTCGCCGGGATCGATGAGGCCGGCCGAGGACCGCTGGCAGGACCGGTGGTCGCGGCGGCTCTCCTGTTTCCGCCTGAAACGTACATCCCGGGGGTCGATGACTCGAAACGATTGACACCCGGGACCCGTGAAGCGCTGTACGAAGAGATTTTCCGTGTGGCGACCGCGGTCGGGACCGGGATCGTCGGACCCGACCTGATCGACGAACTGAACATCCTGAATGCAACGTTTCTCGCAATGGACCGTGCGGTGGCTTCGCTTGCCGCCCGCCCGGAGCATCTGTTGATCGACGGGAACATGTTCCGGCCTGGCAGGGCGACGGCGGGAATTCCGTACACGACGGTTGTGGGCGGGGACCGCACGAGCTTCTGCATTGCGGCTGCCTCCATCGTCGCAAAAGTCACGCGGGACAGGTTGATGGTCGCGTA
This sequence comes from Bacteroidota bacterium, assembly GCA_041493205.1. Lineage (GTDB taxonomy): Bacteria > Bacteroidota > Ignavibacteria > UBA10030 > UBA6906 > JBGPYM01. Next base: position 5,019 of record JBGPYM010000016.1, read on the forward strand.
CGACCGGGAGTACCCGCAGTTTGGATTCGCCCGCCATAAGGGATACGGGACCGTGGAACACAGGGCAGCCATCGCGCGTCACGGGTACAGCCCGATCCATCGCCGGTCATTTACGTTGCATTCACAGGCGTCCGCCGGACGCTGAGCGGATGGGCGGAGTGGAGGAGGAAGTGTGGAGAGGAGAAACCTGCGCGCGGAAGGGGCTGCGGGCGAAGAACTTGCGGTCCGTTTCCTGAAGGAAAACGGGTACAGCATTGTTGAACAGAATTACCGATACCGTCGCAAGGGAGAGATCGATATCATTGCGCGGGATGCGGACTATCTCGTGTTCTGCGAGGTGAAATCGAGGAGAGACGACAGTTTCGGTCCCCCTGAATATGCCGTCACTCCGCTGAAACAGCGGACAATCCGGCGCATCGCGGAAGCGTATCTGTTCGAGCACGGTATCAGGGAGCAGGCGTGCCGCTTTGACGTCGTGACGATCCGCTTTCATGACGGGGTCCCCGTCCTCGGGCTCATCAAGAACGCGTTCTGAATGCGTTGATCCACCAGACACCAGCAAGGAGTGCTGCCTATGAATGCTCTGCCCCTCATCCTCGGCGCGTTGTGTGTCCTCGTCATCGCCTACCGCTACTACAGCGCTTTCATCGCGGCGAAAGTTGTGGCACTGGACGATGCGCGGGTGACTCCTGCACATACGATGAATGACGGACAGAATTATCAGCCGACCAATAAGTGGGTCGTGTTCGGACACCACTTCGCGGCGATTTCCGGAGCGGGACCGCTCATCGGACCGGTTCTGGCGGCGCAATTCGGGTTTCTCCCCGGCTTTCTCTGGCTCCTGGTCGGCGTGGTTCTGGCGGGGGCCGTGCACGACTTCACTGTCCTGGTCGCGTCGATCCGCCGCCGGGGGCGCTCGCTGGCAGATATCGCACGGAATGAAATAAGCCCCCTTGCGGGAATTGTCGGTTCCGTCGCGATCCTCATTATTGTGGTGATTGCGCTGGCGGGTCTCGGACTTGCAGTGGTCAATGCTCTTCGCGAAAGCTCCTGGGGGACCTTTACCATTGCAATGACGATTCCCATCGCTCTTTTCGTCGGGCTCTGGATGTACCGCATCCGTCCGGGGAGAATTGCCGAGGCGAGCATTATCGGCGTTATCGGTGTGATTGCGTGTGTCTTCCTGGGCAGCAAGATTCCCGGCTCATCCTTCGCCCCCTGGTTCACGCTCTCGCGCGAGGGGATCGTGATTGCGATGGCGGTGTACGGTTTCCTGGCATCGGTCCTTCCGGTCTGGCTCCTGCTCGCCCCGCGTGACTATCTCAGTTCATACATGAAAATCGGCACGATTGCCGCCCTGATTGTCGGCGTCATCGTCGTCAACCCGGCGTTGAAAATGCCTGCGATGACGGAATTCGTGCACGGAGGCGGACCGATCATTCCGGGGAAGCTCTTTCCGTTCCTCTTTATTACGATTGCCTGCGGGGCGATTTCGGGGTTCCATGCCCTTGTGTCGTCCGGCACCACTCCGAAGATGATCAGCAAGGAGTCCGAGGCGCGGATGATCGGTTATGGTGCGATGCTCATGGAGGGTCTGGTCGGCATCATCGCCCTGATCGCTGCCTGTGCACTCGAACCGGGCGACTATTTCGCCATCAACCTCTCCCCGGAAAAGTTCGCCGCGCTCGGTATGCACCCGGTCAACCTGAATGAGCTTTCGCGTGAGGTGGGGGAGGTGGTCGCCGGGCGTCCGGGAGGGGCGGTCTCCCTCGCGGTCGGGTTCGCGCAGATCTTCACCGGCATTCCCGGGATGGCCGCCCTCATGTCGTTCTGGTACCATTTCGCGATCATGTTTGAGGCGCTGTTCATTCTCACGACCATCGACGCCGGTACGCGGGTCGGCCGGTTCCTGGTACAGGAATTTGCAGGTCGAATGTGGAAGCCGCTGGAGAAGACCGACTGGCTGCCGGGAACGATCGTGTCGACGGCGCTGGTGGTGTTCGCATGGGCGTATTTCATCTGGACGGGGAACATCAGCACGATCTGGCCGATGTTCGGGACGGCGAACCAGCTCCTGGCTGCCGTGGCACTGGCGGTCGCGACAAGCGCGATCATCAACGCCGGGAAAGAACGGTATGCCTGGGTGACGCTGCTCCCCATGTTGTTCGTGGCGGCAACGACGCTGAGCGCCGGGTTCCTGAATATCACGGACAACTTCTGGCCGATGACCGCAAATCCGGCGACGGCCCTGCAGGGCTATGTGAACTCATCCCTGACGCTGATCATCATGATCTGCGCGATCATCGTGCTCGTCGAGGCCGGCCGGCGGTGGTACCGGGTCCTGGTGAAGGGGGAATATCTTGTCGCGGGGCAGGTGGTGTCGGTTGCGGATGAAAAATTCATCCCGCCAACCTACGGGTGCTGCTGACATGCTCATCTGCCTGGTGGGCATTCTTCGTGGGACAGGCGTCCCCCGTCCTGTCCGCCTTCGGCGGACGGCCGCCTGTCAACCCTCGAATGGGATGGGTGCCGTATCTTCCGGGCCATGCGTTCGCTCCCGCTGAGTCTGCTGCTCCTCGCCAGCTTCTCTCCGTGCGCAGGTCAGGAGCACTACTACTACTCCGGGAAAGACTATGGCAGCGAAGCGATGTACAATCCACTCGCCGTCATCCTCAACGGCAGCTATGACATCATCCAGCTGGAAGGACACACCCGCGATTTTCTGACATATCCGTACCGTGCGGGTGCAAGGAACGTCTTTCACAACCTTGGGAGCCCCTTCAGCGCGATTGCCCGGTATGGAGTCGGCACGTTCCTCCGGCGCGAGGTGTTCCCCCTGAGCTTCAGCGTGGGCGAAGCCCAGTGGTGGCCGAATTATCAGCTGCATCTCATAGGCGGAGGAATGACCTACGTGGCAACACGTGAATGGTTCGAGTTGCACGGGTTCGCCTCTCCCGCCCTCTGGTCAATCGTAACGGTCGCCGGTTACCACCTTCTGAATGAAATTGTGGAGAACGATTCCTATCAGGGGGTCAATGTCGATCCCATTGCGGACATTTACATCTTCGACATCGGAGGAATCGTCCTCTTCAGCTTCGACGGCATCAACCGGTTTTTCAGCCGGGAGCTCCATATGGCCGACTGGTCCATGCAGCCTTCCATCGGCTTCCCCGGGTGGACGCTTCAGAACAACGGACAGTATTTCTCGGTGAAGTGGAAGCTGCCGTTTTCCGAATCGCTGCACCTGTTCTATTACTTCGGGCTCCGGGGATTGCTCGGGCTTTCCCAGAGTGTGGAGAACGGCGGCGCGGTCTCCGTCGGGGTTGGCTTGCGGGCGACAAAGCTGCAGACGGTCGATGCCGCCACAGACACCAAGACCGTCGAACTCCACTGGAACATCGGTTTCTTCTACGACCGCGACAACTCTCTCATGGCCTCTCTCTTCATCAGCGGGTACACCGACAACGTTGTGACGTTGAATCTGTATCCGGGAGTTCTCCCCACCGGCGATTTCAAACCCGGTGTATGGTTCATCTACAGCAGAAGCGACGGCGCCATCGTCGGCATTTCGACCGTCTATACTCCGGGCATAGGCGTGCGCCTTCGCTAGAACCCCGGGGGTCCCGTTGCCGGGATTTGTCCATGGGGAATCTGAATTCTTGATGCCACACTGCGGGGTGTCTGCATGATACGCCGAGAGTTCCTTGTACGGTCGGTTGCGGGGTCTCTTCTTCCTATCCTCCCGGGGTCAGGGACAATCCACGGCGTATCCCTGCTACCCCCGGGGATGCAGGATCAGGGCGACCTGGTTTCCCAGCGCATGCATCCGGATTTCATGACGTATCTTCCGGGGATCGAGTATTTCTATTTTGGCAATGGAGATATCCTCGGTGCAGTGCAGTACTGTCCGGACGATCCGCGGGGGACATTCCTTGGATTCACGTTTATGAGTCCGGAGCACTTCTGCCGGAAGTGGAGCACGTTCCTCTACCACCCCGAACGAGGATTGGAGAACACACGGCTTGGGGTGACTGTTGGCGAACTGGGACGCACGCCGGATCCAGGGAGCGGGATGTACTCCGGCGTTAAGGGATACTCGGTTCGTCCTCAAAATTTCCAATCCATTGCGTGGACGTACCCCGATCGCATCCCCGTGGTGTCTGTTGCGTGGGACGCGGGACCCTGCCTGGTCACTGAGGAATTTTTTGTCCCCGCCGCGGGTGCGGTCATTTTCCGCAGGATCCGTGTGGTGAACAACGGCGATTCCCCATGCGGTGTCGGGCTGAGCCTCTCGCTCTACGCAAATTTCGGCCTCTTCAGCAGGATCGCAACGGACGAAAAAACAGCGACGGCTGCGGCATCGGGTCTGATTGCGATGACCCTTTCTGCCCCGGGAGGCAAAGTTACTGTCGCCGGCCGTTACGATGTCCGGGTTGATCTCGGGACGATTCCTGCCCGGGAAGCAAGAGCAGCAACCTACGTGTACGCTCTTGGAGGCGAAGCGCGGCTCCTCCGCACGAACACGCCTGCCGCCCTGTGGAAAAGGACGGCGCGCTCCTGGAAGTCCAGAAGCGCTCTGGAGACCGGTGTGCCTGTCATCGATGACCTCTTCCGCGTTTCTCAGACAGGGTTGCGGGCAGTTCTCCCGCGTAACGGAAGAATGGATGCGGGGACCTGGCAATACAATATGGAGTGGGTGGGCGACCACATGCTGGCGGCGGAAGCGCTCCTGCGCGCAGGATTCAGTCAGGAAGCGAAAGTCATTCTCGAAAAGAACCTGCGGGACGGGATCGGGCCGGACGGCCGTACGATAGAATCGAGCCGCTGGTTTGGATTCGATTATACGGAACTTGGACAAAATGGGATGGTTCTCTATGCAGTGTGGGCGTATGTGTGCTGGACAGGTGATCTCTCATTGATCCGAAGGTACTGGCCGGCCATTCGCCGGGCGGCCGAGTTTCCCCTTATGGAAGTGTTCCGCGATCCGCGCTCGTTCCTCGTGCACAATAAGCGTGAGTTCTGGGAACGAAGCGACGCGTATGGCTTCGAAGACGGATTTGAACTCGGATATCAATTCTGGGTCGCGATGGGTTTGGAAAAGGGGGCCGAGGTGGCGGACCTGCTCGGACACACGGCGATTGCGGCGCAGTGGCGGGAATCGTCCTCACACATGCGGCGCTCGCTCCTGGAGGATCCGGTCTATCGATTTATCGAAGATGGCCACCTCATCAAGAGAAGGACGAGGGACGGAAGCTGGAAGAGGATTCTCTCGCCTCCGGACAGGAGCAAGCTTCCTCCCGGCTCCCCCATAGCCACGGAAGAAACCCTCTGCACCGAGCCGGACACCAGCGAGGCATTTCCCATCATCTATGAAATGATCGATCCCGGGAGCGAGCTCGCTGCCGGCACCCTCCGGTGGCTCGAACAACTCTGGAATCAACGCTGGGTGACCGGGGGGTACGCACTGTACAATATCTCCGGGAGCGACAATCGCCCCGCCCCGTGGCCCATTATGTCGGTATTGGTCGCGCGCGCCTACGCCGCCGCGCACGACGATGAGAAGGTGTGGCGGGTTCTCCACTGGCTCTACGATCTCCCCGGGGGAAAATCTGGTTCACTGTTTGAGCGATATGGTCAGAGCATTACACCCCCCATGCCGCCGGTCGGAGTGAATGGGTGGGTCTGGTACGAGCTGATCGCCCTCTGCATCCACCACCTGGCCGGCGTTCGCCCCGGTTCACGGATGCTGGAAATACGGCCATGGCTGATCGATGGGGTGAACCTTCTCACAACCTCCGTGAATGTCCGGGGAACATCGATCGACATCCGTGTCTCTCGTGCAGGGCGAACGGAACGGGCTTCGGTCAACGGCCATGAAGTGGCGATGAAGGGGAAGGCCCTGCGCCTCCCGTACCCGCTCGGGTCACGTCGTCTTTCGATCGAGATGGAGGTGTGACAGAAGAGCCGGGTCCTGCGATGGACCCTTTGCCTCCCAGCCCCTTTCTTCGTATATTCCGGTCCGACCACGGAGGATGCAGGAGTACTTGCCGAAGCGCACTGACCTTCATTCCATTCTCATCATCGGTTCCGGCCCGATCGTCATCGGTCAGGCGTGCGAATTCGATTATTCCGGCACCCAGGCCTGCAAGGTCCTGAGGGAGGAAGGGTACCGGATCATCCTCATTAACAGCAACCCCGCCACCATCATGACCGATCCGGATCTCGCGGATCGGACCTACATTGAGCCGATTACCCCGTATTTCGTCGAAAAGATAATCGAACGGGAGCGTCCGGATGCCATCCTCCCGACGATGGGGGGACAGACGGCGCTCAACATCGCTGTGACCCTTGCGGAAACCGGGGTGCTGGAAAAGTACGGGGTCGAGCTCATTGGCGCCAAACTGGAGGCCATCCACAGGGCGGAAGACCGCGAGAAGTTCAAGGCCGCCATGGATGCCGCCGGGCTCAAGACACCCCGCGGGGGATTCGTCCGTTCGGTGGAGGAAGGGAAAAAACTCGCAGGCTCAATCGGCTTCCCGATCATTATCCGCCCCTCCTTCACCCTCGGAGGGTCAGGCGGAGGTATCGCGCGCTCGGACGATGAGTTCGAAGAGGCACTCACGCACGGACTCGAGTCGAGTCCCATTCGCGAGGTCCTGCTCGAAGAATCGGTCATCGGCTGGAAGGAATACGAACTCGAAGTCATGCGCGACGTAGAGGACAACGTCGTCATTATCTGCTCGATCGAAAACCTCGACCCGATGGGGATTCATACCGGGGACTCCATCACGGTGGCTCCCGCGCAGACGCTCACCGACAAGGAGTACCAGACGATGCGTGATGATGCCATCCGCATCATCCGCGCTATCGGTGTCGAGACCGGCGGGTCGAACATCCAGTTTGCGGTGGATCCGAAGACGGGGCGGTGCCTGGTGATCGAAATGAACCCCCGGGTCTCACGCTCCTCCGCACTTGCCTCGAAAGCGACCGGGTTCCCCATAGCCAAGATTGCGGCAATGCTCGCGGTCGGGTATACGCTCGACGAGATCCCGAACGATATCACGAAACTCACCCCCGCCTCGTTCGAGCCGACGATTGACTACTGCGTCGTCAAGATCCCCCGCTGGGACTTCGAGAAGTTCAAGGGTGTCGATACCACCCTCGGTGTCCAGATGAAGTCGGTCGGGGAGGCGATGGCCTTCGGCCGGACGTTTAAGGAAGCCCTGCAGAAGGCGCTCCGCTCGCTCGAACAGGGACGGGCCGGCCTTGGTGCGGACGGGAAGGATGAGTTCGACCCCGCGGGCCTGACCCCTGCAGAACGGGCTGTCTGGAAGGAACGCGTTGTCGAACGTCTGAGCGTCCCGCGTCCCGATGCCGTGTTCAATGTCCGCTATGCTTTCCAGCTCGGCTTTACGATCGAGGAACTTCATGCGATCACATTCATCGACCCCTGGTTCCTCTACAACATCAGGCAGATTGTCGAAATGGAGGGGGAGATAAGGAAGGCGGGGAAGCTCGATGCGGACGGAATGCTGAAGGCGAAACAATGGGGGTTCTCCGATCGTCAGCTTGCCTTCATGCTCCGCACCGATGAGAAATCCATCCGGGCGGAGCGGAAACATCTGGGCGTCCTGCCGGTGTACAAGACGGTGGACACATGTGCCGCAGAATTCGCCGCAGATACACCCTATCATTACTCGACATATGAGCGGGAAAACGAGGCGAAGCCGTCTGACAAGAAACAGGTTATCATCCTGGGCGGCGGGCCCAACCGCATCGGTCAGGGAATCGAGTTCGATTACTGCTGCGTGCATGGCGTGATGGGGTTGCGGGAAGAGGGGTACGGGACGATCATGGTAAACTGCAATCCCGAAACCGTCTCCACCGACTACGACACGACCGACAAGCTCTATTTTGAACCGTTGACGCTGGAAGACGTTCTTAATATCTGCGATCAGGAGAAGCCGGAAGGGGTGATCGTGAGCTTCGGCGGCCAGACGCCGCTGAAAATCGCCAAAGCCCTTGAGGAAAACGGCGTCAAAATCCTCGGGACGTCGACCGAAGGGATCGACCTGGCCGAGGACCGGAAGCGTTTTGGCAAGCTTCTCGATGATCTGAAGATTCCCTGCCCTCCGTACGGGACGGCCTTTGACGTTCCCGGGGCCCTCGAGGTTGCTGAACGCGTCGGCTATCCGGTCCTTGTCCGCCCCTCGTACGTCCTCGGGGGGAGGGCGATGGAAATCTGCTACGGGAGCGACGGCCTCCGTGAGTACATGGAGAAGGCGGTGCATGTGTCGCCGGATCATCCCGTCCTGATCGACCGGTTCCTGGAAGACGCGTTTGAATTCGATGTGGACGCCGTCTGCGACGGGTCGGAGGTGTTCATCGGCGGGGTCATGCAGCATATCGAGGAGGCCGGGGTCCATTCGGGGGACAGTTGCTGCGTCCTTCCGCCGTATGCGGTCACTCCCCTGCAGCTGCAGACGCTGATGTCGTATACCCGCCGGCTCGCTCTCGCATTGAAAGTGGTCGGCCTGGTAAACGTCCAGTATGCCATGCGCGACGGCGTGATCTACGTGCTTGAAGTGAACCCCCGGGCTTCGCGCACCGTGCCTTTCGTCAGCAAGGCCACCGGCGTCGCCCTCGCGAAGGTTGCGGCGCGCCTGATGATCGGCAAGACGCTGAAAGAACTCGATGTGAAGGGGTACGGCTGGGCGAAGCATGTCGCCATCAAGGAATCCGTCTTCCCGTTCCCCAAATTTCCGTCGGCACGGCATTTCCTCGGCCCCGAAATGCGCTCCACGGGCGAGGTGATGGGGATCTCCGACAGTTTCGGGATTGCGTTTGCGAAGGCCTCCATGGCCGCTGGGAGCACGCTCCCGCAGAAGGGGACCGTCTTCGTCAGTCTGAACGACTTTGACAAGAATGACCGCGCCGCAAATATTGTGCGTGCATATGTCCGACTGGGGTTCAATGTCATTGCCACCGAAGGGACATCAGCGTTTCTTAAGACCCACGCGATAGGGAACCGGCCGGTCCTGAAGGCGAGCGAAGGGACGCTCAACATCATCGATATCATCAAGAACGGCTGGGTACAGCTCATCATCAATACGCCCCTCGGCCAGGTATCGCGTCAGGACGAACACGCAATAGGCCGGACGGCGTACGAATACAAGATTCCCTTCATCACGACACTCTCCGCAGCCGCTTCGGCGGCAAAAAGCATCGAGCAGATCCGCAAGCGCCCCCTGGAAGTCAAAAGCGTGCAGGAACATCACGAGCATGCAGCGCAGGGAGGAGGGACGCACGCAATCGAGACGCTGGAGGACTGCACCCGTCTCGTCGAGTACATCAAAGCGTTCCAGATGTAACCCCCCGTCCGGTCCACCATGTATATCCTCGGGATATCGTGCTTTTATCACGACGCGGCGGCGGCCCTGCTGAAAGACGGTGCGATCGTCGCCGCGGCGCAGGAAGAACGGTTCAGCCGCGTGAAGCACGATTTCCGGTTCCCCTCGGGCGCAATCGCCTGGTGTCTTGCACATGAAGGGATTACCGCGGCCGACCTCGGCTGCGTGACCTTCTACGATAAGCCCTTCATTAAATTCGAACGCATCCTCGAAACCTACCTCGCTGAAGCCCCCCACGGGATCCGGTCGTTCCTGATGGCCATGCCCCTCTGGCTCAAGGAGAAACTCTGGATCCCCCAGCTCATCCGGGACGAACTCGGCTACGAAGGAAAGATTCTGTACACGGAGCATCATGAATCGCACGCGGCGTCCGCATTCTACCCTTCGCCCTATGCCCGTGCCGCTTTCCTGACTCTCGATGGCGTAGGTGAGTGGACGACCACGAGCTACGGGGTGGGGAAAGACAATACGATCGAGATCCTCGGGGAACAGCGCTTCCCTCATTCCCTCGGCCTGCTTTACTCTGCGTTCACCTATTTTACCGGGTTCAAGGTCAATTCTGCAGAGTACAAGGTCATGGGACTCGCACCGTACGGCGAGCCGAAATACGTGAACGCGATCTATGATCATCTGCTCGACCTGAAGAGCGACGGGTCGTTCAAGATGAATATGGATTATTTTGACTATTGTTCCGGTCTCAGGATGACCGGGCGCAAGTTTGACCGGCTCTTCGGCGGGCCGCCGCGGAAGCCCGAATCACCACTCACGCAGAGGGAGATGGATCTCGCGAGATCTCTTCAAGAAGTGACCGAGGAGATCATGCTCCGGCAGGCGCGGCACGTTTATAAGGAGACCGGCGAGGAGAATCTTGTTCTCGCCGGAGGCGTTGCCCTCAACTGCGTCGGCAATGGGCGAATCCTCCGCGAGGGTCCGTTTAAGAACATCTGGATCCAGCCGGCGGCCGGCGACGCGGGGGGTGCGCTCGGTTCGGCGCTTTTCGCCTGGTACGCCTGCCTAGGGAATCCGCGAACGGTGGGAGGGACATCAGATCTCCAGCGCGGCTCTTATCTGGGGCCCCACTTCACGGACGATGAGATTGAAAATGTGTTGCTGAGTCAGGGTGTTCTATACTCGAAGCTGGGACGGGAGCAACTGATTGAAACCGTCGCCGGATTGATCGCTTCGGAACAGGTGATCGGTTGGTTTCAGGGGCCGATGGAGTTCGGACCGCGCGCACTCGGTGCCCGCAGTATCATCGGGGACGCCCGGTCGGCGAAAATGCAGTCGGTGATGAACCTGAAGATCAAATTCCGCGAATCGTTCCGTCCGTTTGCGCCCTCGGTGTTGAAAGAGCATGTCGCGGAATACTTCATGATCGACCGGGAGAGTCCGTACATGCTTTTGGTTGCCCCCGTTGTGGAATCGAGGAGGATGCCCGCGAAGAAGGAGGATGCACAGGTTTCGGGAATCGATAAGCTGAACCTGGTACGATCGGAAATCCCTGCGGTGACCCACATCGACTATACTGCGCGGATCCAGACGGTCAACCGGAACGATCACCCGCTCTATTACGACCTCATCGACAGCTTTTACAGAAAAACTGGTTGTCCTGTCATTATTAACACCTCGTTTAACGTGCGGGGAGAACCGATTGTCTGCAGGCCGGAAGAGGCGCTCCGCTGCTTCCTGCGGACCGAAATGGACTATCTGGTCATGGGGAGTTACATATTGGCGAAGAAGGACCAGACGCCTCTCGCGGCAGACACGGACTGGAAGAAGGAGTTCGCGCTTGATTGAGCGAATTGACACATCGCGGAAGTCCCTCCGAAAATTCGGCCTGCTCTTCGCCCTGATCAGCGCCTTTGCGACCGGGTATTTTCTGTACAAAGGGAGCGGGGTGTGGATCTGGACCGCTGGAGCGGCGATTTTCTTCCTGGTGACGGGACTGGCTGCACAGCCGGTGCTCAAGCCGCTCTATGTGGCGTGGATGACTTTTGCGATCATCCTCGGCTGGATCAACACGCGCCTGATTCTGGGGATTTTCTTCTATCTGATTCTAACGCCGATCGGCCTTATCTTACGAATCACGGGAAAGGACCTCCTCGACAAGAAATTCGACCGCGGGGCCGAGACGTACTGGAAAAAAAGGGAGAAGAGGGAGTTCGACCCGGCACGGTATGAACGATTATTCTGAAGAAACGAATCACCTCGGCAACGGAGACGTCATGACAAAAAGCAGCAAGATGAGTATCGTGCGGGAACTCTGGGAATTCATGAAAGTCCGGAAGAAATGGTGGCTCGGACCGATCGTCCTGATGCTTCTTCTGCTCGGACTCCTCATCGTTCTCACGCAGGGTTCAGCCCTCGCCCCATTCATTTATACATTATTCTAGTAGGACCGGCCTCTGTGCCGGTCGAACCTGGCAGCTTGTAGTGGGAAGGGTGTCCCCTCCCTTGACATTCGGAGCTTATTGAGGTAGCTTTTTCCATAGCTTCGTGGGATACCTCCATGCGTTCCACCCGCCACACCCGCAGTCTTCCCTCCATTGTCATTTCATGCGCACTCTGTAGCCAACTGCTCCTCGCCGGTACGAACGGTGTCCTGGAGGGAATCGTACGCGACAAGAAAACGCACGAAGGCCTCCCCGCAACGAACGTCTATGTCGTGGAACTCCGGTCAGGTGTTTCAACAGAGATCGATGGCCGCTACCGGCTGCGCAATATCCCTTCGGGACGCTATACGGTGCGGTTCACGCACATCGGGTACACGTCGTACACTGTCAAGGAGGTGGTGATTAACCCCGACCTGCGTACTGTGGTGGACGCCGATCTGGAAGCATCCGATGTCCAGCTTGACGAAATCGTTGTGGTGCAGGAACGACCCCTGGTGCAGCACGACGCGACCGGCACGATGTATGTCGTCAGCGGTGAAGACCTCACCGCGCTGCCGCTTCAGGATGTCACCAGCGTCGTCGGTCTGAAAGCGGGCGTGACGCTCGAAGGAAACATAAGGGGCGGTCGGGCAAACGAGGTTTCATACCTGATAGACGGATTGCCGGTACAGGATCTGATGGGGGGGAGTGTGGGGACCGTTCTCCCGATGAGCTCCGTATTCGGGATGAGTCTCTACACCGGAGGATATGACCCCGAGTACGGCAACGCGCTCTCAGGGGTGGTCAATATCATTACGCGCACCGGCGGTGATGATCACAAAGCGTATGCCCGCGTTGATAAAGACGACTTCTTCAGGATCAGGCAAACGAACCAGACGCTCGATGGTGAGATTTCCATGAGCGGACCGCTGGTCGCGGGATCGCTCTTCTACACGGTTGCGGCCCGCGGCATTTGGACAAACACACGCTGGTGGCAGGACCTGGAGCGATATTTTCCGAACGCGATCGACAAGACTTTCAATGGATTCGCAAAACTTGACTATGTGTTGTCTCCCTCTCTCCGGATCGGGGCACAGATGCTGTTCAGCAGGCACGACTGGCGGGATTACGAATTTCCCTGGAGATACGATCTTGGAGGACTCCCGCCGGAACAAAAAACTTCCAACAGGATGGCCGTTATTCTCTCACATGCCGTCTCGAATAGCTTCCACTATTCCGCAAGCCTGAGCCGATATTACATCAGCAGCCTGATCAATGACGGTGCGCGTGAAGGCGTCACTTCGGCAAATCCCTGGGAATACGATTTCTTTTTGCGGTATGTGGTCGCCGGAAAACGTTCCTGGTGGGCAAGGGCGAGCCAGGAGAGCTACACAGGAAAGTTCGATGGAACCGTAATCCTGGAAAAGGACCACGCATTGAAATTTGGCGCTGAGGCCACGCTCTATCGACTGAACTCAGATATCGTCCGGTTTGAGCCCCGGATGACCTTCTTTGGTAAACCGATCGCCACCGAGCCGCAAATCGACTACGGCTCGGCCTATCGCTATTTCCCCCGTTCGGGGGCTCTCTATGTGCAGGACAGAATCGACGTTCTTGATCAGGGGGGACTGCTCAATTTCGGATTCAGATATGATTTTTTGGATGTCCGGGCAACACGGCCGCCTCTCGCGCTCGCCCCTCACGATACCACCGGCAGCGTGCTCACGCCGCCCTCAGAGGGAGGGTTGAAACAATCATTCAGCCCGCGGATAGGCGTCATGATGCAACTTGACGAAAACAGCTTTCTTACCATTAGCGTCGGATTGTACACGCAGTACCCTTTGTTCGACCACCTCTATACCGGGCTTGACCGCGTGGCGCTGACGAAGAGTCTGAGCGCCCTCACAGGGAATCCGGGCCTGGAGCCCGAACGGTCCCGGGTGTGGGAGATAAGTTATAAGCGGGTTCTGCCGATGAGCGTGGTTGTCTCGGCCACGTACTTTCAGAAAAGCACGACCAATCTCATCGACTCGAAGACGTTCGTCTCCGGTGACAGCAAAATATCGGGGAGTTATGGATTTGCGGAATACGTGAACGACCCGTACGCGGAATCGTCGGGATTGGAATTCACGGTCTCGCGCGACAGGGGGGAGTGGCTGACGGGTGAAATCTCCTATACCTACATGAAGGCGGAGGGGACAAGCGGCGCGGAATACCAGGGGTTCAATCTGGCCCAGTACGGATATGCGATCGGGCCGAGTGTGTTTCCGTTGAGCTGGGACCAGAGACACTCTGTAACTGCGACGCTCAACGTCAAGACGCCGGAACATGTCGATGCACATATTGTGGCACACATGCGCAGCGGGCGCCCGTACACCTACTATCCGACCAGCACTGGGTTCGTGCCGGTGGTGAACGCCGGGTTCTTCTCCGTGAACAACCAGCGCATGCCCGGGTACACAAACATTGACCTCGTTCTTGAGCATTATTTCAATCCCGGATGGTGGCCCGGGGCGACCCTGACGGTGTATTGCGACGTACGGAATATTACGGACGAGCAGAATGTCGCATGGATGGACTCAAACGGCAGAATCGGGGGGGAGTTGTCCGATCCGTCCGGTTATTTTATTGGAAGGAGGACCCGGCTTGGGCTTCGCATCGCATTTTGAGAGGTACAGGCCGGGCGCGATCTATTGGCTGATAGCAGCATCGCTAACGATCACATCGTGTGATGAATCGCTCCCTCCGCGTCTTGAAGACCCCAATACTCTGGTCTTCGCCGTGAAATTGGAGAGCGGGGCCTGCAGCATCGATTCGACAGGGGTTTACGGAGCAGGGGCGATCGATATCCAATGCACGAACACGTACTACGAGGTGCTTCAGGACTCCGAGCACATAACAGTGCAGCTCGATATGTGGCTCGTGGAACATCCGGAAGCAAATGCGCACGTCAGCTTCTATGCCGAAGCATTGCGCGACTCGACACTCATTTCAAGAGGTCTTCTGACACTCGTACCGCATCACCCGGCGGAATTGTATCATCAGTGGAATCACAAGACATCCGCCGGGAGGGATTTTTATTCGTTTCTTCAATTGACGTTGAGATTCAACCCGCTGAGGGGGGTCTCCTGGCTGGAGTCTGATACAACAACCCTGGCGATGCAGGGGTCTGTGCAAATCTTCAAGAAAGTTCCTCCCTACACCATTCCACTTACGAAAAGCCGCATCGTCTACGAGATCTATTAGCAGGCCTCGTGGGACGCGGGTGCTACTTCAACATTCCGTGCTCTCCATACCACCGGTATGCCGCCAGAATCGCCTCGTCGAATGAGGTCTTTGTAAATCCGAGTTCCTTCTCGGCCTTGGCAGATGAATACCAGTTGTAGCGGCCTGCCACAGCGGCCATGTCCATGGTAAAGTGCGGCGGCACACCCACGAGCCGGGAAATCGATTCAATGATCCGCGCGGCTGCACGAAGTGCCGGGAGTGGAAGTTTCCCCAGCGGCCTCCGGCCGCCGATCAGGTCCGCAACGCGGAAAAAGATCTCCCGGTGCGTCATGTTTTCACCCGCAAGGATATACCGCTCTCCCGATCGCCCCATCTCCGCTGCACGCATCATTCCGCGGGCAACATCCCCGACGTAGACGATGTTCATCCCCCCGTCGACGTAAAAGGGGATTCTCCCTTTCTTGATGTCGCGGATGAGCTGTCCTGCGTGAACCCGGATGTCCCGTTCACCCATGATCACGGATGGGTTCACTATGACCGCACGGAGACCGCGGGCAAGCCCTTCACGGACTTCGTCCTCTGCAAGGATCTTCGACAGTTTGTACCTCCGGGCGGTGGATCGGTCCAAAGGTGTCTCCTCATCCGCACTCTTTCCCGTTTCAGGGTAGCCGATCGCCGATACGGAACTGACATGGATAAGCGTCCTGGCTCCCGCTTCAAGGCATGCCTTCACGACCGCCCGCGTCCCGAGCACGTTGACGCGATGTTGCTCATCCCGCGCGCCGCGTGCAAACGTGACAACCGCGGCAGCATGGTACACGATATCGCAACCCTCCATCGCAGAACGGAGAAGAGATTCGTCGCAGATGTCCCCCGTGAACTCTGTGCAGGGGATACCTTCGAGGATTTCAGTACGGGAGGATGGGCGGCGGAAAATGCGGACCTGGCAGCCGGAACGGGCAAGAGCGATGGCGAGAGTGGAACCGACGCACCCGGTGGCCCCGGTGACGAGGACCGTCTGCACTTAACGCCCGGGAGAAATCCGTCGCAAAAAAGCGAGCAATTTCTCGTTGAAGAATGCGGGATTTTCCAGATTGCTCATGTGCGCGGCACCCGGTACGATGTGGAGCTCTGAGCCTTTGATCTTTTCGTGCATCGACCGTGATGCAGCAGGGGGAGTGGTTGTGTCATGCTCGCCGACCAGAATGAGCGTCGGAACTTTGATGGCCGGGAGCGAAGCCGTGGTGTCCGTCCTTGCGGCGAGCGCGAGCAGCGTTCCGGCGATGCTCAGAGGGGGTACGTGGGCGATGACGTCACGGATGGGCGCGACTGTCGCCGGATTCTTCGCGAGGGTCTCCGGTGCGAACACCGCCTTCACAAAATCATCGGCGAAGGCTGCCGAACCGGTGCGTTTGACCGCGACCAGGGTGTTCGCGCGCTTGATCTTCACCTCGTTCGGATCAGAATCGCTCCGCGTGTCGCACAGGGCGGCGGCAATAAACCGGTCCGCTGACCGTTCAAGCGCGCGGAGAGTAATATAACCGCCCATTGAAAGACCCACGATCACCGTCGCGGAGATCCTGAGATGATCCAGCAATGCGATAAGATCATCGACGTGACCTTCTATCGTGTACTGTCCGTCGCCGACATCGCTTTGCCCGTGGCCCCGCACATCGTACGCGATCGCCCGGAATCCGGCTGCTGCCACGGCGTCAACCTGGGGCTGCCACATTGCATGGCTGAACGGGAATCCATGGACGAACACAACCGTGGTCCCCGCAGAGGGACCGGATTCCATGTAGTAAATATTCGCGCCGTTGAGAGATGCCCGCATCGGTTACTTCCCGAGAGTGATAAAAACAGCCGCGCAGCCCGCTGCGACCGCGGTCTTGAACAACCACCCGAGGATCCGGGTGGCCAGGAGCTTCTGTTGAGACGTGTCGACGTAGCGGCTCGTGAAGAGGACCGGAACGCTCACCATAAGCCATATTGTGGCGCCGATAAGAAAGGCGTCATGCGGCCCGCGGCCGATAATCCGGTAGACATAGGCAATGAACGCGGACGTCATGGCATTGATGACAAGACTGACCAGCGTACGTCCCCACGCGCCGAAACCCGATGGATCAACGATGCCCGCTCTTTTGCGCTGCCAGTCCTGAATGGCATGCACGCCGTGGTCGAAGAGAATGCACGGGAATGTAGTCGCAGCCATCACGATCAGGAGTTCGTCCGTATCCACCGGTTTTGCATTTATAGTTATCACGCACTATATTGAAAAATAGCTTCAGTTTCAAGCGGCTTCCCGGCCGCGCAGGAACGCCCGATCCTACCCACTACGCCATGGAGACATCGCATGCAGTCGCTCCTTTCCTTCGTTGAGGGAAATAAAGACCGTTATCTTGGAGAGTTAAAAGAATTTCTCGCGATTCCAAGCGTCAGCACCAGTCCCGAACACGCGGGCGACATTCGCTCATGCGCGGAGTGGCTTGCAGACCACATGCGGCGGGTCGGACTTCAGAACGTCCAGATATTCCCGACCGCGGGACATCCCATCGTCTACGCTGACTGGCTGAATGCGCCCGGCAAGCCGACCGTCCTCCTGTACGGCCATTACGATGTGCAGCCCCCCGAACCGCTCGAGCTCTGGACTTCTCCTCCCTTCCAGGCGACGATCCGTGACGGGCGCCTGTATGCACGCGGTTCTGCCGACGACAAGGGACAGGTTTTCATTCACCTGAAGAGCATCGAAGCGTATCTGAAGAATGGCGGGGACCTCCCCGTGAATCTCAAGCTCCTGATCGAAGGGGAAGAGGAAATTGGTAGCGAGCACCTCGAGACGTTTGTCCGCGATCATAAGGATATGCTGAGCGGCGATCTCGTGCTGATTTCGGATTCGTCGATGTTTGCGAAGGGCGTCCCATCGATTTGCTACGGACTGCGCGGGCTTGCATATATGCAGGTGGATCTCGTTGGTCCCAACAAGGACCTCCACTCGGGCTCTTTTGGCGGCACCGTCCATAACCCGATCCAGGCACTGACGGAAATCATCGCCCAGCTCCACGACAAAAACGGCAAGGTGACGATCCCCGGATTTTATGGCGGCGTTCTCCCGCTTTCGAAGAAGGAACGGAATGCCTACAAGAAGCTTCCGTGGAGCGATACGAAGTACGCCAGGGAGCTCGGCGTCGCGAAGCTCTACGGCGAAAAGGGGTTCACGACGCTGGAACGTGTCTGGGCACGACCGACGCTCGAATGTAACGGCATCTGGGGCGGGTTCACCGGGGAAGGGGCAAAGACGGTCCTCCCCTCGAAAGCGTCAGCGAAGATTTCGATGCGGCTCGTTCCCAATCAGAATTCCGCGCGAGCGGCGAAGCTGTTCGAAAAGCACATTAAAAAGCTTGCGCCGAAGACCGTCAAGATCACCGTCCGGAATCTCCACGGCGGGGAACCCGCCATCACCCCCATCGACAGCCCGGGTGTACAGGCAGCGGTCGCGGCGCTCGAGAAGGGTTTCGGGAAGAAACCGCTTTACCAGCGCGAAGGCGGATCTATCCCGATCGTCGTTCAGTTCAAACAATTGCTCGGACTCGACACCGTGCTGCTCGGGTTCGGACTTCCGGATGAAAATGCCCACGCGCCGGACGAGTTCATCAATCTCGACAATTTTTACGGAGGCATCCGGACCTCAGCTCATTTCTTCAACGAGCTCCCGTCGTACATGAAAACCGGCGGGAAGACGAAGGCACGCAACTGACGAAGCGGCCACTCGCTGTTACGATCATCGGCTGGCTCTTCATTGTGGCGGGGGTGGTTGGAGTTGTCTATCACGCGTCCGAGCTGAGTACTCACGGAATATTTGAAAAAGACACCGCCGGGGTACTCTTCCTCAGGCTCCTTGCAGTCGTCGGCGGGATTTTCACCCTCCGCGGTGCCAACTGGGCGCGGTGGCTTCTTCTGACCTGGATCGCATACCACGTTGTCCTGAGCGCCTACCATTCCCCGACCGAGTTGATCATGCACGCCGTGCTCTGCGCCGTTACTGCCTGGGCGCTCTTCCATCGCCAGGCAAACGCCTGGTTCCATCCGCAGATGTGTTGATTATTCACCCCGTTGTGGCTATCTTTCTTTCCTCGCTGCTGGCGTAGCTCAGTTGGTTAGAGCACCAGATTGTGGATCTGGGGGTCACTGGTTCGAATCCAGTCGCCAGTACTTTTCCATGTGCCGGTTTGCGAACCGGAGATTCTGCGGAAAAATCTGTGCATCTCAGCGTACCTCTCGGCCCCCGTTCCTGTCGTTGACATTGGTCATAGACCGAACTAGATTCTCTCAGTAGATTACACGGAGGATGGTCTCGTCATCCATCGTGCCGCCCCTCTGGACCCTTGTTTCTTCTTCCGCTTCAGAGCCCACTTCGACGACCCTTCTTGGCTGCGAGCCTCGCAAGATACAAATCCGGAAATGACACAAGAGCTCAATGGCTCGATCTAGCAGTCAGCCGGCCGCCGAGTGTTTCTTCTCCATCGTCCGACCCCTCGGACCACCCGGCGCTCCATCCCGACTCAGACATGGTTAC
>JBGPYM010000202.1:0-6023 GCA_041493205.1 Bacteroidota bacterium
CTGAAAGGGATCCCGTTCTTCTGGGTCCTCCAGCAGGTCTGGCTGCCGTGGCTCATCGCCATGGGCGTGATTCTGACCGTGTTTTATTTTGTCGACAGGAACAGTTTTGCATCCCTCCCCCCGGCACTGAAGCACGATGTGGAGGAGAAGCCGGAAGAAGGGGAGGTGGGCGGCCTGCAGAACATCGTCTTCCTGGTCGTCATCCTCGCGGCGGTCTTCATCAGCGACCCCCCGTTCCTGCGGGAGATCCTGATGATCGCCGCCGCGGCGGGCTCGTACTACACGACGAAGCCGGGCATCCACAGGAAGAACGAGTTCAATTTCCAGCCGATCAAGGAAGTCGCGATCCTGTTCGCGGGCATATTCGCAACGATGGTCCCCGCGCTCGACTGGCTGGAGCTCAACGCGGCCGCCATCGGCATCCACACGGCGGGCCAGTTCTACTGGGCATGCGGTTCCCTCTCGGCGTTCCTGGACAACGCCCCGACCTATCTCAACTTTTTGAGCGCCCAGATAGGGCTCTTCACCTCGCCCGAAACGATTCAGCAGGTGCAGCAGGTCGTGGCGTCGCACGGTGCCGGACTCGGCGCGCTGAGCGGACCGTACGCGGCCGACATCAAGGAAGCGTATCTCGTCCTCCTCCGGTACCATTACGATCTTGTGGCGGGGGGAACGGTGCCGGTAGACAACATCGCGACGGCCTTCCTGCTCGGCAACCACGCGCTCCACGTGCAGGCGATCTCCCTGGCCGCGGTGTTCTTCGGCGCGTGCACGTACATCGGGAACGGCCCGAATTTCATGGTAAAGTCGATCGCCGAGCACATGGGCGTCGCGTGCCCGAGCTTTTTCGGCTACATCGTCCGGTACACGCTTCCCATCCTCATCCCCGTGTTTGTCCTCATCTGGCTGCTGTTCTTCCGCGCGTAACAGCGCGCGTTCATTGGAAATTGCCCGGGTAATTTGTACTTTATGAACACCATGTCTGTTCAGGATCTTCTTGCCGTTGCACCGCTGGTGACCGTGGCGGTGACAGCCCTCCTTGTCCTCCTCATCGACGCGCTCGCGCACGACTCGGAAACGCTGACCTGCTGGACGAGCATCGCCGGACTGGCCGCCGCGCTCGGGCTTGCGCTCGGACGGATCGGTGTCGCGCCCGCGGCCGACGCGTTCAGCGGCATGGTCTCAACCGGCAGCTTTGCAAACTTCTTTGCGGTGGTCTTCTGCACTGCCGGGATCCTCAGCATTCTCCTCTCCGCCTCGTACATCCGGAAAGAGGGGATCATGCACGGCGAGTACTACGCCCTGATACTGTTCGCCGTGGCGGGGATGATCCTCATGGCGTCGGCGGCGGATCTGGTGATCTTTTTCCTCGGGCTCGAACTCATGTCGGTCTCGTTCTACGTCCTGGCGGGTTTCGCCCGGAGCCGGCCAACCAGCAACGAGGCTGCCCTGAAGTATTTTCTGCTCGGTGCATTTGCCACCGGTTTTCTTCTCTACGGCATAGCGCTTCTGTACGGAGCGACCGGAACGACTGCGATGAAGGGACTTCCCGCGCACGCCGCATCGCTCGCCGGGACCCCCGTCCTGCTCGCGGGCTTTGCCCTGCTGCTGATCGGCCTCGTGTTTAAGGTTGCAGCAGTCCCGTTCCACATGTGGGTACCCGATGTCTATGAGGGGGCGCCGACCACGGTCAGCGGGTTCATGTCCACGGGGGGAAAGGCCGCTGCCGTTGCCGGTTTCATGCTGGCGTTCGGGCCTGTCCTTGTGGCGACGATTCCGTCGCTCCGCGAGGTGCTCGCCCTCATCGCCGCGCTCTCGATGATCCTGGGAAACCTGATCGCAATCGCGCAGTCCGGCATCAAGCGGATGCTCGCGTATTCGAGCATCGCGCATGCCGGGTACATCCTGACGGGCGTCGTCGCGGGCAATGCGGCCGGAAGCAACGGCGTCCTGTTTTACCTTATGTCGTACACGCTGATGAACATCGGTGCGTTCGGCGTCGTGAGCATCCTCGAGCGCGCAGACGGCACCCTTCTGACGTTCGACGAATGCGCGGGGATGTCGAGCCGCGCGCCATGGCTTGCGGGATTGATGGCCCTCTTCATGTTCTCGCTGGCGGGGATACCGCCGTTCGCGGGATTCTTCGGCAAGTACTACGTGTTCGCCGGCGCCGTGGAGGCGGGGTACACCTGGCTTGCGATCACGGGCGTGGTGATGAGCGTGGTGTCGGCGTATTTCTACCTCCGCCTTGTCGTCCTGATGTACTTCAAGGAGGGAACCGGTGAAGTGGCATCGATGCCTCCCATGGGTGCCGCCGCTCTTCTTGCCGCGGCAGCCGCCATCGTCGGGTTCGGCCTCTTTCCCTCCGTGCTGCTGAATCTGACCGCCCACTGTTTCTGACCAACGCCATGCAACTCCTTGCCAGTGCGGAAATGATGAGGGGATTCGATCGCGCAGCCATCGGCTCGATCGGCATTCCCGGGCTCCTCCTCATGGAGAACGCAGGCCGGGCGTTCGTGGATGAGCTTGCGCGCCGCGTCGATCCGCTTGCCGGACGGAGTGTCACGGTCGTCTGCGGAAAGGGGAACAACGGGGGCGACGGGTATGTCATTGCGCGTCACCTAGCAAACAGGGGATGTGAGGTGCGGGTGTTCCTGCTTGCGAAAAAATCCTCTGTCAGGGGTGATGCGCGCGTCAACCTCGATGCGCTTCTGGGCATGGCGTCGCTCCGCGGGTCGACCCTGAAATTCGCCGAAGCCATGAGCGGACGCGCTCTCACTGCCGGGCGCGAGGGCGTCATCATCGTGGATGCGATCCTCGGGACCGGATTCGCCGGGGAAGTGAAAGGCGTTGTGCGGGATGCCATCGAGTGGATCAACAAACAGGGTTCATTTGTGGCGGCGGTCGACATCCCCTCGGGAGTCGATGCCACCACCGGCGAGGTCAATGGAGAGGCGGTCCGCGCGCATCTGACCGTCACGATGGGTCTGGCCAAGATCGGGCATTACGTGGGTGAGGGAGCCGACCGGAGCGGCGAGGTGAGGGTCGTCGATATCAGCATTCCGCCGGCGCTGATGCGCCCGGAAAAAAATCCGGTCTTCCGCGTGCACGGGCGCGACGTTACACAGCTTCTCCCCGTGCGGCCGCGAACGGCGCACAAGTACAGCGTGGGAAAGGTCCTGGTCATCGGCGGGTCGCGCAATTTCACCGGCGCACCCCTGATGGCAGCGCAGGCCGCGCTCCGGTCCGGCGCGGGTGCAGTCGTCCTGGCAATTCCGAAGTCGATACACACCGCCATCGCCCGTCGGCTGACCGAGGTCATCATTGCGCCGCAGGAAGAAACTGCCGGGGGTGCGCTCGGGTCGGCCGCGGCTCCGGCGCTCCTGGAACGCGCTGCCTGGGCGGACGCCGTGGCAATCGGCCCGGGGCTTTCGCGCGACAAAGAAACGATGGCTCTCGTGCGGCTCCTGGTGGGTGTCGTGAAGAAACCCCTCATCGTGGATGCCGATGCGCTCTCTGCACTCGCCGGTGAAACGCGAAGGTTGAAGAACAGAAAATCGGACACGATCCTCACGCCGCACTCGGGGGAGTTTGGCCCGCTGGCGGGGATGACGGCGAAGGAAGCGGACAGGCACCGTGTATCCGCTGCGCGGGGGAAGGCGCGGGAGTGGGGGTGCATCGTCGTACTGAAGGGCGCGCCGACGGTCACCGCCGATCCCGACGGAACGGTCTACGTGAACCCGACCGGCAATCCGGGGATGGCGACGATCGGAAGCGGCGATGTGCTGACCGGCATGATTGCGGGTCTTCGCGCGCAGGGCATCAAGGGCTCCGGCGCAGCGTACGCCGGCGTGTATCTGCACGGGCTCGCCGGAGATTGTGCGGCCGCCCGGCACGGAGAACGGAGCATGCTGGCAACGGATATTCTTGAGGCGGTTCCACAGGCTATGGGAGGACTGGGGGAGTGATGGAAAACGTGACATCGCGGTACGGTTTCAGATTGTATCAACTTCCGGCAATACTCTGGGCGGTGCTGATTTTCATCAGCTCATCGATCCCTTCAACGATGATCCCGAATCTCAAGATCTTCGATTTCGACAAGGTCATACACTTCGGCATCTACTTTTTGTTCGCGTTTTTCATGTACCGGGCACTCCGCTACCAGAACAGGATACCGCTCCTTGCGCGGCATGCATTGCTCGGGACGGTACTCCTGGTCATCGTGTACGGCGCCAGCGACGAATTTCACCAGTATTTTGTTCCGGGACGCCAGGCGGACGTGTTCGACCTGATGGCCGACACGCTCGGCGCCGTTGTCCTTGTCGCGGGTGTCTGGGTCTGGGAGCGCATGCACCCCGCGGCGGATTGATTTTCCGTCCCTCAACCCCTACCTTATATCCTTGAAGTTCTCGCTGGAACATACGGACGGGAGGGCCCGGGCCGGCGTCCTGCATACGGACCATGGCGAGGTCCCGACTCCCGCGTTTATGCCCGTCGGGACACAGGGGAGCGTCAAGGCGATCGAGCAGCGGGAACTGGAGGAGGTAGGGGCGCCGATCATCCTCGGGAACGCGTACCATCTTTACCTGCGCCCCGGTACGGCACTCATCGAAAAGGCCGGAGGCCTGCACGCCTTCATCGGGTGGCAGCGGCCGATCCTGACCGACAGCGGCGGCTACCAGGTCTTCAGTCTTTCAGACCTGCGGAGGATCGGCGACAATGGCGTTGAATTCAGGTCGCATCTGGACGGCTCCCGGCACGTCTTCACGCCGGAAAAGGCGGTCGATATCCAGCGCTCCCTCGGCTCCGACGTGATGATGGTGCTGGACGAGTGCGCGCCCTATCCGACCGACGAACGGTACGCCGCCGATTCACACGCGCTCACGCTCCGCTGGGCGGAGCGGTGCAGGGAACGCGCGGAACAGACCTCGCCCCTCTACGGCAGGAGCCAGTCACTCTTCGGCATCGTCCAGGGGAGCACGTATCCGGCGTTGCGCGAACAATCTGCCGCGGGACTGGTCGGGATGAATTTTGAGGGGTATGCGATCGGCGGGCTTTCGGTGGGGGAACCGGAAGACGTCATGTACGCAATGACCGGGATCTGCACGGAGATCCTCCCGGCGGACAAACCGCGCTACCTGATGGGCGTCGGTACCCCGCGCAACATACTGGAGTCGATTGAGCGCGGGGTGGACATGTTCGACTGCGTCCTGCCGACGCGGAACGGGCGGAACGCAGTCCTCTTCACGCGCAACGGGAAGCTCAACATGCGCAACGCGGCGCATACGAACGACTTCCGGCCCGTGGACGCAGAATGCACGTGTTACGCATGCAGGAACTTTACGCGCGCCTATATCCGCCACTTATTCAAGGCGGGGGAAATCCTCGCGCTGCAGCTCGCGACGCTGCACAACCTGACGTTTTACCTCTGGCTGGTGGCTGCGGCCAGGGAAGCGATTTGTACCGGACGTTTTGCGGCCTGGAAATCCACCATGCTGGCAACACTCGCCGCCGTTCCGGCGGAAGAGCAACCATGACATCAACGAGGAGGAACACGTGACAAGTACACTGACGATTCTGATGATGCAGCCTTCGGGGGGCGGCGACGCGGGACAGGGACTCATGAGCACGCTGCTGATGTTCGCGCTCATCATCGGTATTTTTTACTTTATGATCCTTCGCCCGCAGCAAAAACGGCAGAAGGAACGCCAGAAGCTCCTCAATGCGTTGAAGAAGGGGGACAAGGTGGTCACCGCCGGCGGCATGTTCGGCACCATCGCGGGGATCGAGGAAAAGACCGTGCTCGTGCAGGTGGCCGACAACGTCAAGATGAAGTTTGAGCGTTCGGCCATCACGAGCGTTGTGAGCGAGGGAGCGGTTGACGTCAAAGAGCAGAAGTAAGGGAAAAAGGAAGGGCGCCGTGACATCATCAGGCACGGCCGCGGACGGCTTCGACAGCATCGAGAAGGCGGTCGGAGAGTTCCGGCAGGGGCACATCATCATCGTCGTGGACGACGACGACC
>JBGPYM010000133.1:0-8359 GCA_041493205.1 Bacteroidota bacterium
GCGGCAACCCCGAGCAAGGGCCGCCGCGCGCGCGGGTGTTTCTCCCGTTCCGCGTCAAGTGCGGCTTTTGCCGACTCAGGAACCTCCTTCTCCAGGGACGACAGGAGCCCGGCGGTGCCTGTCGTAACGAACTCGGTAATGAGACCGCGAAGTTTCTCCCCTACTCCCGGGATGCCGGCCAGGGCCCCGGCCCCTTGTGTGCGCGCCTTCTGAGCGATCCGGAGACGGGCCGCGCGTACCGACGCGGCGGCGTTCCTGTAGCTTCTGACGCGAAAGGGGTTCTCATCCCGGGCAGCCAGCAGATCGGCGATCCGGTCGAGCATCGCAGCGATCCGGGCGTTCGTGGGAGCGGGTGTTGGCATGCGGTGTGGCTCCTGACCGCCACCGGATCAGGAGCTGTGCGGGAGGAATGAATCCTACAGGTGAATACTCAGGCCCACCGTTGGCGCCACGTGCGCCCGCAGGCCGCCATCATTCATCGGAAGAAGGACGTTCGCAAAGAGCATCACCTTGTCGGAAGGGGAATAGCGGAAGCCGAGCGCGGCGCTGAACGCATTGTCGTTGCTCCTGTCCGTAATGTTGCTCAGCGAAACGTTTGAGATGGCCTGCCCTCCGGGGACGTTATCGATCAGCGTCACCGACCCGGGCGCAAGCTTGATTGCTTCGTCGGCATTGACGTCGATCTGTCCGAGCAGATCGACTGCCCAGGTGAGGTCCGTGGAGAGTTTGCTGTCGAAGCCCGCCCTGAATTCAACGGCGTCGCTCTGATAATCCGCCGCCTTGTGGGCATAGCCGAGATTGAGGTGCGGAGTGAAGTCGCCGGTGCGTTTCGAGAGGATTGCCCAGAGGCGGATGGTCGACTTCCCGGAGCCCAGAAATTCCTCTTTTTTCCCGGTGGGGATGCGGACATCGAGCAGGGTCGCCAGATCGAGGTCACCGCCTCGCGCGAGGCTGTATTTCAAGCGCACGGCGATATCACCGAGCCCTGTGGCGGACTGGTTATACGGAACACTGGTTGTGAGGATGGGGTGCAGCGTGTCTCCCCCGAACAGGTGGTTCGCGTGGCCCAGGCGCCCGAATGTGTAGCTGCCGATGACCGCCCTGGCGGTCCCGTTCATGCTCACGGTGACAACGGGAAGTGCCAGGCTGACATCAAGATCGTTTGTCACCCCCATCGTGGCCACAACGGCGCCGATGCCCGCCTTCGCATGAAGGTCCATGAACAGGTCGATGATGTCGTCCTCGTTCGGATTGTCGCCGAGGGTCCCGTCGCTGGTGACATCCTGATGTGTGAACGTGAAGCGCATCTGATCTGTCGGCAGTCCCCGGAACTGAACGAGGTCGAGGTAGGTATAATTCACCTCCACAAGTATCTTACCCTTGCCGAGCGGTTTGGCGGTTTCCGCCAGAATCGGTCCCATGCTTTCGGCGATGCGGACCGGCTGTCCTGTGGAAAAGTCGAAGAGGACTCCCCCGGCGGTGGAGCTGAGCGGGAAGGAGGAGACGTTTCCCGCAATAAGCCCGTTCAGCGCCGGCACGAGTTCGTTATTGGCTCTGGCTGCGGACTGGAGGAAATGCGTGCCGTGGGTTCCGGGACTGCCGCTGCGCTGCAACCGGACGTCCAGAATCTCGGTGAATATATCGCTGAACACCTTGTTGAGTTGAGCGCGGGCGGGTATTGCGGGAACGACGATGCACAGGACGGTGAGGAAAGCTCGCCTGCGCCACAGGGGGGTGATCATTGTGCGCATCCTCCGGGTAAGAAACTGGTTATTTTTGTGAGACGATCTTCCATGTCCCATCGGCAGGCGCGAGAGTCCAGAGCCGCGGGTTTTCTTCGTTTTGGGTTGTGTTGGCTGCCTTGTTGAAGAAGGACATTTTCACTTTGAATGCCACGCGTGCGTTGCCAGGCTGCACGTCCATGTCCACGCCTTCGATCGTCACCTTGCGGTCCTCGGTGACCCCGAAGAAGGCGGACCAGCCGCTCTGCTTGTCGCCGGCGAGGTTCAGGAGCGCTGTCAGGTTTTCGATATTGCCCTGTTCGAGGCTCTCGCGGTAGGCGTCGAGCATGCGCTGGATGTCGCGCCGGGCCGCCTCTCGGTCAAGCTTGTCCTTTGGCGGGGCCGTCTTGAGATCCGCCTCCTTCTTCTCCGCTTCCACAAGAGGTGTCGCCGACTTTCGTGCGGAGAGGATCTCACCGGCCGCGCTTGCGTACAATTTTCCCGCCCGGTCGAATGCGTCGCCGGCGCCCTTGTAGTCCCCCGATGCGTACTTCTCCTGCCCCTGCGATTCGAGGGTCACCGCAGGGTGATAGCTCGGTGCCGCATCCTTTTCCTTATCCAGACCGTGCACTGACTGCTTTGTCGCGGTCATGTCCGATTTCCGTCCGTCGGCTTCGCGGCGGAGTGATGCGAGCGCGGAGGCGTCGGTGGCGAGTTTGCGGTACGCGGTCCGTGCATTGGCATAGGTATCGCGTGCGGCCAGGAGGGTTTCACGTTTGTCCGATCGTGCGAGTTTGTCCCCTTCCCGCTCCTGTGCCAGGGCGCTGTTGAACGCCGGCGGGAGAATGGATTTGCCTCCCGCTTTTTCTGCCGTTGAGCGGTCGGACCGCATCTCCTTCCGCGCCGTGTCCACAAGGTTGCGCAGATCTCCCAGATCCGTAATGGTACCCGCCTCATTCCGGCGCGCCGCTTCAATCGCACCGCCGAACGTCGCCTCCGCGCGCGCGAAATTCTGTTGTGCAGCGGTGAAATGTCCGGCTTCAAAGTCCTTCCCGGCAATCTGTTCCGCCTGCAGCGCCGACGCGTACGGTTCAGGCGCCCAGTGCTCCGCTTTCGCTTCGGCGGCAAGGCCTTTCCGGTTCAGCATTCCCTGTCGTGCGGTGTTGACCAGTCCGGAGGAATCCACCGCCAGAGGCGCCGGTTCCTCGGCCGGCTTCTGCACGGCGGCCGGATGCGGGGTGCGGAGCATGACCAGGGTGACGACGCCCCCGATCAGGGCAACCGCCGGGAGTCCGAAAACCAGGGCGCGGCGAGAGCGGATGGGAACCGAAACGGGAGCAGGCGTGGGGGTCCGGTCGCGGCGGGTCTTATGCTCATTCCCTTTTTCGATTTTCTTCAGGCCGCGCGCGGCGTCCTTGTTGCCCGGGTCGATGCCGAGGGCCTTGCGGTAGCAGTCGGCCGCTTCCGTGAACTTCCGGTGCCTGAAGTAGAACGCGCCATCGGCGATCAGCTTGTCGAGCTCTTCGTCGTGGTCGATCTGTTTCTGCGCCTGCCCGAGGAGTTCCGCCGCCGTGGAGTGTAGTGGTTGCACATCGAGGACCGTATGCAGGACGTCCTTGGCGTTCCGGACCTTCCCTTTCACCATGAACGCCCGGGCTTCGATCACCATTGTCTCGATGTGCCTCGCCTCTTCCACCTTCTTCGAGGCATCCGCACGCAGCTCAAGGATGCGCGCGTCCTGGGGCGAGAGTTTCAGCGCCGCTTCATACCGCGTCAGCGCTTCCTGGTATTCCCGCCGCTTGTAGTAGATATTTCCATTGTCGACGAGCCGCGTCAGCTCCGCCGACCGGGCCAGTTCCAGACTTTGCGGGCGGACAACGTCACGATGAATTTCCTCGAGATCCTTCAGAAGGTCGTTCATCGACGCATACCGTTCATCCGGCTCCTTGTGGAGTGCGCGCATGATCACGTCTTCAAGCCCCGGTGGGAGTCCCGGGCGGATCTGGGATGCGGGCGCCGGTTTCTCATTCACGATCGAGTACATGATCGCGGTCTCATGGTCGCCCATGAACGGCAGCTTCCCGGTCAGAATCTCATACAGCAGGACGCCCAGCGACCAGATATCCGTCCGGTGATCCTGATCGAGCCCCTTGACCTGTTCGGGGGACATGAAGGGGACCGTCCCCATGGCGGAGCCGATGCGCGTGATACGCGTCGCGCCGGAGAGCTTCACAAGGCCGAAGTCCACAATCTTGACTTCGTTGTCAGGCGTGATGATGATGTTCGCCGGCTTGATGTCCCGGTGGACGATGCCGTGTTCATGTGCCTTGGCGAGACCGCGGGCGATCTTGATGACGATTTCGAGCGCGTCGTTCACCTCCAGCGGACCTGGCAGGATCTTCTTGCTCAGGTTCACGCCGCCGTAGTATGCCATGCAAATGAAGATCAGCCCGTCTTCTGTTTCGCTGATTTCATGGATCGCACAGATGCTCGGATGATCCAGGGCGGAGGCAGCCTGCGCCTCCTTCAGGAAGCGTTTTTTTGCCACCGAGTCCCTGGTCCTGTCGGGCGGAAGAAATTTCAATGCCACGACGCGTTTGAGCGTGAGGTCTTCGGCCTTGTACACGACCCCCATGCCGCCGCTGCCGATCTTTTCCAGTATCTGGAAATGGGAGATGATTTCGCCGACGATGTTGCCGGTCAGCACCCGCAATGTCGCCGACTCCTTATGTTCATCGCTCAGCTTCCTGATCGAGAAGCGCGCCACTTCATTTCCCGGGTCGAGGTCGAGGACTTCGTTGAACTTGACCGTGGCTTCCTCGAACCGGTGCTGCTGGGTGAGTTGTTCGCCCTCCGTCAGCAGCTTCTTGATGTTCCTGGTCTGAGCCACCCTGTCGAGGATGGATTCGAGGTCCCGCAGCAGGAGGAGGCAGTCCGCATAGCGCGTGGCGGGATCCTTGGCGAGGCACTGGGTGAGAATCTTCTGCAGATCTGCGGTGAGTCCGCTTTCCTCGAGCTGGATCGGCTCCGGCTCCTCGTGGAGAATCTTATACATCACGGTGGTGTCATTCCCCGTGAAGGGCTTTTTGTACGTCAGGAGCTCGTAGAGGACGACGCCGAACGAAAAGATGTCGGCCCGCTTGTCCACGGGGTCCCCCTTGACCTGCTCGGGGGACATGTACCACGGGGTCCCGATGCGCATGCCGATCTGCGTCAGCACCGGTTCGGTGTCCACGTCCATGGTGACGGACGCCGGGGAGTACGGTTTGGCAATGCCGAAGTCCATGATTTTAATCCGTCCGTCCCCAAGCACCTTGATGTTCTCGGGCTTGATGTCGCGGTGGACGATCATATTGGCATGGGCATACTGGAGGCCGCGACAGACCTGACGCGCGTAGCTCAGTTTGTCGCGGAGCGTGAGCGGTTCTTTCGTGTCGATGATCGAGCGGAGGTCTTTGCCGTCCAGGTACTCCATGACGATGAACGTTTTCCCCTCGAATTCGCCGTAGTCATGGATCACGGTGATGTTGTCGTGGGAAAGCTTGCCCGCAGTCCTGGCCTCGCGGATGAATCGTGCTTTCGTTTCCTGCGTTTCGAGGGATTTTTCGAGGATGACCTTGATCGCCACCTGGCGGTCCATGAGCGGATCGAATGCGCGATACACGACGCCCATGCCGCCCCGCCCGAGGACTTCACGCAATTCGTATTTGCCCAGCTTCTCCATCCGTCAGCCCGCCGTGCGGTGAACACCCATATATGATATACTGTTCCCGGCCTGAAACATCAGACCGGTTGCGTGTCGTGCGGAGACACGTGTGCGAATGCCGGGTGAAAATGTGTTGCGATCTGGAGGGTGATGCAGGGGGACCGGTGCCGAACGGCGTACTCTGACGGCCCTCTCATAGTTCTTGTCGAGACAAGGAATATGGAATGGACCATCGTCCTGCAGTATGCCATTCGATCCGGGTTACGAAAGAACTGTGTTGCTTAAGTTAAAGACGGGGGAGTGAAAAGTCAACAGAGGCGGCAAAGGAGTAGATTTTTCGGCGGGTGGATTGTTTAGGAAATCATCATACGCCAAATGCTGACTGTCAGCAAAATTTGGCGAAAAAAGACCAGCCGGGCCCCGCTCTCAGCGCTGGATGCGGGCAGAGCCGCCGCGTGCAAACGACCGAACCTGTTCAAGGGTGGCCATGGTCGTATCCCCCGGAAACGTGGTCACGAGCGCCCCGTGAGCCCAGCCGAGCTTCACCGCTTCTTCGGGGGGTTCGCCTGCAAGGAGGCCGTAAATGAGCCCGCTCGCGAAACCGTCCCCGCCCCCGACACGGTCCAGGACCTCAAGCTCACACGCGGGTGCTGCGTACGGCGATCCGTTGATCCAGGCGACCGCGCTCCAGCTATGCTTGTTGGAGGAGTGGACTTCGCGCAACGTTGTCGCGACCGCCCTGACGCCGGGATGGCGCGCAATTACTTTGTCGATCATGCCAAAGAACGCTCCCGGATCGAGTTTCGATTTCGCCGCTGCCTCGGGGCCTTCGATGCCGAGCCCCTTCTGCAGATCCTCTTCGTTCCCAATCAGCACATCGACGTTTTCGACGATTCTGCTGATGACCTCAACGGCCTTCTGCTGGCCGCCCCAGATCTTCCAGAGCTTTTCCCGGAAATTCAGATCAAAGCTTACGATTGCCCCTGCGTTCCGCGCGGCCTTCATGGCTTCGACGATCAATTCACCCGTCGTGGCGGAAAGGGATGCGAAAATTCCGCCGCTGTGAAACCATCGGATGCCATCGGCGAACAGAGTGTTCCAGTCAAAGTCCCCCGGCTTGAGCTGCGCCGCGGCTTCGTTCGATCGGTTATAAAAAACGACCGGCGGCCTGGCACCGTACCCGCGGTCGCTGTACACGGTTGCCATATTCGGGCCGTTCACGCCATTGTGCGCGAAGTGCTTGTAGAATGGCGTCACCCCCATCGCCCGGACTCGTTCCGCGATCAGGTCGCCGATCGGGTAGTCCGCCATCGCTGTTGCAATCCCCGTCTTCAGCCCGAAACAATCTGCGAGGTTTGCAGCGACGTTGAACTCCCCCCCGCTCACGTGGATCCTGCATTCAACGGCCTTGCGAAACGGGACGTTACCGGGATCAAGCCGGTGGACGAGGGCTCCCAGCGACACCAGGTCCCATTTCCCCCGCGCGGGGACAGTCAGGTTCTTGCTCATGATTTGATGGTACTCCTCTTGATCGTTACGTTCACTCTTTCCAGCGCGTATGGAACACGCCTTCCTTGTCAACGCGACGGTAGGTGTGCGCGCCGAAATAATCCCGTTGCGCCTGCAGGAGGTTCGCCGGCAGGACCGCAGTACGATAGCTGTCGAAATATGCCAGCGCGCTCATGAATGCCGGAACGGGTATGCCCGCCATGACGGCGGTGCTCACGACCGTCCTCCATGCCGACTGGTAAGAAAGGACAATGCCGGAAAAATACGGATCAATCAGCAGGTTGGCGAGCCCCGGCTGACGCTCGAACGCATCCTTGATCCGTCCGAGGAACTGTGCGCGGATGATACACCCGGCGCGCCAGAGCATCGCCACCGTCCCGAATTTCACCTGCCAGTGGTATTCAATGTCGGCAGCCCGGAGAAGCTGGAATCCCTGCGCGTACGAACAGACCTTGGAGCAAAAGAGAGCCTTCCGGATCATCTCCAGAAATTCTTTCCTGTCCCCGGCAAAGGCCGGCCGCGTGCCGTTCAGCAGCGCGGCGGCGGCAACCCGCTCTTTTTT
The DNA here is from genome assembly GCA_041493205.1 of Bacteroidota bacterium. Taxonomy (GTDB): domain Bacteria; phylum Bacteroidota; class Ignavibacteria; order UBA10030; family UBA6906; genus JBGPYM01. Next base: position 7,499 of record JBGPYM010000133.1, read on the forward strand.
GAGCGCACTGAGCATGCGCGCGAAGACCGCATCGGCGATGGTCATCGCCGGGACGCCGAGATCCAGCGCGACCTGGCTGGTCCATTTGCCTGTCCCCTTCTGTTCCGCCGTGTCGAGGATCAGGCTGACAAGCGGCTTTCCGGATTCCGGCTCCTTCCGGGCAAGGATGTCGGCGGTGATCTCGATGAGATAGCTGTTGAGTTCGCCGGTGTTCCACTCCGCGAAGGCCGCCTGCATCTCCGCGCTGCTCAGACCGAGCAGGCGGTCCATGAGGAAATACGCTTCGCAGATCATCTGCATGTCGCCGTACTCGATCCCGTTATGGACCATTTTTACGAAGTGGCCTGCGCCTCCGCTGCCGAGCCATTCGCAGCAGGGCCATCCGTCGTCGGTCCGCGCGGCAATCGCCTGGAGGACGGGCTGGACAATCGGCCAGGCCCGGTGGTCGCCTCCGGGCATGATGGAAGGGCCGCGCAACGCGCCTTCCTCCCCGCCGCTGACCCCGGTGCCGACAAAGAGAATCCCCTTCTCTCCGAGCGCCTTCATCCGGCGGTCGGTGTCGGCGAAATACGAATTGCCGCCGTCGATGATCACATCACCCCGCGCACAGAGCGGGAGAAGTTCCTGGATGACGGCATCGACCGCGGCGCCTGCGGGAACCATGATGAGGATGCGGCGGGGCAGTTCAAGGGCGCGTACGAATTCCCCGAGCGAGCCCGCGGCGACAACGTTCCTGCCCTGCGTCCGCAGCCGGAACGCTTCGACCTTCGGCACACTCACGTCATAGCCGGCAACGGAAAACCCGTGGCCTGCAATATTCAGTGCGAGGTTTTCCCCCATGACGCCGAGCCCGACGATGCC
>JBGPYM010000101.1:0-10286 GCA_041493205.1 Bacteroidota bacterium
CGATAAACCCCGCGCCGCCTGTGACGAGAATCTTCATCTCGAATCCTCTTCCATTAAAATGCGCCTGTGAGAAACAGATAGCCCGTCATGCCATAGGCGACAACGATGAGGGCGAGGCCGCCGATGATCACCCGCCTGGACGATGGGGCGGCGAGGAGGCGGCGAAATTCCCGGCGGTCAAGCATGAGTGACACTCCCCAGCCGGCAACGATCGCAATCAGCGGCACGAGGGGGAGGCTGAATCTCGCTTCGGCATGGAGAAGCGCCTGCACAAGCCAGAAAAAAATCACCGCCGCGCAGAGCGGGGCGCGACGCCCGCGCCAGGCGCCCGAGCCCGCGACACCGATAACCGCGGCGCAGAGCAGCAGTGCGTCGAACCCGACGGCAAGCGCCTGCACCGGGACATACGAATCAGAATGCGTGACGGGATAGATCCAGAAAATGTACGACTTCTTCGCGGCCAGCACCGCGGCGGCGGCGGGGTTGTGGCTCATGTACGTTAATGCGATCGCCGCGCTGAGTCCGCTCCTGCCGACTTCATTCAGAGATGCGGGATCCGCAATGCCATGCCCCTGCGCCTGCGCAACGTACCACCGGTCGAACCCTTCCGCGACGGCGAATGTCCCGGTTGCATACGGATTGTTACCGGTAAGGAGCGAACTCCCTCCGCCGGAGGCGACGGGGACGAACGCATGAAGGACCGACCAGTTCCTCGCGGTCCATGGAGCAATTGTAAGTGCCGCGACGATCAGCATTACCGCTGCAGGCCCCGCTACGGAGTGCCACTGTTTCCGCAGAGGCCATACCATCAGGACGAGGGCAGCGGGAACGAAACCGAGGAACACCGGCCTCGTCAACGCCGCAAGTCCGCTGCAAAGCCCGAGCGCGGCCGCCACCCAGAAATCCGGTTCATTCCGGAGACGATACAGACAAAGGAATGCCAGTAGAAAAAAAACAATATACAGCATCTCGGTCTGAAGAAGCGCGCTGTAGATCACAAGGCCCGGAGCACCTGCCGTGATTCCCGCAGCGAACAGAGCAGCTGTCCGCCCGCCCGTGATCTTGAGGGCAAGCGCGTATACGCATCCTACGGCGGCTGTTCCCAGGAGGCATCCCGCGACGTGGGCCATGAGAACGCTGTTCCCTGTTATCCAGAGCAGGGCCGCCAGGAAGAAGGGATAGAGCGGCGCCCTGACACTCCTGTCGCCATTGGAATCGCGAAATACCCCCTCCTCGAGGAGTTGCCGCGCCATGTGAAGATATTCGTTCTCGTCGGATGTATACCGGACCGCATGGACCGCGGGGACAGCGGCCAGACGGAGCGCCAGCGCACCGGCCAGAATGAACCAGAGAATTTTTCTTCCGTTGCCGTCAGCCGGCGGTGGCATTGAGAGCCCTGCGTGCGATGTCGCGCCGGAAATGCATTCCGTCGAACGTGATTTTGTCGACCGCAGCATATGCCGCATCAATCGTCGCACCAATCGGACCCTCGCCACGCACCGCAGTCACGCCGAGGACGCGACCGCCGGCAGTGACGAGAGAGCCGTCCGGTTGCCTGCGGGTTCCGGCATGAAACACGATGGTCTCGTCGGTGAGAAGTCCCAACCCTTCGATTGTTTTCCCGGTCTCATAGGCCTCCGGGTATCCTTCTGAAGCCATCACAACGCAGACCGCGGAGCCCGCGGGAGGGGATGGCTGCTCAATCCGTCCCACCATCCCGTCGCATGCGGCAACGAGGAGCTCGAGCAGATCTCCCTCATACAATGGAAGGACCACCTGTGTTTCCGGATCCCCGAACCTGCAGTTGAATTCGATCACACGCGGGCCTGCGGGTGTCAGCATGAGGCCTGCGTAGAGGCATCCGCGGTAGAGCCGGCCTTCCGACTCCATGCCGCGTATTGCCGGTTCAAGAATGTTTTTCTTTATCTGTGCCATGACGGACGGGGAGACAACAGGTGCCGGGGCATAAGCGCCCATGCCTCCCGTGTTCATTCCCTGGTCGCCGTCCAGGGCCCGCTTGTGGTCCTGTGCGGGAGCGAGCGTAATGAATTGATACCCGTCGCAAATGGCGAAAACCGATGCCTCTTCACCTTCGAGAAACTCCTCAACGACGATGGTCTCCCCGGCGCTGCCAAATGCCGCGTTGTCGGTCAGATGCGCGAGGGCCTGCTGCGCCTCGTCGGCCGTCGCGCAGACGATCACTCCTTTTCCGGCGGCGAGTCCCGCTGCTTTCAGGACGACGGGAAGCGGACAGGTTGCGAGATACGCCACCGCATCCGCTTTCTGCCGAGCCCCGAAGATCCGGAACGCGGCACTCGGTATGCCGTGCCGGCGCATGAACTCCTTTGCAAACGACTTGCTCCATTCAATTTCTGCGGCGCGACGTGACGGACCGAAGAGCCGGAGGCCCGCCTTCTGAAACTCATCAGCGATGCCGGCGGCCAGCGGCTGCTCGGGGCCGATGACGGTGAGCCCCATCTTGTTCACCCGTGCAAACTCGAGCAGACCCCGCGTGTCGCCGGCCGCAATGGGGGCCGTCTCCGCCAGGGTCGCGATGCCCGGATTGCCGGGCGCACAGACGAGCCGTTCGATGCGCGCACTCTGTTTCAGTTTCCACACGAGCGCGTGCTCGCGTCCCCCCGATCCCACCACCAGGACATTCATATCAGTTCTCGAGTAATGATTCGAAAATTTTGACCAGCCACCCGGTGAGCGTGACCCGGTTGTACTTCTCCACAACGTCGGCCTGCGGGCCTTTCAGCTGGCGCTTCTCGAACGCGGCGAGGTACTCCTCGAGCGCCTTCATGATTCCCGAGACGTCGTTGGGGGCGACGGCCCGTCCGCCCGCTTCCAGGATCGTCGATTTCAGAAAGCCATCCGGGACGAGGCCCAGGATCGGTTTTTTTGCGCCGATATACTCGTAGGTTTTCCCCGGCGATCCGAATTCGTCGCCGACGGTCGTCCAGAGGACGTCGGAGTCCACGAGTTCCTTGATGCACTGCGGATGCGGGAGATAGCCCGTCACATGCACGGCATCCTGCAGTCCGAGCCTCTTCACGAGCTTCACGTTTTCGTCGCGGAACGTCCCCACGAACCGGGCCTCAATTCTTCCGCGGAGCCGGGGCTTTTCCGCAAAGAGGTTATGCATGGCCTGCAGGAAGTAGTCCGGGACCCGGTCTTCCCAGAAAATGCCCGCATACGTCACGCGCATCCTCCCCGCAGCTTCCGACGCCGCTGCCGTTTTCTTTTTGCCGCGAACGACGCTCGCGGGAAAATCCTCGGGGTCGAATCCCTGAGGGATGATATCGATGTCGTGGTACGTCAGGAAACCGTGCCGGTGAATGATGCTTTCCTTGACGCGGCGATTCGTGGTGACCACATGGCTGCTCGCACGGAGCGCGCGGCGTTCGAGGACGACATTCCTCCACCGGTGAAACGGCGTGGGATAAAATTTGAACGGGTAGTCAACCCACGGGTCACGGTAGTCGAGGACGAGCGGCTTCCCGATCCTGCGCTTCAGCTCCGCGCCGATCATGAAGTCGGTAAACGGCGGCGCCGTGGCAAAGATCAGGTCGAACGGGGTCTCCCGGTGCATCGCGAGCGCACGGGCGAGAGCTTTCCTCCGCCACCCGACTTTATTATCGGGGATGAAGAACGTGTCGCTGATCCTGCTCATCAGTTTCCGTTTCCATTCTGCAGGAAGTCCCACGACCTGCTTCCTGCCGAACAGGCGTCCCGGACCCGCCGGCGGCGTCCGGACGATGTTGATATTCCGTCCTTCGAGTTCCTGCAGGAACGACTCATCACGGGCGACGTACCCGCGGGGCTCGACGGTGAGAACGGTCGGGTGCCATCCAAACTGCGGGAGATACTTGACGAACTTGAGGGTGCGCTGCACGCCGCTCAGTCCCATCGGGGGGAAGTAATACGCAATGACAAGGACTCTTCGCGGCGGATCGGTCTGGTTGATCATGCCGGGATGGTCAGGAGGTCGCGGGAAGAGGAAGTGAGCAGGCGGGCAGCCCGTCTGCCGAGGACCACGGCATCTTCGATGCGGACGCCCCCCAGGCCCGGAATGTACACCCCCGGCTCGATCGTGATGACGCTGCCGGCCCGGAGGGTTTCCTTACTGAGGGCCGAGACGCGGGGGCGCTCATGGACTCTGAGCCCCAGCCCGTGACCGAGAGAATGCGTGAAATACTTTTCGAGACCGTGCGCGGCGAGTCTGGAACGTGCCACCGCGTCGAGCTCACGTGCTTTCATGCCTGCCCTGGCAGCCCGGAGAGCAGCCCCGTGCGCATCGCGGACGGCCGCATACGCCGCAGAGAGCCGGGCGGGCGGCCGCCCGATGGCAATGGTCCGGGTCATGTCGGAGCTGTATCCGCCGACCGTTGCACCGAAATCGATCGTGACAAATTCCCCTGCCCTGAGTTTCCTGGACGTCGGTCTGGCATGGGGAAGGGCGCCGCGGGGTCCCGATGCGACAATGGCGTCGAACGCCTCCTTTTCGGCACCGTGGCTGCGGATGAGCCAGGCAATCTCCGCCGCCACTTCCAGCTCCGTCATACCGGGCCTGATGGTCCCGATGAGGTCGTGAAAGACCCGGTCGGCGATCTTCCCGGCACGTACAAGGTGTGCGATCTCCTGCCTGTCCTTGACGATCGCAATGTTTTCCACGATATCCGTCACGGGTCGCAGCGACACCCGGGGGAACGCCTTGCGGAGACGGCGGAACTCCCCATAGGAGACACCCTCTGATTCAAATCCCGCCGTCGCACACCCTTTCAGCAGACGTGAGGAAGCGGCCTCGTCGATCAGAGATCGGCTCGTGATGCGGCGGGTGAACCGGTTCACTTCCCGGGCGCTTTGCAGGCGATACCGGCTGTCGGTGAGGAAGTCGGCGCGCCGCGCGGTGACGATTGCCAGGCCGTTCGAACCGGAAAACCCGGTGAGGTAGCGGACGTTCGGGAGCGCGGTCACCAGCAGGGCATCGAGTGAAAGTTCCTTCATCCGGGCGCGGAGCTTCCTGATCCTGTTGTTGGTCATTGGCAGGCGTGAAAGCCTACACGTGATAGTTTGGAGCTTCCTTGGTGATGGCGATGTCATGCGGGTGGCTTTCCCGCAGGCCCGCGTCCGTCATGCGGTAGAACTGCGCTTTCTGTTTCAGGTCCGCGACCGTCCGGGCGCCGCAATAGCCCATGGCGGCTCTCAATCCGCCGACCATCTGGTAGACCGTATCTCCGAGAGGCCCTTTATAGGGGACCCGTCCTTCGATCCCTTCGGGGACAAGTTTCTTGATGTCGTCTTCCGCGTCCTGAAAATAGCGGTCCCTGCTCCCCTGTCTCATTGCCTCGATGGACCCCATTCCCCTGTAATACTTATAGCTCCGTCCTTCGTACAGGACTTTTTCTCCGGGGCTTTCATCCACGCCGGCGAACAGGCCTCCGATCATGACCGCATCCGCACCGGCGGCGATCGCCTTGGCGATGTCCCCGGTTTGTTTGATCCCGCCGTCGGCGATGAGGGGGATCCGGTTACGGGACGTCACCCGGACCACTTCGAGGATGGCCGTCACCTGCGGGACCCCCACGCCGGCGACCACGCGCGTCGTGCAGATGGAGCCGGGTCCGATGCCTACTTTGATCGCGTCCGCGCCGGCGCGGATCAGATCACGGGCGGCTTCGCCCGTGCCGACGTTCCCCGCCATGAGCTCCAGCCGCGTGTACTTTTTCCGGAGTGTCTTCACCATATCAATGACGCCGCGAGAATGTCCGTGGGCGGTATCGACCACCACCAGGTCCACGCCGGCTTTCAGCAGGGCGCCGACACGATCCACGGTATCCGCGGTCACCCCGACGGCGGCGCCCACGCGCAGGCGGCCATGCTCATCCTTGCAGGCATTCGGATGTTTGATCTTCTTGAGAATGTCCTTGAACGTAATGAGGCCGGTCAGGACGCCGTGCTTGTCGACGACCGGAAGTTTTTCGATCTTGTGTTTCTGCAAAATGTGTTCCGCCTGGTGGAGCGTCGTTCCCACCGGCACGGTCACCAGGTTCTCCTTCGTCATGATGTCCGCGACGCTCTGATCCTCGTCCGGTTCGAACCGGAGGTCTCTGTTGGTGATGATGCCGATCAGGCGGTGCTTGTCATCCACAACCGGGACGCCGGAAATCCGGTACTTGTTCATGAGAAACAAGACATCCGCGACGCGTTGATCGGCGCGGACGGTGACCGGGTCGAGAATCATGCCGCTCTCCGAGCGCTTCACCCTGTCCACTTCCTCCGCCTGCCGCGCGACGGGCATGTTCTTGTGGAGGACGCCCAGCCCCCCCTCGCGGGCCATGGCGATTGCCATATCGGATTCCGTGACCGTATCCATGGCGGCACTGAGGAGGGGGATGTTGAGAGCGATAGATCGTGTCAGGCGGGTGCGGACGTCGACGTCGCGCGGAAGGACAGCGGATTTTGAGGGGACAAGGAGTACATCGTCGTAGGTGAGCGCTTCACCGATAATCTTACGGGTTGCCACGGTTACTCCCTCCGGGGGTGGTGGATGGGGGGTGCAATCATACGAACGCCTGGATGCCGGTGATGTCTTCGCCCACGATCAGCGTATGCATTTCATGCGTTCCTTCGTACGTCAGGACCGACTCGAGGTTGGCGGCGTGGCGCATCACGGGGTATTCGTCCAGGATGCCGTTGGCACCGAGGATGCTCCGCGCCTCGCGCGCAATCTCCAGCGCGTGATACACGTTGTTCCGTTTCGTAAACGAGATCTGCTGGAACCGGACTTTGCCCGCGTCTTTCAGGCGTCCGAGCTGGAGGCAGAGAAGCTGCGCCTTGGTGATCTCGGTGATCATATTGACGAGCTTCGCCTGTGTGAGCTGGAATGCGGCGATGGGGCGCTCGAATTGAATCCGGGTCTTTGCGTACCCGAGCGCGGCGGCATAGCAGGCCATGGCGGCGCCAATTGCGCCCCATGCAATGCCGTAGCGGGCCTGGCTCAGACAGGAGAGGGGAAGCTTGAGACCGGTGCCGCCGGGAAGGCGGTTGGTCCGGGGGATGCGCACGTTGTCGAAGACGAGCTCGGAGGTGACGGAGGCCCGGAGGGAGTGTTTTCCTTTCATCTCCGGCGCGGTAAACCCTTTCGCCCCTTTTTCGACGAGGAATCCGTTGATCTCCCCGTTCAGTTTCGCCCAGACCACCGCGACGTCCGCGATCGTGCCGTTCGTGATCCACATCTTCGCGCCGTTCAGGATGTACCCGTCGGCGGATTCTTCGGCGCGCGTAATCATCCCGCCCGGATTGGAGCCGAAGTCGGGTTCCGTCAGTCCGAAGCAGCCGATCGCCTCACCTTTCGCGAGTTTCGGCAGCCAGTGGTCTTTCTGTTCTTCCGAACCGTACGCGAAGATCGGATACATGACGAGCGCGCTCTGCACGGAGGCGAAGCTCCTGACGCCGCTATCGCCGCGTTCGAGCTCCTGCATGACGAGTCCGTATGCGACGTTGTTCATCTCCGCGCAGCCGTAGCGGGCCGGGAGGGTCGCGCCGTACAGACCGAGCTCCGCCATCTGTGCGACCAGATCCAGGGGGAAGGTGCCGTTGCGGTTATGCTTTTCGATGACGGGGAGAACCTTCTCGTCGACAAACTCCCGCACTGTCTGACGCACCAGGATTTCATCCTCGCTCAGCAGCGAGTCGCAATTGAGGTAGTCGACTCCCTGTGATTTCGCCATAGCCCCTCATAGATGGACAAAAGCCCTGTCCACGAAAAGCAACACAGGGCCTGAAATCATGCTATTTCATGAAAGAAACGAAAAACCGGGAACAATGTCAATGATGTGTGGGACGCGCGGGAGGGACGAGAGGGAAGAGAGGAGGCGGATTCAATCCACCACTTTGAGTCCGTACCTTTTGATTTTCAGATAGAGGGTTTTCTTGCTGATGCCGAGCGCATCGGCGGTTTTCGTGCGGCTGAAATTGTACTGTTGCAGCATCTTTTCGATATGCACTCTCTCGACTTCTTCGAGCGACGAGAGGTCATCGGCGGCGGCGGCAGGCCCGGCGGACTCTTCCATCAACGGTGCGCGCTCGGGACGGTGGAAGTACATGGCGAGATCGTTCTCGTCAATGGTATCCCCCGTGGAAAGAAGGACGGCTCCTTCCAGCACATGTTCGAGCTCCCGCACGTTTCCCGGCCAGTCATATTCGATGAGCAGCCGGAGCGCCCCCGGGGTGAGGGATTTGGCCTGTTTGGTTTTGGATTTGCGGCGGAGGAAGTAGTCCGACAGGACGGGGACATCTTCTTTCCGGTCCTTGAGGAGCGGGACGCGAAGGGTAATCACATTGAGCCTGTAGAGCAGATCCTCGCGGAACCGGCCGGCCTTCACTTCTTCGCGGAGGTCCTTGTTGGTGGCGCACACGACGCGGACATCGACGGTCAGGAGGTTTGTGCCGCCCACCCTGCGGAACTCGCCGGTCTCCAGGAACCGGAGGAGCTTCGGCTGGATGGCCGGGCTGATGTCCCCCACTTCGTCGAGGAAGAGGGTGCCGCCGTGGGCGACTTCGACCAGCCCCTGTTTGGTCGCGACGGCATTGGTAAACGCCCCCTTTTCGTGGCCGAACAGTTCGCTTTCCAGAAGCGTGTCGGGGATCGACGCACAGTTTACGGCCACGAACGGACGGTTATTCCGCATGCTCCGGCGGTGGATCAGCGACGCGATGAGTTCCTTGCCGGTGCCGCTCGCTCCCTGGATCAGAACGAACGAGTCGCTCTCGGCGAACCGGGTCGCGCTTTCGATGAGCTTAAGGAACAACGGGCTTTCCCCTATCAGCTCAGAGGCGCCGGTTTTGCGGGTGAGCTCGCTTTTCATCAGCTTGTTGTCGATGAAGAGCTGCTTCCGTTCGATCGCGCGGTGGATCGTGTTGAAAAGCTCGTCGATGTCGTACGGCTTGGCCAGAAAATCGTAGGCGCCCATCTTGATCGTCTGGATGGCGGTCTTGACGTCGGCGTAATTGGTGAGGATGATGACCTGGGTGGTCGGGGAGTATTCCTGGACAAACTTGAGGACCTCAATCCCGCTCACACGCGGCATGCGGATATCGAGGAGGAGGACATCGTAAACTTTTGCCTGAATCTTGTTGATCGCCTCACCGCCGTCCATGGCGATATCGACGGAGAATTCGTCCGATTCCGCGAGCTCACTTTCGAGAAGGACGCGGAGTGGTTCTTCGTCGTCAACGATCAACAGGTTGTATTTCTTAGCCATGGCACGTCTGCTGGGACCGGCGGCGGCTGGCGGCTCCGGCGAGGTGTGTCACTCGCTCAGGACGCGTTCAATGGTCGTCAACAAATCCACGAGATCGTACGGCTTGCTGACGAAGTCGTCCGCCCCGAGCTTTTTCGACTCGATCGCGTTTTTCAGGTCTGCAAACCCGGTCAACATGACCACCTTGGTGCTGGCGTGTTTTTCCTTGATATACTTGAGGACCTCGAACCCGTTCATCCGGGGCATCTTGATGTCGAGGAGAACCAGATCGAACGGAGATTTTTCCACTTCCGTGATCGCTTCATCGCCATCGGCAGCCGCTTTGACTTCATATCCTTCATTTGCCAGTTCACCGCTCAGGACGGTTCGCAATGCGTCTTCATCATCAACAACCAAAATGGTACTCTTCTTGGTAGCCGGATTGGTCATCAGAACTCCCAGGGGATGAAACGGTCTCGTTGGTGCCGGCGGCAGTGTCCGGTGTGGTCATACCGCCGATATATAGACAAACAAACCGACAAAATCAACCCGCGGACGCTTCCGCGCCGCATAAAAACGTGCTCCGGCAGAGGCCGGGGCGGTTGTTTGCAACTCTGCCCCCGAAAGGGTATGTTAGGATATGCCTGCCCCTCCCCCCATTCACCTGCTGTTCGTCGACGATGATACCAGCTACATGGCCGTTGCCCAGCACCTCCTGTCGAAATATCAGGGGAGGAAATTCGAAATCCTCTGGAAGCAAAACGGACGCGAAGCAATAACGGTCCTCGAGCAGAACCCCGGGATCGACCTCCTTCTGATCGACTACTACCTCCCCGACGTGAACGGCCTGGACGTCACCCGCCAGATCAGGGAGAAAATGTTCGAAACCCCCATCATTTTTCTCACTTCGAACCGGGATTTCCGCCTGGCGATCGAAGCCATGCGGTACGGCGTGGAAGATTACCTGGTGAAGGACGAGGCGGTCGATTCCGTCCTCCCCCGGACCATTGTCAATATCCTGGAAAGGGTGAAACTGAA
>JBGPYM010000017.1:0-21895 GCA_041493205.1 Bacteroidota bacterium
AACCCGCGACCAACAGCTTGGAAGGCTGTGACTCTACCAACTGAGTTACTCCCGCATACTCCGGTGCGAACTCTCCATGCAGCCGTCACCATCTCTTCGTGGGCAGGGGAGGAATCGAACCTCCGAAGGCCGAGGCCGACAGATTTACAGTCTGTTGCGTTTGACCGCTTCGCTACCTGCCCGTGAGAACGTACGCGCTCCACTTCCTCCGACGCGTTCGGTCCAGACGCAAGAGCTGGCGATGGGACTCGAACCCGCAACCTGCTGATTACAAATCAGCTGCTCTGCCAATTGAGCTACGCCAGCAGACAAAACCATCCACCCCCCTTGCTTCCTGCATGCCGGGAGAAGGGTAATCGACGAGCCTGCAACGGGTTAGGAATTGAGAGCTGAGCAAATAAATATAACAAAACCAAGTTCAGAGTCAACAATAAAGACTCAAAATGCGGATATTTTTCGGGAGGAGGGGTTCAGCGGGCTCCGGGAAGCATCCCGGAGAGCCTCTTGACAATGGGGGAGGACGGGTCAAATTCCAGAGCTTTTACAAGGCTTTTCCTCGCTTCTGCGCTGTCTTTTCCTGCTGCCAGGTAGTATTCCCCCCGGAATGCCAGGGCTTCTGCATAGAGACGCGGGACCATCTGTTCCCAGCGGCCGTTGTTCGGAAATGGACGGAAGGAGAAGGCTGGGAATGGGGTTGGATGGAACCCCTCATCCCGCACGAGACGGAAGGCAAGGCCGGCAGGGACCCTCCGGTAGTCGCGCGTGTACTCGAACTGCATTTCGCCTGTGACGTAGACCGGGCGCGACGCGAACGCCGTGCTGAGGAAGGCACCGATCATGGCGGCGTATTTCGATTCAATGAGCCCGCCGTCGTACGGGAGGTCATGTTCGAACCGGCTCACCTCCCTGAGGAAGGCTTCCACCTCCTGCTGTGCACCCGCCATGAGCCATGGCTCCCGCCGGGCGAGTTCCCGGACGTACCAGGAACGCCGCAACAGTTCCTTGTCGATGACCGTCACGTCAGGACGAATGCCCTCCACCAGCTGATAATAGTACGATGCAGAAACCCAGTAGTCCCACTGGAAGGAGACAATGACGGCATGCGGTTCCAGAGAGGCGAACATATTCTTTGTGTAATCTTCCACGAGATGATCTCTGCTTCTGTCGACGATCGGGTAGTTCACCACGAGCGGCACGCCGCTCAGGAGGAGCACGGCGGCCGTGGCAACTGCCCGCCGGCGCCCGGCCGCACCGGCAATCCAACGCCAGAGCGCAAACAGACCTGCAGCCGCCCAGAGTGCGGTCGTGACGTATGCGAGGAGAAAATACGAGTCGATGTCGTGGATGTCGTAATTGACGGCGTACAGGACGCACGAGACGAACAGAATCACCGTCCCGGCCGCGAGGCCCCGGTTCCACGACCAGAGGAGGATGAGACCGGGCACTGCCGCACATGCACCGACGTACGCGAACTCAGGCGGGAACGAATGATAAAAATACGCGAGCTGCCGCGCGGCAACGTCGGTGGAGGAGAATATCCACGACCGGTATTGCTTCCCCGTGAAATGCCAGAGGAACCGTTCGAGGTTCGTGGGGTTCCCCCAGTTCAGGAGCGGTGACTGGGAGGCCCGGAGCGGCAGCTCGAGGACCAACGAAAGCCCGGCGGCAAACGGTACGCCCATACGGGCAATTCTCTTCCAGGAATCCGCGCTTCCCCCCTGCTGTCTGAAGTAGAGAAACAGAAGTCCGGGGGCGAGCAGGACCGTCGTCATGTGGTTCGTGAACGAGAGCCCCACGAAGAACGCAAATGCGTACCACCACGCCCGCGACCGCGGCTCCCCCTGCAGGGGGCTGTTTGCCCGGAGGAACGCAAAGAGGATCAGGCAGAGGAAGAGGACATGGAGGGCATACACCTCGACGGCAACCGCCTGGGTCCACCACGTCTCCGAGAAGGCGAGCAGCAGCGACGCTGCCGCAGCTGCAGGCGCCACTCTTGGCGCTCCCTCCCCGCGCGCGATGCTCATCAGGAGGAATCGCCGCACGACATGGTAAAACACGAACACCCCACCGGCACAGAGCAGGGCCGCCATCGTATTGAGGCGGACGATGACGCTCCCCGCCAGCGGCACGTGCGCGAAGATCGAGCCGAGGAGCGTGAAGAGCGCATATCCCGTTGGATGCGCCACGCCCAGGGTTGAGGCGACCGCGGCGAGTTCGCCGCTGTCGATGAAGCCCACGGCGGGGGCGATGGTCCGGAGGTAGACCCCGAACGCCAGAAGGCTGATGAGCGACGGTACCACCAACCGGGTTTTCATGCGAGCCGCCCCGCGACGTCCAGGAATATCCCCCGCACGCGTTTCATTGCAGCAGCAACCCGCGACGCGAGTGCGGCGCCGGACGATGTGTCGTAGAGCCGTGCAAGAAGGTCCAGAGGCTCTCCTTCCGGAAGAATTGATCCTTTATCCTCCAGCCCGGTCCGCAGGAGGAGTTCCAGACGCCTGAACATCCCGTACGCCGACGCGCACTGTTCCGCTTCCCCGGGTTCGAACGGGCTCCGGGCCGGAGATCGAAGCACCGGCACGGTTCCCAGGCCCCGGAGTTCCGGATGACTGCCGCCGGATTTCAGCTGGATCATCTGCGCGATGAATTCACAATCCGCCATTCCGCCCGGTCCGAGTTTGATATCCAGGAACCCCGCCGCGCGCGTACGGCTGCGCGTCTCCATTTTTCTCCGCATGGCCACAATGTCGCCCGTCCAGCCCGCGGGAAGCGGGTCGTCGTACACATATCGTGCCGCAAGGGCGGTGACATAGTTTCCCACGGTCGGATCGCCGGCAACGAACCGGAGCCGCGTGAGCGACTGTCGCTCCCAGAGGGAGGCGCGGGTGGCAAGATATTTTCCGTACGCAGCAGCTTCGACCACCAGCGGGGCGCTCCGCCCCTCGGGGCGGAGACGAACATCGACGTCATACAATCGTCCTTCCGTGGAGACAGCGCTCAGTCCGCGGACGATCGCTTCCGCAGCTTTTTCAGCCTTCTCCCCTGCCCCGCCGCCTTCCGGAGTTCCGGCAACGAACATCAGATCGAGATCAGCGTCGAACCCGAGTTCCTCCGTGCCGAATTTGCCGAGGGCAAAGATTGCGAGCGGCACGCGCCGGCGCCCGTCGCGGGGAGTACGCGCACAGAGCGACGTGACGACAAACGATGCGATCGACGAGAGCTCTCCGGTGAGCTGGTCAAAGCCGGAGAACCCGAGCTGGTGCCTGATGCCTGCGCGGAGCTCCTGCCGGAATTTGAACGCCGCAAGGTCCCGCGAGGGGGGCAGGAGTGCAGCCGCCGGGCTTCCCAGGGCATCGGGGTCGGACGCAAGAGTTTCCATGAGCAACGGGTCGCGCGCCAGGCCGCGGGCAAACCTGGGTCCCGCCGCGCAGATGTCGACCAGGAAGCGGCGGAAGCGCGCGTCGGCAAGCTGCCGGTAGAGCAGATGGGCGTCGGGCTGGGCGGCGGCGACGGACGTCAGCGATGCAAGCGTCAGGTCGGGGTCGGGAGTCCGGAGCACTTCCTCGAAGAGCGTGTCCGCACCCTGACGGAATGCATCCCTCGTGCGTGCGTCGAACTGCCTCGTCCCATGCCGTCCGCTCCCCGCGGTCAGCAACCTGACATTCCGTGCCGCCCGGCGTCCCTCCCGGAATCCGTGCGCCGCAAGGAGCGCGGCAGCCGTTTCTTCATCCACCCCGCCATCCACCAGGGCGGAGAGTGCGAAAGGCGTGTTCTCCTTCGATGCTGTCAGGACCTGCGTGAATATTTTCCGGACCGCCGCCAGGTGCGCATCGAGCGCTGCGCGCAGGGCATCGCCGGATTCCATTCCCGCCCGGCGTGCGAGGGCGTGGAATGCGTCGCTATGTTCGGGAAGGGTGTGCGTCTGCGTGTTGAGCATTATCTGCAGGCGATGCTCGACGGTGCGGTAGAGCGTATAGGCCGACGTGAGCTCCGTCGCCTCGCCGGACGACAGGAATCCGTGATCCCGGAGGCTGTCGATTGCCAGGAGGGTTCCGCGCTCCCGCGCCGCGCGCAACCGTCCCCCGTTGAGGAGCTGGAGTGCCTGAACAATGAACTCGATGTCCCGGATTCCTCCCGCCATCAGCTTCACGTTTTCATCGGTCCCGATGACCGCTTCGATCCGCGCCTTGATCCGGGCGACGGATGCACCCGGGTGTTCGAACAACGTCCGCGGGTACACGAACGACTCGAGCCGGCCGAGGAACTCCTGGCCGAACTCCAGCGCTCCGGCCACCGGGCGCGCCTTGATGAGCATCTGCCGTTCCCAGAGTTCGCCGCGTGATTCGTAATAAGTCAGCATGGCACCCGCCGCCATGGCAAGGGGTCCCGCGCCCGATTCCGGCCTCAGGCGGGTGTCCACCCGGTACAGATGGCCTTCGGCAGTTGCGGTGGAGAGGTTCCGGACGAGCCGTTCCGCGAGTTTGTTGAAGTATTCGTGCGCGGAGTGCCCTCCCTTCCCCTCCGCGTCCTCTGCATAGACGAAGATAACATCGACGTCGGAGCTGTAATTCAGTTCATTGCCTCCGAGCTTCCCCAGTCCGATGACGCAGAACGGTATGCCGGCGAACGACGGATCAGAACCGGCGATCTGCTCCTGTGCCACGCGGAGCGCCCCGCCGATGATCGCGTCAGCGAGGACGGAGAGCTGCAGCGTGACGGCGGCCAGCCCGGCGTGACCGAGGAGGTCCTGCGCGCCGATGCGGAGGAGTTCCCGGCGGTGCAGGCGTTTCATCGCGTCCAGCCTCTTGTCCGGCTTTGTGAAAGTTTCCATGATCCGTCCGACTTCCGCGGCAAGATACTGCGGCGTGGCCGGACATGTCAGGACATCGGAGGCAGTCAGCCAGCGGAAGAGTCCCGGCTCGCGGACGATCACGTCCGCAAAGTACTGTGAAGATCCGAAGAGCCTGAGGAGGAGGCTTCCATACAGGGGGTACTGCAGGAGGTCATTGAACAGCGAAGCGGTGCTCACGGTGGACCCGGCAAACCGGAGGAGGTTGTTCAGCGCCATTGCCGGGTCGGGCGATCCTTCCAGCCAATCCCGGAGCGCGGCCTCGAAGGCGGGGAGTTCGAACCGGCTGCCGGAACGTATGAACGCTTCGTGAACGTCGTGCTCAGACATGCAAAAAATTACGAAAAAATCAGGCGATTCGCCATCCGGGTCCCGGCGCCCGGCTGACGGTCATCGTTTGCTTTTCCCTCGATGGGTCGCTATATTTTTGCACGAATGTCCGATATATAACACTCACATCGTCATTCCGGATACCCATGCTCAAACTGATTGCCCTCTTCCGGAAACCACCGGAACCCGACGACTTCGACAAGCATTATTTCGGCGTTCACATTCCTCTTGTCCGGAAGTATCCGGGCCTCCGCAACGTGGAAGTGACCCGCGTGACGGGGGCTCCCATCGGCGAGGCAAAATTCCACCTGATGGCGGAGATGTACTTTGACAGCAAAGACGCCATGGATGCAGCGCTTGCCTCCCCGGAGGGGAAGGCCGTGACACGGGACATCATGAGTTTTGCCGCAGACGTCATTACGGTCTTTCACGGCGAGGTCGCATGAAGGAGCGTGGCCTTCGATGAGCGCGTACCGGGGGAGACCTGCGGAGGAATTCCGCTTCACCAACATCCTCTACACCAAAGGCGACTGGCGTGCCACCGTCACGATCAACCGTCCGGCGGTGTACAACTGTCTCGACCTTGCCACGCTGCGCGAGCTCTCGACGGCATTTGAGGATGCCGCGTGGGATGACCACGTGGCGGTCCTGATTCTCACCGGGGCGGGCACGCGGGCCTTCTGTACCGGGGCAGACATCACCGAATGGAAGAATGAATTCCTCGACCGGCCGAACGATTTTTACAAGTGGATGGGTGTGTTCATCGAGACGTTTGACCGTCTCCGGAACCTGGGCAAACCCACCATCGCACGGCTGAACGGTATGGTGGTGGGGGGAGGAAACGAACTCCAGATGTCGTGCGATCTGGCCGTCGCCGCCGAGGGGATCACGATCCGGCACGCGGGGACATCCCGCGGGAGCGTGCCGGCCGCCGGCGCCACGCAGTGGCTCCCGCTCATCGTGGGAGACCGCCGGGCGAGGGAGATCCTCCTCCTGAACGAAGAGATCCCCATCAAGAAGGCACTCGCCTGGGGGCTCGTGACCCAGGTGGTCCCGCGCAGGAAGCTTGACCGTGCGGTGAACGTGCTGGCCGATAAGCTGATTGACAAGCTCCCCGAGTGCACACGCTTTACCAAGCAGCAGTTAAACTTCTGGCGCGATTTCTCCTGGGGGATGACCATCGGCAACGTGCGCGACTGGCTTACGGTCCACACGACCGCGGAGGAGATACGGGAGGGGATACAGGCGTTTGCAGAGAAGAGGGAGATCGACTACCGGAAGCTGAGGGAACGGCTCGCCAACGACCATCACAGACGCTGATCACCCATGGCCCGCGCCCTTCTGAGCATCATACTTCTCGTTGTCCTGTTCGGCGGATGTGCCACGTTCGACCCCGCATGGATGCAGTGGGAATACACGGGGGGCCCGGTCGCACAGGATATTGTTTCGGTGCTCCCGGATCAGCGGGTACAGGGGACCGTGTATGCCGGTCTCGCCAACGGACAGGTGTTCATTTCGACAAACGACGGCGCCGCATGGACCCTGCTTGCCACCGTCGCGCCGCAGGTCCCGATCGAACGGCTCATTCAGGACCCCGAGGTGCCGGAGAAAATCTACGCGGCAACGCCCTCCGGCGGGTACATGACAAACAACCGCGGCAGAAACTGGACCCAGCTCGTCATTGATTCGGCGGGTACAGGACTTCTCTCGTTCGCGGTGGACCCCTGGACCCCGGCGCACATTTATGCGGGTACCCGGGGGAAGGGCATCTATAAATCCACGGACGGCGGGTCGACGTGGAACACTATCAGCGGGCCGGCAGAGGCGCACCTCACGACCGCGGACGTCTATGATATCGCCGTCGACCCCGGGAAGCCCGATCACGTCTACGCGGCCGTTTCCGACCTCGGCATCATCCGGTCGACGAACAAGGGGGCGACCTGGGAGTCGCTCACAGCGGAATTCACCTCCACCGGATCACGGACGACGCATATTCTGATCCGCAAGGGGAGCACGGGAGAGATGTTGTACGCCACGGATGCCGGCAGCATCGTCAAGACGGTCAACGGCGGACAGTCGTGGTTTCCATCACGCAACGGGCTCGAATTCGACAACGTCCTCTCGCTCTTTACCCACCCGTTGAACCCCGCTGTGGTCTTCGCGGGCACGGCGCGCGGGATGATGGTCTCTCCTGATTTCGGGGGAACATGGAACAGCATCCGCGGCGACCTGCCGCAGGTCGGCACCCTGCTTGCGGCCGGGCCTCCGGTCTCACCGTTCAGACTGTACGCCTACGGGAGCGGGGTCGGCGTGCAGGCCTCGGTCGACCAGGGCCTTACCTGGCGGCGCGCAGATGCGATGCTGGGAGGATCCACCATCCGTGTGATGGCAACCGATCCTTCAGGAGACAAGGTGTTCGTCGGGGTCGGGTCGACATGCCTCACGGCGGACCCATCGGCCCCCGGGGGTTGGGCACACGCAGGAACGGGCCTGCTCGGCAGCCGGTTGAACTGGCTCGTCGGCGATCCTGATCAGGCGGGGGTGATGTACGCAGCGACGTCCGCGGGGATCTTCCAGACCACGAACGACGGCGGCATGTGGGAGCGGGCGATCAGGGGCCTGCGGGTATCTCCCCTGCTCTTTGAAATGCACCCGTCGATCAAGACGCGCATGTTTGCCGTTGCCGAGCAGGGTCTCTTCATCTCCACCGATCACGGCAAATCCTGGTCGCAGACACGTCCGCTCTCCGCGCGCTGGCACGTGACGCATATGACATTCAGCCCGAAAAACGCGGGGATCATCCTCGCGGCGACATCGAACAGCGGCGTCATCATTTCGCGGAACGGGGGTTTCGAATGGGAACTGGCCCGCTACGGACTCCCTCCCGACGTCATTGTGGCAGTGACGCTGGACGAGAAGGATCAGAACGTGTTTTATGCTTATACGGCGCGTGGCGAGTGCTTCCGCACGATCAACAAGGGAATCGAGTGGAACCGATTCACTTCGCCCTGGACGACCAGTGACAGCGTGCGCATTGCCTACGACCGCCTTCAGCCGAACAGCATCATTGCCCTGGTGAATAACAGAGACCTCTATTACTCCCCCTCCGGCGGCGGCACATGGTTTCCCGTCATCGAGCAGGAGATCGACGCAGAGGTGGTTGCGCTCTCCTGGAATGCCCGCGCCTCCTGCGCCTATGCGGGAACGCGCGACAGGGGTGTGTACAGGGTCCGGATCGGCGAGCGGGTGAAAGAAGTCCTCAATCAATAGGCCGCCCCCCTCGAGAACGCCGCCCCCGGCTTCATCAGCAGCCTGAACGCACATCGCATGCCCCCCGGTGCAACCAACGGAAGGAAGCGCAATGTCTCCTGCGACACTCCACATCACCTCCGAAGAGGGATTTGCCGTCATCCGGTTCAACCGTCCGGAGGTCCTCAACGCCATCAATATCCGGATGATGACGGAGCTCGTCACGGCGCTGGAAGAGCTGGACGCCCGCCCGGAGATTCGCTGCATCGTGCTGACCGGCGACGCAAAGGCATTCGCCGCCGGTGCGGATATCCACGAGATGGCGGATGCGACCGCAGTGGAGATGCTGCTCCGCGACCAGTTCGCCCGCTGGGACAGAATCCGGAGGATTAAAACGCCGATTATCGCCGCCGTGGGGGGATTTGCGCTTGGCGGCGGATGCGAGCTCGCCATGGCGTGCGACATCATCATCGCCGCGGAGGGCGCCCGCTTCGGACAGCCGGAGATCAACATCGGCGTCATGCCGGGGGCGGGTGGAACCCAGCGGCTGACCCGCGCGGTCGGAAAGGCAAAAGCAATGGAACTGGTGCTGACAGGCCGCATGATCAGTGCCGACGAAGCGTTGCGCTGGGGGCTGGTGAATTGCGTCGTGCCTGCCGAGAGTCTTCTGGACGAGGCGCGCGCATGGGCGCGGGAGATCGCCCAGAAGCCGCCGCTCGCCGTGCGCCTCGCGAAAGAGGCGGTGCTCAAGGCCTTCGACACGACCATCGAAGGAGGTCTGGAGTATGAACGGAAGAATTTCTATCTCCTGTTCGCTTCCGAGGACCAGAAAGAAGGAATGAAGGCGTTTGCGGAGAAAAGAAAACCTGTATGGAAGGGGAAATAGCAATCGACAACCGGTGAAAGAGAGGATGTATGGCTGAATTCGGGACCATTCTGTACGGGGTAGAGGCCGGGGTTCTGGTGATCACGATGAACCGGCCGGAGCAGTACAACGCGATCAATGAGCAGATGAAGCGGGAGCTCAACGATGCCTTTCGTGACGCTGAGAAGGACCCCGCCGTGCGGTGCATCGTGCTGCGCGGTGCCGGGAACAAAGCGTTTTCCGCCGGGCAGGACCTGAAGGAGCACTCCGCCGAACATCGCTCACTGAAAGAGTCGCTCGAAAAATCGTACAACCCCCTGATCCGCAGGATGCGGACGATCGAAAAGCCGGTTGTCGGAATGATCAACGGGGTGGCCGCAGGAGCCGGTTGCAGCCTGGCGCTCGCATGCGACATGCGCGTCATGTCGTCCACCGCGTCGCTGATCGAAGTGTTCGTGCGGATCGGCCTCGTGCCCGATTCGGGATCCCACTGGTTTCTGCCGCGTCTGACCGGGATGGCGCGTGCATTCGAGTACGCCGCGACCGGGAGGGACATCGGCGCCGAAGAGGCCGCGCGGGTCGGACTGGTCAACCAGGTGGCTCCCCCGGAGACGGTGGAGCAGGTAACGCTTGCCATCGCCCGCGGGCTCGCCGCGGGACCGACGCGCGCCATCGGTCTCATAAAGCGGACGCTCAACAGGGCACTGACCTCCGATCTGGATGCGCTGCTTGCGTATGAGGCTGCCATTCAGGAGATCGCCTCAGGGACAGAAGACCACCGGGAGGGCGTGCGCGCGTTCCTGGAGAAGCGCGCCGCGGTGTTCACAGGAGCGTAACCACGTGCGCAGGCGCGGTTGACAATCGGGCTTTTTCTTTCTATTTTTTTTCTGATAAGGCAGGGCCGTTCATTACCATAGGAGGTCACGTATGCAGAGCCCCCCGGGCGCGAAGCGTTCCCCCGCGGAACGCGAGGCGGTCATGGCCGCAAAGCTGTCGCACAAAGAGTCGATCGAAACGGTCGACGACATGAGCGACGAATATTTCGATCTCCTCACCAATCTCATGACCCAGCAGGCGGATTCGGAACTTGCAGGCGGGTTCGGCTATGTTCCCTGGATCATGAAGGCGCCCACGACCGAAGAAAAACTGGTCGTCTCCAATATCGTCCGCGACGAAGTCCGTCACGGACGAGCGATGTACCGGCTGCTCGAAGACATCGGCGTCCCTGTGGATGATTACGTGGAGCAGTTCGACTTCACCTTCCGCGTCGAAGGAAAGACCGATCTGGGGGCCACGCGCGCCGGGACCGACAAGCGCGTCAACATCTTTTATTACTCCATCGAAACGTGGGCCGATTTCGTCATGTTCAACTTCCTGATGGACCGCGGTGCCGGACATCAGCTTGAAGACGTGAAACAATCGACCTATGGTCCCTGGCGCAGGGAGATTGACCGCATCTTCAAAGAGGAATTGACGCACGTCGCCCACGGCGACTACTGGGTGAAACGGCTGGCGCTGGGTCCAAAGACGAAGCCGGATATCCAGGGAGCGCTCGATCGCTGGTGGCCCCGGGTGATGGCGATCTTCGGCCGCCCCGGATCGAAAAAGAACTTGCGGTACCGGGCGCTCGGTCTCAAGATCCGCGACAACCACCAGGTGCGGATCGATTTTGAGAAAGAGGTCAGGGAAAAGGCAGAAATGTGGGGCCTGACGCTCCCGCGGTGGATCCCGGATTGGGAACGGGTGCCGGAAGACGCAGTCATTTCCGGATGATCATGACCGCCGGTGTCCCCTCCCGGGGCGGGCAGGCACGCGGCACTACGCGGTACACCGGAGATTCGTTCAGCTCATGATTGCCACGGTCGGCGTGATCGGTTCAGGCACGATGGGAGGCGGCATCGCGCAGGTGGCGGCCCGCGCCGGACTGGATGTTCTGCTGCACGACAACGTACCGGCCGCCGTCAGCGCCGCGGTCGAACGGATGAGAGCCGACCTTCGTGCAGGTGCCGGGAAAGGAACAATCTCTGCGACGGAGGCCACCCAGGCACTCGCCCGTATCCATCCCTGCAAATCCTTCAAAGACCTTGGTGCCGCCGATATCGTCATTGAGGCCGCCCTGGAGGACCTCGCCGTCAAGCGCGACATCTTTCAGGCGCTCGACGCGATCGTCGCCCCCAGCGCGATTCTTGCCACGAACACCTCCTCCCTTTCGATTACCGCCATTGCATCTCTGACGAAGACTCCGGAGACGGTCGTTGGCATGCATTTTTTTAACCCGCCCACCCTCATGCCTCTGGTGGAGATCGTGCGGGGAAGCCGCACATCCGACGCAACAACGCTGGCCGTCCGCGATCTTGCCCTCAGGCTCAACAAGACGCCTGTCGTCTGCAAGGACACGCCTGGTTTCATCGTGAACAGGGTTGCACGCCCCTTCTACGGGGAAGCGCTCCGTCTTCTCGGCGAGGGGGTGAGCACCGTGGAACAGATTGATGCCATCCTCACGCGGACAGGCGGATTCCGGATGGGGCCGTTCGCCCTGATGGATCTGATCGGCATTGACGTCAACTACGCGGTTTCGCAATCCGTGTACGAGCAGTTTTTCCAGGAGCCCCGTTTCCGCCCTCACCCGATCCAGCGGCGCATGGTGGAAGCCGGACTCCTCGGGAGAAAAACCGGAAAGGGGTTTTACACCTACAAATGACGGGCAGGGCCACATCGACCCGGCGAATCGTCACCCTTGCGGGGGATGCAATTCTTGTCGCTGAATTTGCCGCGGCATGCCAGGAGCGGGGGTACACGGTGGAGTGCATCGCCGCTGCGGGCGGGCGTGGATCGCGCCCCAGGATCCCCGGCCTGCCGAAGGGTGCCCGCCGGGTGAGCCGGCCGTCAGTCCGTTCTTCCCTGGCAATCGAGCTGACCAACATCGACAAGGACGCCAAGCGGAGAAATCTTGTGTTGCTCGATCGCACCCTCCGCCCCGGGACGCTTCTCCTCTCCTCCTCCGTCACCGTTACCGTGTCCGAACAGTCATCGTGGATCAAACATCCCGGCCGGCTCGCAGGCATCGCTGCGCTTCCCGGTTTCCTGGGGGGAAGTTTTATCGAATGCGCGCTCTCCGGGCTCTCCGGGGAAGGCGCACGACAGGGGGCTGCGGCGTTCGCACAATCGCTCGGGAAGGAAGCTGCATTCGTGGGTGATTCGGTCGGGATGGTCCTTCCGCGAGTGGTTTGCTGTCTGGCGAACGAAGCCCACTTCGCGCTGATGGAGCGCATCGCCGCGCCGGAAGAAATCGATACCGCCATGAAGCTCGGGACCAAATACCCGTTCGGACCATTTGAGTGGGCCCGGAAGATCGGGTACGGGCAGGTCTACGCCGTCATGCACGCCCTGCATCACTCGTTCGGGGAAGACCGGTACCGGCCTGCGCCGGCATTACGGCGGGCGGCAGAGATGGAGCCGCTAGGGGACGCAAAGTCAGTATAATGGTTGGGGAAAACACACCGGCGGGGACGCCGGTGCTACTCCGGAGATGTGTACATGGTTAGAATACAAATGATACGGCGGGCCTGCGGGATCGCCGGCGCCGCCTTCTACATCATTACCGCATCGGCGCAGCCGAAACTGGAAATCGGGGGAGGCGGAAGTTTCGATCTTGGAAAAATCTTCCGCGGCGCGGTTGTTGATCACCAGCTCTCGATCAGGAACACGGGATCGGATACGCTCCGGCTCGGATCGGTAGACGTCTCGTGCGGGTGCACCGGCACCGTGGTCTCCAGCGACCGCATTCCGCCCGGAGGGAGCGGATCGCTGCGCATCACGTTCCATTCCCAGAATTTCAGCGGCCCCGTCCACAAGTCGGTCACGGTTCATTCCAACGCAGAGGGTGCGCCCGAAACGGTCATCGAGTTCACGGCACAGGTCATCGACGAGATCGGTCTCACCCCCCAATCGCTGCTGTTCAAAAATGCCGATGTCAAGCGATTAAACGTCGTGACGATCAGCGTGTCTAATAATGGTGCAACGCCGCTTACCCTGACCGGATACCGGACGCAGATGAAGGGGCTGGTCCTGAAGCTCCCGCGGGAACCGATTCCGCCCGGGGGGACCGCCGAAATCCGCGCTGAATTCACACCTGAGGCAGCGGTCTCCCTGATCAGCGAAGGGGTATTCCTGACGACATCGAACGAACGCCGTCCCGAAATTTATATTCAGATCTTCGGAAACGCGCGCGAGTTTTCATTCGAATAATCCGGCACTGCACAGTATGCTGC
This sequence comes from Bacteroidota bacterium, assembly GCA_041493205.1. Lineage (GTDB taxonomy): Bacteria > Bacteroidota > Ignavibacteria > UBA10030 > UBA6906 > JBGPYM01. The sequence goes on from JBGPYM010000017.1 coordinate 13,565, forward strand.
ATCAACCCGTGGCTGTCATCGTCGGTGCACGCCGCACTCCCGTCGGAAGATATGGGGGCATCCTCCGGGAGGTTCGTCCGGATGATCTGGGCGGGGTGGTGATCCAGGCGCTTCTCCGATCCCTGAAAGCCGATCCGGGAGCGATCGACGATGTGATCTGGGGTTGTGCAAATCAGGCAGGGGAAGACAACAGGAATGTGGCAAGGATGAGCGCACTCCTTGCCGGTCTCCCGTTTTCCGTTCCGGCGGTGACGGTCAACCGTCTGTGCGGTTCGAGCCTCGAAGCAATCGTGCAGGCAGCGCGGGCGATCTGGTCCGGCGATGCCGGCGCCGTGATCGCAGGGGGAGTCGAGAGCATGAGCAGGGCCCCCTACTCGATCGCCAAGAATCAGAGCGGCAGGTTCGGGAACATCACGGCGTACGACACCGCACTCGGCTGGCGGTACCCCAACCCGCGCCTGCAGGAGCTTTTCCCCCTCGAAAGCATGGGGGAGACGGCGGAGAACGTCGCAGCGCGCTATGCCATCAGCCGCATCGAGCAGGATCGTTTCGCATTTGAAAGCCACCGCAAGGCGTGTGCCGCACAGACGGCGGGAGTCTTTGCAGCGGAGATCATCCCCGTGGAGATTCCCCGTGGAGAGGGAGGGCCCGCACGCGTCACGGCGGACGAAGGCCCGCGGCCCGATACGTCGCTTGAGAAACTAGCCGCCCTTCCCCCCGTGTTTAGAAGTGGAGGAAGCGTCACCGCGGGCAACTCTTCCCCGCTCAACGACGGGGCGGCTGCAGTACTGGTCATGGACGAAGGCCGGGCACGCAGTGCCGGTCTCCGTCCTCTTGCGCGGGTTGTGGCAACAGGCGTGGCGGGGGTTGATCCGCGATTTATGGGAATGGGCCCGGTACCCGCAACACGGGCGGCCCTTGCAAAAGCGGAACTGACCATTGAGGACATCGGACTTGTTGAACTTAACGAAGCATTTGCCGTGCAGAGTCTCGCGGTGATGCGCGAGCTCGCACTACCCGCGGACCGGGTGAACCCCAACGGGGGGGCAATCGCTCTCGGGCATCCGCTCGGGTGCAGCGGCGCACGGATCATGACGACGCTCCTCCATGAAATGGAGCGGCGGCGGGTCAGATACGGACTCGCGACTATGTGCATCGGAGTGGGACAGGGCATTGCGGTCATTGTCGAGAGAACATGACCTTTTCCCCGTGGCACCCGCTTCTCTCCAGCCTCCGGCTGCTGGCCTCCCCTGCCGCACTGCTGATTTCCTGCGGCGCACTCCTTGCACCCTGCGCATGCACACAGGGAACTCCCGACCGCACCGGGGGGGTCGTCGACCTCGAGGTTGCGTTTCCGTCGCTGACATTCGTCCGGCCGCTGGACCTCCAGACCCCGCCTGACGGGACGAACAGGTTGTTTGTCGTTGAACAGGCGGGGAAGATCTTCGTCTTCCCGAACGATCCCGCAGTCCATTCTGCGAAACTTTTCCTGGACATCCGCGCGCGCGTCAATAGCGCAGGAAACGAAGAAGGCCTGCTCGGGCTTGCCTTTCACCCGGAATACAAGTCCAACGGGTACTTCTTCGTCAATTATACTGCGGACAATCCCCGCCGGACGGTCATCGCCAGGTTCCGCGTGCGGCCGGAGAGTGCGGACGCCGCCGACCCGTCGAGCGGCACCGTGTTCCTCGAGTTCGATCAGCCTTTTTCAAATCACAACGGCGGTCAGCTTGCCTTCGGCCCGGACCGGCGTCTCTACATTGCCACCGGTGACGGGGGCTCAGCAGGCGACCCGTACGGCAACGGGCAGAGCCTGCACACGCTCCTTGGCAAGATTCTCCGGATTGATGTCGATACTCCGTCTTCGGGGAGAACCTATTCCATTCCCCCGGATAATCCGTTCGCACAGACTGGCGGGCGCGGCGAAATCTGGGCATACGGCCTGCGCAATCCATGGCGTTTTTGCTTCGATCCTCCCACCGGCAGACTCTGGGCCGCGGATGTCGGGCAGGATGCGATTGAGGAGATCGACATTATTGAGAAGGGAAAGAATTACGGCTGGAACATCATGGAGGGGGAATCGTGCTTCAATCCTGCGGTCGGCTGCGACACGACCGGCCTGGTGCGCCCCGTCTGGCAGTATACCCACGCGCTGGGCGTCTCGGTGACGGGAGGGTACGTGTACCACGGTGCCCGGCGGCCCGACCTGGAGGGATCGTATATCTATGCCGACTACGGCAGCGGGAGGATCTGGTCGCTGCGCTTCGATGGCCCCGGCCGCATGAAGAATGTTGAACTGATTCACTCGCATCTCCCCATCGCTTCATTCGGGATAGACGCGGGTTCTGAACTGTATGTATGTGTCTTCGACGGAAAAATATACCGGTTCAAGTGACCCATGATAATGAATCGTAGAAAACAGATCATCATTGGCTTCATGGTCCTGCTCGTGGTCGGCGCAAGCCTGTACCGGATTCTCTCTGCCGGTCCGTCCGCCGACGTGCGGCGGCTGAATCTTCCGCTGGTGAAGCTGGAGCCTGCGGGACAGGAGACCGTCATGGTGGTGCGTCAGTTCACCGGCGACGTCGTCGCGGTCCAGCAGGCCGGGATCTTCTCGAAGGTGAGCGGCAACCTTGAGCGCGTCTACGTCGACATCGGGACACCCGTCCGCGCGGGGCAGGTCCTTGCACTCATTGACACGACCGAACTCCGGCAGCAGTATCAGGCCGCTGCCGCGACGTATGAGAACGCCCGGATCACCTATCAGCGCTCGAAAGACCTGTTCGGCCAGAACCTCCTTTCGCGCCAGGACATTGACAACAGCGAGACCGCCTACAAGATCGCCGCCGCAGCGATGGAAACTGCGTCGACCCGGCTGGGGTACGCCCGCATCAAGGCCCCCTTCGCGGGCGTCATTACCCGGCGGTACCTCGACCGCGGAGCGTTTGTCACGCTGAACAACTCGACGCTCTTCACACTGATGGACATTGACGCGGTGAAGGTGATTATTAACATCCTTGAGAAGGACATTCCGCTCATGGCGGACGGGAAGCAGGCCAACATCACCGTCGATGCCTATCCGGCCAGGGCGTTCCCCGGGTCGGTCACGCGGTTCAGCCGCGCGGTGGACCCGAATACACGGACGATGGCGGTGGAAATCGACATTCCCAACCGGGATCACGCGCTGGCGCCGGGGATGTACGCAAACGTGGTTCTGGTCGTCACCTCCCACCCGGACGCCGTGACGATCCCCACGGCGGCGATGCTGAAGGATGACCGCGGCTATTTCGTTTTCACCGTCACCGCCGACACCGCACGGGCCGTGCGTATTCTCCCCGGCGTCGAACAGGGCGCAAAGACGGAAGTTCTTTCCGGCCTCGGCGCAAACACCCCGATCGTCACCACAGGCCAGCAATTCGCACGGGACGGCGGAGCTGTCATCGTTCAAAAGTAAAGGAACTGCAGTATGTGGCTGACGCGCCTTGCGCTGCGCTATCCGATCTCCACGTTTCTCTTCGCCGTCACGGTTCTCGTGTTCGGCTTCGTTTCGTTCTCCCAGCTCCCCGTCGATCTCCTGCCGAGCATCTCCGTGCCGGTCGTCAGCACCATCACGTTCTATTCCGGCGCCGGCCCGCTCGACATGGAGCAATCCGTGACGCGTCTCATCGAGCGCTCGGTCAGCTCCGTCAACGACGTGGACTACGTCCAATCGGCCACCCGGGAAGGTATCTCCCAGGTGCGCGTGAATTTCAACTGGGCCGCCAACCTGGACGTCGGGCTGGTGGACGTCGTCCAGCGCGTCAACCGGGTCCTGAACCAGATGCCGACCGGGGTCTCGCAACCGATCGCCCTCCGCTTCGATATCACGAGCTTCCCGGTCTGCAACCTTGCGGTGTCGGCGGACATGGACGAGCGGGATCTGTATGATCTTGCCTTCAACACCATCGAACCGCAGATCGAACACGTCCCCGGGGTCGCGTCCGCCCAGGTGATCGGCGGGCGCATCCGCGAGATCCATGTGAGCATCGACCGCAAACGGCTCGATGCGCTGAACCTTCCCGTGCAATCGGTGATCAACGCCGTCGCCAATTCGAATCTGATCATCCCCTCGGGCGATCTCAAAACCGGCCAATTCGACTATTCCCTCAAGACCGAGAGCCGCTTCAACGTCGTGAAGCCGATGGAGAACATCGTCCTCAGGACAGTGGACGGCGTCCCCATCCACGTCAAGGATGTGGCCGCCGTGGAGGACAGCTACCAGGAGCAGACCGAGATCATCCGCATCAACGGCAGGCCCGGTTTGACGATGCGCGTGCAGAAGCTCGCGAGCGCGAACACGGTGGAGGTCGTGGACAACGTGCTGCATGCACTCCCGAAATTGACCGGCGTTCCCCCCACGGTGCAGATCTCCCTCTCGTTCGACCAGTCCGTGTACATCCGGCAGACCATCAGCGGGCTTCAGAGGGAAGCCATGCTGGGCGCCATCCTCGCGATGATCATCATCATGCTCTTCCTGCGGAACCTGCGCGGGACGATGATCATCATCGTCGCCATCCCGATGTCGATCCTCATCACGTTCATCTTCTTCCGGTTCGGGGGCGTGACGCTCAACATCATGACATTCGGCGGGCTGGCACTCGCGGTGGGGCGTCTCGTGGACGATTCCATCGTCGAGCTGGAGGCGATCTCCCGCCATTACAATCAGCGGCAGGCGGGCCAGTCGAAGATGCAGGCCACGCTGGAGGCAGCACAGGAGGTCGCCGCCCCCATCTTTGTCTCGACCCTCACCACGGTGATCGTGTTTCTTCCGATCGTGTTTCTGACCGGCATCGCAAAGCTCCTGTTTATCCCGCTCACCATCACCATCGCGGTTGCCCTGTTCGGTTCATTTTTTGTTTCGCGGACGGTGACGCCGCTCATGTGCCTCCGGTATCTCCCGCCGGAGAAGCATCTGGACCGGAACTCGCCGCTCCTGGCTGAGCGGATCCGGGTCCGGGCGCATGACTGGCTGGAGAGACTCGATTCCTGGTACCAGAAGCGGCTCGAATGGACCATTGCACACCGGAAGCTGGTGATCATCGGCATAGCTGCGACCGCGCTGGTGTCGCTGGGCCTGATCAAGTTCATCGGCACCGAATTCTTTCCCGACCAGGATGAAGGACAATTCAGCCTCACGATCAAGCTCCCGGTCGGGACGCGCGTGGAGGAGAGCGACCGGGCGGTCCGGATCATCGAAAGTGTGCTCCAGGCAAATATCCCGGAAATCCAGGCCATGATCACCGACATCGGGATCCCCTCGGCCCGGAGCGGCAATTTCTTCGGCCGGAACTCGGGGAGCCACTCCGCGAACATCCAGGTCGCGCTTGTCCCTGCGGAGGAACGAAAACGGAGCATCTTCCAGATCGTGCGCGAGATCCGGCCGAAGCTCGCCGTGATTCCCGGCGTGAGCATCTTCCTTACCCCCGGGGGGTTTCTGCGGTTTCTTTTGAACTTCGGATCCTCCGCGCCGATCGATATCGAGGTGAGGGGATTCGACCTCGACCAGGGCTCTGCGCTTGCAAAGGAGGTCGCCGCAATCGTGCGCGGCACGCCGGGCGCGGTGGACGTCCAGGTGAGCCGCGAAGACAACCTCCCGGAACTCCGGGTGACGATCGACCGGGAAAAGGCGGGCGTCCTCGGCATCGATGTGGCCCAGATCTCCAGCACGATCAACACATGCATCAACGGAACGGTCGCCTCACTCTACACCGACCCGGTGAACGGCAACCAGTATAACATGCTCGTGCGGCTGAGCGAGCTCTACCGCTCGGACCCCGAAGACCTGAAGGATCTCGTGCTGACCACCTCCCGCGGGGAACAGGTCCTGCTGGGGAACATCGCCCGCATCGAAAAGGCGACGTCACCGGTACAAATCGACCGGAAATACCAGCAGCGCATCGTGGATGTCACCGCCAACGTGACGGGACGGGATCTGGGGAGCGTTGCCGCCGACATTCAGTCGCGGCTGGACCGTCTGAGAGTTCCGCCAGGCTTCGAGTTGAAACTGAGCGGGAACGTCGAGCAGCAGCAAAAGACGTTCCGCGACCTTCTGCTCGCATTTGGTCTCGCGATCCTGCTTGTGTACGTCGTGATGGCATCGCAGTTCCAGTCGCTGCTCGATCCGTTCATCATCATGTTTACGGTGCCGCTGGGCATTGTGGGCGTCTTCTGGATGCTGTTTCTTACGGGCACAACCCTTTCGGTCACGTCCTTTCAGGGGGTCATCGTCATGGTGGGCATCGTGGTCAGCAACGGGATTCTGCTCGTCGATTACACCAATCACCTCCGGCGGCGCGGCATGCCGCTGGAGGAGGCGGTCGTGCGCGGAGGGAGAACGCGGCTGAAGCCGATCCTTATGACGTCGCTCGCGACGGTCCTCGGCCTCATCCCGATGGCGATCGGATTCGGGGGTGAATCGACGCAGGCGCCCCTGGCCATTGCCGTCATCGGGGGACTGACCGTCTCGACCCTGCTCACACTCTTCTTTGTGCCCGCCCTGTACATCGTCTTTGAACGCCGGCTGAAGCGGGAGATGACATCCGATGAGGCCGTGTCGTGAGACCACGTACTGTCTCTGCATGGGCGGCTACCATTGTTCCCGCCTTTCTCATTCTCTGGGTGCCGGCCGGCACCGCACAGTCCGTGGGCAGGCGGCTCTCGATCCAGCAGGCGATCGCAACTGCGCTGGAGCACCATCCTTCGGTCCGCGGCGCCGACGCGGGCCTGAGGGCTGCGGGCGCGGGCCTGACGCAGTCACGGTCGGGATTTTTCCCCTCGCTCAGTTTTTCCGGGACGGGCGTTCACACCGAGGGCGCCTTCGTCTTCAACCCGTCATTTCCCCCGCGCGAACAGATTTACAACAGTTACACGGCCGCCCTCCAGGTGCAGCAGACGCTCTGGGATTTCGGGAAAACCAGTAACAAAGTCGGGGCAAGCAGCGACCTTGTGGATGCGTCCGCAGCGGATTATGCATCCACCCTCGACAACGTCTCCGTGAACGTTCAGATCGCATACTTCACGCTGATGCAGAGCCTGCAGGTTGAGTCGGTGGACGTCGACGCGGTGCACCAGGCGGAAAAACACCTCACGCAGGCGAAGGCGTTCTATACCGTCGGCAGACGGCCGCAATTCGACGTCACCAAGGCGGAGCTCGACCTCGCAAACGCTTCCGTCGCCCTCATCCGCGCACGCAATCAATCCCTCGTCGCGCGGCTCCAGCTGGAAAATGCCATGGGCATACGTCTCCCGGAGGGAACCAGGGTAGCGGACACATTTGACGTGACGCCGCTGGACGTTCCGCTGGACTCCCTCAGGGGCTTTGCGATGGAGCGGCGCCCCGACCTTCTGGCTGCGCGTGCGCGGGTGGCAGCAAACGATGAACTCGCGGACGCCGCGTGGAGCCTCCATCTCCCGACAGTCTCCGCGAGCGGCGCGTACACCTGGACAAATTTCCAGTTTCCGCTCTACAACCGCTGGAACGCCGGGGTCAGCATATCGTTCCCGCTCTTTCAGGGGTTCTCGATCGTGGCCGGAGAGCAGATCGCCCGGGCCACTGCCGACGTCTCGCGCGCCGCGCTCGAGTCCGTTAACGAATCCGCGATGCTCGACGTCGAACAGACATTCCTCGCTCTCGGTGAGGCAAAGGAACGCATTGCGGCCACCGACAAGCTTGTGGAGCAGGCCGAACAGAATTCCCTGCTTGCCGAACGCCAGTACGCAGCGGGAATCGCGACGGCCATCGAGGTCACGGACGCCCAGCTCTCCCTTGCAAACGCGCGCATCACCCGGATCCAGGCGTTGTTCGACTACAGCAGTGCGCGGGTTCGGCTTCTTCGCTCCTCCGGCATCCTCCGGAGGTAGCACCCCCCACCACAGGAGCACGCCCATGGTCGCAATCCTGACACTCCTTTTCATCCTCGTTATCCTCGTTTCCGTGGTTACGCTCGCGATCCTCTCCACCCGTATCAATCGCGTTGAGCAGGAGCTTCGCCGGCTTGCACAGCGGCTTCCGCAGGAGAAGCCGGTCTCCGCGGATGCACCGGCTCCCGCAGTCGTCCGAACGCCGTCTCCCGCATCCCCCACGCCCGTGCCGGCGCATTCTGTTTCGTCTCCTGTTGCACCCGTGACCCTTCCCCTCCCGTCCCGGCGTCCTTCCCGGTCCAAGGAGGAGTGGGAGTCGCTGATCGGAGGAAAGTTCCTGAACAGGATCGGGGCGCTTGCGCTCATCATCGGCATGGGGTTCTTCCTCAAGTATGCCGTCGACAAGAACTGGATCAATGAGTATTTCCGCGT
>JBGPYM010000181.1:0-6627 GCA_041493205.1 Bacteroidota bacterium
AGTGCGAATATGTTCTCGAGCGGAGTTTCAGGCGGCACGGCGTGAGATGCGGCAAGTATGTAGCCCCCCCCTCCGGAGGTCATCACCTCGAGAAGCCTGCACGTGTCACTGTATACCTCTTCTGCCGACCCGCGCGGAAGGAGTTCCTGCGTGTCCACTCCTCCCATGAACGCCAGAGTGCCGCCATACTCCCGTTTCAACTCGCGCGGATCCATTCCGGGACAGTTGGGTTGTATGGGATTGAGCACGTCCAATCCCATGTCGATGAGATCAGGGATGATCGGCCGGATGGTGCCGCAAGAATGATAGGCGATACGGAGGCCGCGCTTCTTCGCGACTTCAAAAATGGCCGCGAGGTGCGGACGGACCATTGTCCGCCAGAGGTCGGGGTTGATGATCATGGAGCGCTGACCGCCGACGTCGTCTCCCGTCCAGAGCCAATCGAGGGCGAACCGCTCGCATGCTCCCTCCGCCAGGGAGATCCCAAACCGCCCTGCCTCCCCTAACATGCGCTCCGCAGTCCCGGGATCGGCGGCGAGGTCGAACAACGTGTCCTCCATCCCGCGGACGCGGAAAAGGAGCTCCAGCAGACAGGGGGAGATGTCGCACCCGACGAAATAGTCCCCGCCAGATCCGGCAACACCTTCCATCGTCTTCAGCAGCGAATCGATCTGCTCATAGGGGTACCGGTACCGCGCCAGCACCCCGGCGTCAGCCCCCTGCAGCGGGGAACGGCGCACCTGGTTGAACGATCCCTGCCTGATCCACTCGATTCCCCAGTCGTCGGTGTGGGTTTCCCCTTCGCGCTCATGAACGATTCCCTCCATCGCGTAATTGTTCCCCACCCAGGTCTGCCGGATATCGTCGCCAAGCGCCTCGGGCACATGCGATGCAGGGACGTCGAGCGCAGAAGCAAGCTGCATCACCGTTGCCGGGTGAAACCACATCCAGACGGGAACTCTGTCCACTGGTTCCCGGCGGAGCGCTGCATGAACGCGGGATCGGGAATTCACGTGCAATGCCTTTCGCGATTCACAGGACGGAGCGCATTCCGCTCCGGGGGGAAAATACGTCCGGGGGGAACGAGAAGCAAGAATCGCATTCGCCATTTGCAGCTTTCGGAAGAATTTTCGATACTTCCTCGGGTCAGTTCCGTGCCGGGGGAAAACATTCATCCGTCGTTGGTACCGCAATCAGGAGGGAGTTCGTATGCGACATGGAAAGCTTGTGATGGCATTCGTGGCGGTGACGCTCGTTGCACCAACCGGGGCGCGCGCGCAGGACGAAAATTCCCTCGCACGCGACGAAGTCGCGCAGTTCAAGAAAAAACTGGTCAATGTGCTTGAGGCCCTCGGGCAGGCCCCGGCAGGCTACTCCATGGAGCATGAGTCGTTCAATCTTCCGACGGAAGCATACAAGGACCAATCCTCGGGGAAGTACTATCCACTGAGCGCAAGCGCCGAGAGGAATTACGGAACGCAAAAGAAGGCCCAGGCGACGAGCGAAGAGCTCCAGAAGGAATACCAGAAGAAATTGCTCGAAGCCCAGGCGAAGGGGGACTACCAGGAGATGGGGAAGCTCTCACAGGAGATGCAGAAGAAAATTAGTGAAGCCCAGCTGAAGGCTGTGGAGGGGAACAAGGAGCCTGTGAACGTGACGGTAAACTTCAATGCGAATCCCAATGCTGTCATTGATCCGGACGCTGTCCTGTTCGAACGGCCGGGCGTCATTGCGCTGAAATCTGTGAATGAGGGGAGCCCCGGGAAGATCCGCGTGGCGATCTACTGCGATCCCGTCTCCTTGAAGGAGACCAAGCAGCTCTCCCGTGTGAACATGAAACAACCCGAAGGCGGGGTCGCCAAAAGGTCGGTGGTCCTGAGCGCGACGATTGAATTTTCCGGGCCTGCGACGGAAGTCGAGCCTTGGGCGAAGAAAGTCGACACAAAATTGGTCCTCGCCCAGATCGACGCAGCGCGGTAAGAAGATATGGCCGGCGACCGGCTGCAACGGATGATCGAATGCGCCGAGACATTTTTCGAAACCAAGAATGACCCGGCGCAGCTCTCGATAACGCCCGAAGTGATGGAACGGCTCCGGCGGCTTCATCCCTGCTCCATGACCGAGGTGGCGGACGACCAGGGGCCGTTCGTCTGGATCATCGTCATCCCCACGAGCCAACAAACCATGGAGGACTTCCTCGCCGGAAGTATCGGCGAGCGTGAGCTCCTGGAACGAACGCCGCCGGACGTCCCCTGCGAGGCACTCTACCTCTGTTCAGCCCTCGTGCTGCCGGAGTTCCGGGGGCGGGGGCTCGCAACAAAAGCTGTGTGCGATGCGATCGCTCAGATCCGCAGGACGCACCCGATCCGCACCCTCTATTACTGGGGATTCAGCCCTGAGGGGGAACGGCTGGCTGCAACGGTGGCCCGTGCAACCGGTCTCCCGCTGCGCCAGCGGCGGTAACAAAGTCTACCACGCGTAGGAGAAAGGGGAACTCATGACAGACGCCGCACTCCTTGTCGCCCTCGGCATCGTCGCAGGTATCCTGAGCGGACTCATCGGCATTGGCGGGGGAGTCATCATCGTCCCGGCGCTCGTGTTCCTGTTCGGGATGACACAGCATCAGGCGCAAGGGACGACGCTGGCGCTCCTTGTGCCGCCCATCGGATTCCTCGCCGCATGGACTTACTATAAACACGGCTACGTCGATCTGCGGGCCGCCGGGCTGATCTGTGCCGGATTTATCCTGGGAAGCCTGTTGGGTGCGCGTGTCGCGACGGGTTTCTCCGACGATGTCCTCCAGAAGGTGTTTGGCGTTGCACTCATCGGGATCGGCGTGAAGATGCTCTTCGTGAAGTAAACTGGCTGCCTCCTCCCCGCCGGGCCGAAAAACAATGGACCTTGAACAACGCCTGCTCCGGGAGCACTCCCGCCGGAATGCGGAACAGATCGCATCGTGGGTCGGCGGTGACACCCGCCGCTTTCACGGCCTGATGCGGATCTTCCTCCGGGGTGGTCCCCTCCTCGCGCAACGCTCCGCCTGGGTGGTCAGCATCTGTGCCGAGAGCCACCCCGCTCTGATCCCCCCGTATCTCCGCCGCATGATCGCCCGTATGCTCGAGCCCGGCATGCATGATGCAGTGCGGCGCGCAGTGGTCCGGATCCTTCAGACGGTCGAAATACCCCCTCCCCTCCTCGGCAGAGTGGCATCGGTCTGCTTCGACCAGCTTTCATCCGCAGGCGCGGGCGTCGCCGTAAAAGTCTTTGCCATGACGGTTCTCGGCCGCATTGCGGAAGGACGCCCTGACCTGGCGAGGGAACTTCGGATTGTCATCGAGCAACAACTTCCGTTCGCAAGCGCGGGATTCGCCGCCCGGGCACGAATGATCCTTAAGACACCCTTTACGAAAATTTCTCCACGATGAGCGTTGCCTCGTCCAGGAGTCCGGTCTTCGCCTCCTGAGCGAGTGCGGTAAGGGCGAACTCGATATTCCCGGCCGTCTTCGAACCGACGAGGACGGAGCTGATGCCGGAGTGCCGGGCAAGGAAATGGAGTGCGAGCGTGGTGAGTTTCTCTGCATTGCCGCCGCAGAGAGCAAGAAGTTCGTTGACGGCAGGAGGTCTCTCTTCGGTCCGGACACGCAGCACCCGGGACGTCAGCCATCCCCCCCCGAGTCCGGAACGGATCAGGACACCGATCCCCTTGTCACGGGCCTTCGCAATACGGTCCCCCTCCTCCTGCCGGAGGAGCGAGTACCGTACCTGCACGACGTCGAAATCACCGCTGTCGATGCAGCGGTCGAGGAGCGGCCCGTCAATGCTTGCCCCCAGGAATCGAACCTCGCCCCGCCCCCGGGCCTCTTTCATTGCGCGGACACATCCGCCGTCGTCAAGCACCTTTTCGGGGTCGGGGCCGAAATGAATCTGCAGCACGTCAATCACGTCGGTTTTGAGGAGCCGGAGGCTGTTTGCGATGGATGCAGCCACTGCGTCATGGGAAAAGTCGTAATACGTCGATGGCTCCCTGTTATGCTCTCCGCATTTCGTCGCGAGGATATACTCTCCGCGGCGCCCGCCCGCGTACATCCCGATCCGTTCCTCACTGCGGTGATACGCACTGGCCGTGTCAATAATGTTGATTCCCAGGTCCAGTACGCGTTCTAACGTTCTCCCAGCGTCTTCTTCGCCCGGCCGCTTCCTGCCGTCGTCCGCGCCGATTCCCCAGTCGCGGCCGATTTCCAGCGCGCCGAAGCCGATGAGTGTCGTGTGAAGGCCGGTCCGGCCTAATGGTCGTTCTGGTACCGCGGACATGGTTGCTCCGGATCGTTGGGGGAGGGGAAACAGATCAGTGGAATATAGCGGTCGGGGAGGGCGTATGCAATCAGACGGCGCCCACGCCGTCGTGATGATGTTCTCCGTTCTTGCGCCTGAGAGTGCTCGCGGCCTCCGCGTTCATCGTTTCAAGGCAGTCGGGGCAGATGCCGTGCGTGAAGGTGGCGCCTGAATGTGCGGCGATGTAAGTTTCCAGCTGATGGTAGTACCCCTTGTCATCGCGCACCTTTTTGCACCACGCGCAGACAGGAAGGAGCCCGCTCAGTGTCTTCACCTCTGCAATGGCCTTCTGCAACTGCTCGATCAGCTCTTCCCGTTCCTTCTCCGACTTCTTGCGCTGGGTAATGTCGCGGTAGATGCCGTAGACCATCCGCTGATCCCCGCCAAGGTCGACAGGCGTGGCGATGATGGACAGGTCGATGACGCTGCCGTCCTTTCTCAACCGGTGTGTCTCAAGGGAAATTCCCACCCCGTTCATCACCGCTTCCAGTGAATCATGGACCTCTGCGACGTACTCCACAGGGACGTTGAGCGTGGTGACGTTTCTTCCGAGAACCTCTTCCCGGGTAAAACCAAAGATGTGCTCGTATGCCTTGTTGACATTCCGGATACATCCCGATTCGTCAATCAGGGCAACTCCCTCGGGCATTGCGTTGAACAGGCGTTCGAAATATGTTTTCTGGATCCTGAGCTCCTCCTCGATTCGCTGGTGCTCGGTGATATCATGGATCATCACCAGGCGTGCCTGGTGTCCCTCCCAGGGGATGGCGTGCGACCTGACATCGACGGTCATAATGGTCCCGTCCTTCTTCCGGTGCCGCCAGATGCCCGAGTGGCGGACATCCTCCTTCGTGGTCGCAAGATGCATCAGCAGGTCGGGAATGTCTTCTTCAGGCCGGATGTCCTTGATCGTCATGGACAGGAATTCTTCCCTGCTGTATCCGTAATGGCTGAGCGTCACATCGCTGACGGCCAGGATCGCGAGGGTATCGTCGTTATAGACGAGAGCGGGAATCGGACTCGTTTCGAACATGAGCCGGTAGCGCCGCTCGGAACCGCGCATTCCCTCTTCAAGCCTTCGCTCTTCGGTGATGTCCTGATAGGTGCTCAGGAACATCCGGTTGGGGATTCCGCCGATCACCTGGGAGGAAATCCGCAACAGTCTCCTTGCGCCGTTCTTTGTCGTGATCGTCGTTTCGGTCGAGTGCGGCTCCTTGTGCTCCATCAGGGTCTTCAGGCCGTCAAGCGCCCGTTGCCGGTCCGCAGGGTCCGGATAAATGAGCCGTGAGAAATCGCCGCTCCGGTTGGCTTCCTCCCGGGTGTAGCCGGTCAGTTCCTGCATCCGGGGGTTGAAGATTTCAAAGCGCCCCTCGGAATTGCTGAATGTTACACCCTCACGGATGGAGTTCACCACGGTTTGCAGCCTCTGCTCGCTGCGCGTGGCGATGGCGGCCAGGCGGTTGCGATCCCGCAACTGCCGTTTCATCACGATGAAGATAACGATGAGGAGAACAAGAAAGAACGCTCGTGTCCCGATGATGCCGCCGATCGAATCCCGCAGGTGTGCCTGTGCCTCGGCGTTCCGCTCAACCTCCGCCCGGTTCTCCTCGTCGATCATCTGCTGGACGACGTTATTAACCGCTTCCAGCGCGCGCGTGGCCTCGCCGACCTGGACCATAGTACGCGCCGAATCGGATCGATGGCGGTCGACAAGGTCCACCTGGCGTTTCATGCTGCTGATGAGCGTGACGCTGAACGACTGGATCATGTCGACACGGCGCGCGGTTTCCTTGTCGGCAGGCACCTCTGCAGTCACGGCGCGAAGGGCGATCGCAGTTTCCCCCAATCCAGTGCGGTAGGGCCCCAGGAAAGAGGTATCACCGGTTATCACGTACCCCCGGACGCCCCGCTGGACGTCCTTGAGCGCCGAGACGAGGTCGTACAGCGCCTTCTCCGTGGTACTCGCCTCGCTGGCCTTTGCCGTGTCGTCCAGGGAACTGTAGACGCTCTCTACGACGGTGATGCCCGACACCAGGAAAAAAATGATGACGGCGATGAAACCCGCCGTTATCCACTTTCCCGACCTGTTTTTCGTGTCGCCCGTCGTGACCATAGGTGCTCTGAGCCTCACGTCTGCTCTCATTCACTGCGCAAAGGCGGTGCCACAAAAAAAACCGCCGTACTGGCAGATTTCCGTCCAATATTCACCCATGCACCATCACTTTCCTACAAAACTCTCCGGATTGCCGCCTTTCTCACAGGAGCCCCGATTGAGGTGCATGGGGCCTGAGGGGC
>JBGPYM010000376.1:0-2233 GCA_041493205.1 Bacteroidota bacterium
CATGGGCACGGTGAGGAACAGAAGCCTCATTGAATCGGCGCTGACGGGCGATTTCGATGAGCGTCATTTCGACGTCAACATTGCCGTCGGGGAGCGCTTCACGTTGTTTGTGACTGCGGGGATCAATTTCGGGGTGCATAACGTGCGCGTATCCTCCTACAGGCCCGGGCGCACGGCGTCGGCTGACGGTCAGGACCTGTACCTGTATTGTGCAGCCGCATACACATTTGATTCGCGGGATCTTCGTGAATATGCCATGCGGGGCACGATGGTCTCCCTGTCGGTGACAAAGAACGGACTCGGGGAGGCGGACGTGGATTTCAGCCGGATCGACGTTGACGCGCGGCGCTATACGCCGTTCGCAGAGGATCTCTCGCTTGCCGCGCGCATTCACGGTTCGATGGTTTCGGGAACCGTCGTTCCGACCTATGCGCGGGAGTACTTCGGGACGCACGAGCGCATCCGGGGATATTACAACACGGTGCGGGAGGGGGAAAATCTGGCCGGCGGGACGCTGGAGCTCCGGTATATGCTGCTGAATCCGCGGACATTTATGTTCTCCGCCATTCCGATCCCTCCCGAGTTCGCCGTCTGGCGGTTCGGGGTCAGTCTTGCGCTCTTTGCGGACACGGGCATCGCATGGTTCCGGAGCGAGCGGCTTACGCTCCGCTCATTCACTTCGGGCTACGGCGGCGGCATTCACTTCCTCCTTCCGTACGGTTTCGTGTGCCGGACCGAATACGCCCTGAATGACCTCGGGCACGGACAGTTCATCATCGACCTCCGCACTTCCCTCTGAGATGGAGACCTTCTACACGCCGCCGCGGCTGGTGACGCCTCCCCTGGTCACGATCGAGGGGGACGAATTCAGGCATATTGCTCACGTGATGCGTCTTCGCTCCGGCGATTCTCTCCGGATCGTAGACGGTGCCGGGAACGCCTATGACGCCGTGATCGACGACATCAGCCGCACCGCGGCCCGGTGCTCGATCAAGGCGCGCCATCCTCTGCTCAACGAGCCGGGCCGGTCGATCACACTTGCGGTCGGGATACTGAAAAATCCGTCGCGGTTCGACTATCTCGTGGAAAAGTCGGTCGAGCTTGGCGTGCGCACAATCGTGCCGCTCCTGACGGAACGGACGATCCCCCAGCACGGAAACAGCGCACGGTGGCAGAAGCTCTGCATTGCCGCGATGAAGCAATCCGGCCGCTGCGTGCTCCCTGCGGTGACGCCATTGACTCCTTTCGACGAATTCGTGGCGGCGCTGCCCGCGGGCATTGCGCGCTATCTCGCGCACGAGCAGGAGCGGCCGGCGGGGGCGGCGGTACCGGCGGGTTCGGGGGACGCGGTGATCTGTATCGGGCCGGAAGGGGGATTCAGCGACAGGGAGGTGTCGATTGCAGAACAGGCGGGGTTTACGGCGGTGTTGCTCGGCCCGCGACGGCTCCGGACGGAGACCGCCGCGGTCGTGGCTCTTGCGGGACTCATGCGGGACGCAGTTGGTCTCGCCTCATTCCTTCCGTAGTTTTTCCGCGACGATGGACTGGATCTCCTCCAGCATCATCCGGCTGCTCTTGCGCAACGAAGCAAGTTCCTCCGATTTCCACCCCACGAACTCCTGATCGTTCAGTCCGTTGAGATTAATCTGCACGTTGAGCCCTGCGCTTTCCGCCGCGGCTTGCAGCATCAGTGCGGCGACCCCGGCGTCGCTGATCGAATTGACGTTCCCCGCCACCGCGACGTGGCGCGCAAGCGCCAGCGCATCGATGCACTGCTTCATGACCTGCAGCGGCACGAGCGTCGCTTCCTTTGTAGCTTCTCTGATGGCCGCTGCGCGGAGGGCTTTCTGCGGGTCCGTCTCTTTCGGGAGGCCGAACGCTTCAATGACCTTGTTGAAGGCTGCCGTATCGGTATCGATCAGCGTGGTGAGCCGTTCCTGCAATTGTCCTGCCTGCGCGAGGATCTTCTTCATCTCCGGCTCCACCGCGGAATACTTCTTCTTCCCGATGGTCAGGTTGCACACCATGGCGATCAGAGCGGCGCCGAGAGCGCCCGCCAGCGCGGCCACGCTGCCGCCGCCCGGCGCAGGGGAAGAGGATGCCAGTTCCTCAAGAAATGCGTTCAGGGTCTTTTTGGGTGTCATGGTTGTTGGGATTGGATTTAGAGGCTTGAATAGGCCGCAGGTCACCCGAACTACCCAGTACAATCGGCAAGTCGGAGTGCGGATTCGAG
>JBGPYM010000305.1:0-3328 GCA_041493205.1 Bacteroidota bacterium
ATCGAGGGGGGCGAGGGCGAGCATCGACTTCGCGCGTCCCAGGACTCGCGGCTGCGTGTAGGCAAGATAGGAGCCACGGGTGAGGTGGTGAAGCATCTGGGAGATCTCCATGAACTTGGGGCCCGTGTACCCGTAGATTTTGTCCTTCGTGCCGATCCGGAGGGTCAGGAGCCATTTGAAGTGGTCCGGCCGTTCGGTGCCGTTCAGGTAGGCCGACGGCTGGAAATCCGGGTATGTGGTCCGTATGGTATCGACAATGTCGGTGGACATGATGGAAATTTTTCGATCCTCGTCGATCGCGTACGCGACCGGCGTCATGTCGATTTCGTCCTTGCCGACCATGTACCGGTATCCCTTGTGCACCGGCGCCGCGCGGTACGCGATGAAGACCAGGATGTTGACGATATCGATGTGTTCCTGTCCCCATGCGAGGATGGCGGGGACGTCGTTCAGCGTGTGTTCGTAGACGGTGGCATTGAACGCGCAGGAGATATCGCCGGCTTCCGCCAGCATGCGCGCGTATTTCAGGCGCAATTCATTCAGCTCGATCTCCGTCTTCCCCTTCATGTGGGGACGGTTCTGGCCGCTGTCGATATGGAAGGTAAACCCGTAGACGCCCGCCCGTTTCAGCGCCATGAGCTTCTCCATGGTCAGGAGCTGCCCGTTGGTGTTGATGATCGGTTTCTGGCCGTCCGCGGCGATCATCGCGACGATCTCTTCGATCTGCGGGTGCATGAGCGGGTCGCCGCCGGCGATCGACACCCCGTCGGTGGACCGCAGGCGGTTGAACGTATCGAGCTCCCGGCGCACCTGGTCGAGCGGCTTGTGGCTCCCCACCTCGTTTTTCCGATAGCAACCATCGCACGCGAGGTTACATTGGCTTGTCGGCTCCAGCCAGCTGATGGCGTTGTCTGGGAGCGTCCAGGGAAGGCGATAGAGCGTTCGGTGGTTGAGCGGGGCGGGCATGGATCCTCCTCGGGAACGTGGTGGACATTCAAATAAAAATGCCCATCCCCGCACGCAACGAGAATAGGCATTGAAATGAACAGGAATTAATGAAAAATCAAGATACAGAAATCGCGGATAGAAACAAGCCTTCGCGTCAGGTATTGAAAAAGGCGCGGTGCAGAGCCTCGGCCGTCCGGCGGATGTCCTTGCCGTCGACCACAAACGTCACATTGATTTCCGAGGCCCCCAGGGAGATCATGCTCACGGGGATATTCTCCGCGTCGAGGGTCGAGAATATTTTCGTGATAATCCCCCGCGTGACTTTCAGGTCCTCCCCCACAACGCAGAAGATCGCTTTCTCCTGCTCCACGTCCACGTCGCCGATTTTCCTGAGGTCGACAAATATGGACTCGAGCTGGTCGGGAGAGTCCACGGTGAGGGAAAGGCTCACCTCGGAGGTCGCGATGACATCGACGCTTTTCCCGTGCGCTGCGAAAACCTCGAACACCCGTGCCAGGAAGCCGTGCATCATCAGCATCCGTGTCGAGGCAATCGTGATCACCGTAATGCCTTCCTTGTAGGCGATCGACTTCACGACGCCGCGGGCGGCATTCGAACGCTCACGGAGGATGACCGTTCCGGGGAGTTCCGGCCGCCGCGAATTGAGCACCCGGACGGGGATGTTTTTCTGCACTGCGGGGAGGATGGTCGCGGGATGGAGCACCCGCGCCCCGAAATAGGCGAGTTCGGCGGCCTCCCGAAACGTCATTTCGTCGATGACCCGGGCATCGGGGATCACCGACGGATCGGACGTCATGATGCCGTCCACATCGGTCCAGATTTGAATCTCCTCGGCATCGAGCGCCGCTCCGAAAATCGCGGCGGAGTAGTCGGATCCTCCCCTGCCGATCGTGGTGGGGACGCCCCCGGCGGTCGCTCCGAGAAATCCCTGCGTGACCACAATCTGTCCCGCCTGCAGGCGGGGGGCGATGAGCGCAGCCGTCCGTTTGTTGGTTTCCTCGAAAAGCGGGACCGCCCGGGTGAATTCCGCGCTGGTCACCATCACGTCCGCCGCGCTCACCAGGACGCAGTTGATCCCCTCCTGCTTCATCCGGTGGTACAGGAGCAGCGTGGAAAGACGCTCCCCGAACCCTGCGAACGTGTCAAGCGAGCGGTCGGTCAGCTCACCCAGGATCGCGATGCTCTTCACCAGATCCCGCACCTCGTCCATCATCGCGTCAACCTGTGACTGCACGGTGAAGAGGACTTCTCCGGTGAAGAGATCGTGCGCGATTTTCCGGTGCCGCATGCGGAGCTGATCCGCCTGCTCCAGCGCCTTGACCTTTCCGGCCTCGGGAGAGCTCCGGGCGAGCGCCAGGAGCGCATTGGTGACGCCTGCACACGCAGAGGCGACCACAAGAGGCTTCCGGGGAGCGTGTCGCGCGACGATCCCCGCGACATTGCGGATTGCCTTTGCATCCTCAACAGACGTACCCCCGAATTTCATCACGATCATCCGGCATTTCCTTCCTGAGCGGGCAGGGCGACCTGTACGCGGTTTTCCATGGTACTGAAAAAAGTTGACATTTGGCGGGGTGCCCCACTCTTGTAAATTCGGCAAGAAACGGCAATTTCTTCCAACCGTGTGGACGATGTTACTTCATACCTGCTGTGCGGCGGGACGGTGTCCGCACGATTGACAGATTATTCGGCGCCGGTGCACGCTGGCGTAATTCTTGCGATGCTGTAGCGCATCGCAGTAGACGTTTGTCACCGACCATACCAGCTCTCTTCAATCACAGGAGAATCCGTCAATGAGAACCGTTGCAATCGTTTTGCTTGTTCTGTGCGCCGCCTTCGCACTGGCGCAGACGCCGCTGCAGGTGGTTTCCACCAGTCCCGCAAACAACGCGACCAGCGTTGCCACCGGGCATGTGAATATCAGCTTTACATTCAATCTTGCATGTGACACGACTATTTATGTGAGTAACGGGAGCAACGACGCGGGATTCATCGCGAACGTCGACACTCTCTACGGGGTCACGTTCAGCCCCGACAAGCGCACTGTGACCTACAGTGTGTACCTCTCGGCCGGGAAGTATTACTTCGCCTGCGTGTTCGCGGGGAAGACCTCCACCGGCACGGCGATGGATCACCCGTACGCATTCTACTTCACGACGGCGGCTTCGTTCCCGGCGACCACGGTCGGCGGGACGGTCAGCGCCGGGTCCACCGGCATCTCGACGGCATATTCTCTCGTGGTGCTGAGCCTGACGCCTATTGGTGCGGGCGGCTCACCGGCGTTCGCCGCTGGAGCGATTGCCGACGCGGGCGGGGCATTTTCGGTTCCGCATGTACCGAACGGCTACTACTATTCAAT
>JBGPYM010000025.1:0-20025 GCA_041493205.1 Bacteroidota bacterium
ATAGTCCCTGACGTATCCGGGGATATCCGTTGTCCCGGCGAAACTCGCGACGTTCACGATGCCGCCGCCGACGCTGGCCGCTTTGAATAGTTTCGTCGAGGCGGCAAGACAAGTCGTCAGATATCCCCCGTAGCTCCATCCGCACACCCCGAGCCGGCCGGGATCCGCCATCCCCTGGGCCACGAGGTGCTCGACGCCCGCAATGATATCGTCCTTGTCCCGCCCTCCCCAATCGTTAACATTTGAATAACGGAAATCCCTCCCGTACCCATCGCTCCCGCGCGGATTTGGGCAGAGCATGCCGAATCCCGCCTCCGTAAATGCCTGGACCGGGTAGACAGACGGCCCGCCGGTATACCATTGCTGGAAAGCACTTGCGGGCCCTCCATGAAGCTGCACGATGAGCGGAAACGGCTTCCCCACATGGTGGTGCATGGGATAGGTGAGGATCCCCTCAATTTCTGAGTCATCGGAGGAGCGCCAGCGGATCACTTCTGTCCTGGCACAGGTGAGCAGCTTGAACTCCGCTCCTGCATGGGAGAGTCGCTTCGGGTTGAAATCCTGGAAATCGCTTGCAAACACCTCCGGCGGGACGTCGCTCCGCTCGTGAACGAAACAGAATACGGAGCTCCTTCTGCCGAACGCCGGTGCGCTGAATGTGCCCCCACCGGTCGTCACCGTCCGGGGCGGTGAGCCGTCAAGCGGGAGCGCAAGAACGCGGTTTGAAGTCCGGTCAAGTTCGAGGACGAACACGCCCTTGCCCCCCGGGCTCCACCCGAGAAGTGTGGCGTAGCGTCCCGGGGTCCGCGCGAGCTGCCTCGGCCTCCCGCCTCCCGGTGCGACGACGCAGATATCCATCGTGTGCGCCCAGTGAGGTTCGCCTCCGTCTGAAGCGAACGCGATCCACCGGCCGTCCGGGGAGTAGAAGGGCGTTACGTCCGCACCCCCTCCCGTCACGAGCGGAGCGACTGCGCCCGTGCCGGGATCGAGAAGTGAGAGATCGTTTGTGGCGATCGCGTCCGGCGAGGGGGTTGCCTGGTGAGCAAACACGATCCGGGATCCGTCGGGCGACCAATCAAACGACGTGACATGGAATCCGCCCGCGGTCAGCCGGCGGTGGCTTCGCTCGGGGCCCCGGGGGGTGTCGAGCGTCACGACGTGAATATGGGCACACGCATGCTTCGCGTCCGCGACTATTGCCTTCATTGAAGACGGGGAAGAATCCCCTGGGTCAGCATCGGGGGTCGTGAATGCGATGCTCTTCCCGTCGGGCGTCCATCGAAATGCAACGACACCGCCGGCGGTGTCTGTGATCATCTCCCCCTCGCCGTCCGGGAGCCGGGTGATCCAGATCTGCTTTTTCGTCCCGTTTCCCGGGGCGGCCATGAATGCCAGCCACGTGCCATCGTGCGAGAAAGCGGGATCGGAGCAGGATAATCCGCCGGGCGTAATCCGGGTGTTGGAGGCGCCGTCGGTTGAGGCGATCCAGATCCCGGATTCAAACCGCGAGCCGCGCTGATCGTCCACCGGCACCGTGATGGTGTACGCCGCGGTTTTCCCGTCGGGCGAGATCGCCGTCCCTCCGACGCGTTTGAGGAGTATCATGGTTTCCGGGCGCCAGCGGCCGGGACTCCCCGTGGTGGGCATCCCGGCTGAGGATCGTTTCGTCATGAACGAGGAAAGGATAGTGAGTAAGGATAAGATAACGAGCCCGTGCGCGCAAATCAATTCATGCGCAAATCAATTCAATTCGGCGCGCTTGCTTTTTGGATCGTCAATTCCGAGCTTTTTCCATCTGCCCCCCACCGTTCTCAACTTTCCGGAATCGCAGGCGCATCCCCATGGAAAAATATCGTCTCCACAGACTGTTCAATCCGGCTTCAGGGCACTGTCTCGACGTGGCAATCGACCACGGCTTCTTCAACGAGCGGGGGTTCCTGGACGGCATCGAAGACATTGCGCGCAGCGTGAAGACGCTCGTCGCGGCGCAGCCGGACGCCATACAGCTCACCATCGGTCAGGCAGGCGTCCTCCAGGCGATGCCGGGGAAAAACAAGCCTTCTCTCGTCCTCCGGACCGATGTCGCCAATGTCTATGGTACGAGCCTCCCCAGAACACTCTTCAGCCGCATGATCGAGCACGCCGTCGAACAGGCCCTCCGGCTTGATGCCGTCTGCGTGGTGGTCAACCTGTTCCGGATTCCCGGACAGCCGGAAGTGACCGACCAATGCGTTCAGAACATCCTCAAGATCAAGCCCGAGTGCGATGTGTACGGCATGCCCCTGATGATCGAACCGCTGGTCTTCCGGCCGAACGAGGCGGCGGGGGGATACATGGTGGACGGGGACATCGATAAGATCCTCCCGCTGGTCCGCCAGGCGGTGGAGCTCGGCGCGGATATCATCAAGGCCGACCCGACCGATGATGTGAGCGCGTACCACCGCGTCGTGGAAATTGCGCGCGTCCCGGTCCTGGTCCGGGGAGGGGGCAAAGCGCAGGATCTCGATGTGCTCAAGAGGACGGAGGCGCTCATGAAGCAGGGGATCGCAGGCATTGTATACGGACGCAACATCATCCAGCACCGCGACCCGCAGGGGATGACCCGGGCCCTTATGGCGCTGGTGCATGAAGGAGCGACCGCAGAAAAGGCGTTCGCGTTCATCGGAGGGAAGCCATGACCGCACCGGTGCGCATCGGCATCATCGGCGGCGGTCTCATGGGGCGCGAAACCGCAAGCGCGCTCGGCCGCTGGTTCGCACTCGACGGCTTCCCCCTGCGTGCGGAGCTGACCGCGGTGTGCGATGTCGCAGACCGTGCGCGAGAATGGTTTCGGAGTGTGCCGACGGTCCGCCTCTTCACAGCCGACTATCATGAGCTCCTGCGTTCCCCTGAGGTGGACGTGGTCTATGTCGCAGTCCCCCACAACCTGCACGAGCAGATCTATACCGACGTCCTCAAGGCAGGGAAAGACCTGCTGGCCGAAAAGCCGTTTGGGATCGACCTCGCGGCGGCGGAGAGAATCGGTGCCGCGGTCCGGGCATCCGGGAAGTTCGTGCGGGTCAGCTCGGAGTTCCCTTTTCTACCCGGCGCGCAGCGGGTGTTCCGGTATCTCCGGGATGGCAAACTCGGCATCCCTCTTGAAATTCGCGCCGGATTTCTGCACGCAAGCGACCTCGATCCCGACAAGCCGGTCAACTGGAAGCGGCAGACGGCGACTTGCGGGACCATCGGCGTGATGGGAGACCTCGGCATGCACGTTCTCCATCTTCCGCTGCGGCTTGGATGGAAGCCGGCGCGGGTCTATGCGCAGCTGCAGAAGATTTACACGCAGCGGCCTGACGGCAGGGGAGGGATGGCGGTGTGCGACACGTGGGATAACGCGACGCTCTCCACGGACGTAACCATCAACGGGGCGGATGTACCCATGCGTCTTGAAATGAAACGCATGGCGCCGGGAGAGACGAATACGTGGTACATCGAGACCCTCGGGACGGACGGAGGGATCCGCTACAGCACCAAGGAACCGAAATCACTCTGGGTGTTCCGGCGCGACGATGAGCAGGCGTGGAAGAGGATCGATCTCGGCCACGCATCCGTGTTCCCTGCAATCACGGGGGGGATCTTCGAACCGGGATTTCCGGATTGCTTCCTTCAGATGTGGGGTGCGTTCATCGCCGAACGGGGAGGGGTGCTGGGCGACAGGTTCGGCTGCCTCACGCCGGACGAGGCGATCGCGGCCCACCGTCTCTTCGCCGCCGCGCTGGAAGCGCACGCGCACAAGACGACAAAGACTCCGTGAGCCCCGCCTGCGTCACATGATGATGTCAGCCCAGCTGGCGACGGTGATCTCAATCGTGGTATCGCGGCGCACTTCGAGAAACCTGTTGGGCAGCGCCCCGCCTGTTCCATCGAGCGCCTGCGTCCGCCACGAGCCCCGGGTGCAATTGTACGAAAGGACAATCCCTTCGGGAAAACGGAATGTCCTCGCCCATGTACCGTCCGACTTGCGGTCGAGCGGCGCTCCGGCAGGTTCCCAGTTACCGAATTGATCGTTGTCCCCGGTGAGATACACACTGGAGGCTTCCGGGATGTTTTCCGGCTTTACCCGGAAGGTCACCGCGCGGTCCGGCCCCGGCTTGAACAAGGACAGCCGGTTGCACTGAACATCACCGTGGGAGTCCCCGCCGCCTCCCATCGCCAGCATGCAGCCGACGAGCCGTTCACCTCTGAACGTAACGGGGATCTTCACTTCGGCCCGGGCGATGCTCTCGGGCGCCACCACCATTCCCGTGAGGTTCGCCGAGATCATGTAGTCGCTCCGCCAGCCGAGCAAGCTGCCGAGCCAGCTCCGGTTCGGCACAATCTTCCCTCCGGAAAGAGCGGCATCACCCACGCCGCCCGTCACTGCGCCTTCCCCGTCAATCTGCACGGAGAGT
Source organism: Bacteroidota bacterium (assembly GCA_041493205.1). Lineage (GTDB taxonomy): Bacteria > Bacteroidota > Ignavibacteria > UBA10030 > UBA6906 > JBGPYM01. The sequence continues at coordinate 4,437 of JBGPYM010000025.1, forward strand.
TTCAGTTTGTGCTGCCGGATCCAGCCGGATCTGATGGCACTCCTGCCTTCCCATCTCCCGGCGACCGCGTGATCGGACTGCAATCCGGGCGACATCAGCGGCGGCGTGAGGAACAATTCGTTGAGGAGCAACAGCACAAGCACCCCCCCCGCTGCCGCAAGCGGTTTCCGCCAGCGCACGATCCATTCCGTCAGAACGGCGAGAAGAACCGGCGGGGGAACCGGTTTTCCCGCATTGTTCCCCAGCCACCATGCGGCGAGGCTCAGGACGCCTGAGAACGCGAGCACATGATACATCCGCATGGAGAGAATGGAGCTGAAGGAGACAGCGATCAGCAGGTATCCCGCCACCATGAGTCCTCCGCCCGCTCTCTCCAGTGTCCAGGCGATGGCGAGCCCGGCAAAGCAGAGTGCGATGCCAAGCACGGCAAAGGATTCGCCGGTCGTCAGCAACGAGGGCGCCTGGACGCCGCCACGGATGCAATAGATGAGAAAATAAACAGCGACTATCCCCTCCAGGACCCTTGCAGTCCAGCGAACAGTCGTCAGCATATGACAGACTCCTTCTCCTGAACTTCCGGAACAACCAAAATACCAAAAAACAGAGAGACGCCATCCTGCACGCTCGCGGAGGCGCCTCTGGAAAGAACGGTTCCGAGAAATGTACCCCCGGGACCTGACAAAATCAAATTGACTTTCATACGCTCCGTTGGTAGCTTGTAAGCCATGCCTGAATTGCGCCAGAACATCATCACCCGTGAATGGGTCATTATTGCGCAGGAGCGGGCGAAACGCCCGCACGAGTTCGTTGTCACAACACCCCCCAAAAGTGATCTCCCGCAGCACGATCCGTTATGCCCTTTTTGCGTCGGAAACGAGAAAATGACCGATGGGGAAACCTACCGGAGCGGTGACAGGGGGGGATGGGATGTGCGGGTCGTGCAGAACAAATTCCCGGCCCTGGCCCGGGAAGGGGAGAGAGTCCGCAGGATCGATGGGGTGTTCCGCTCCATGACCGCGGTCGGATCACACGAGGTCGTAATCGAACACCGGCGCCACGATCTCGCGCCCGCCCTCTATACAATTGACGACCTCAAAAAAGTGCTGACGGCGTACCGCCGGCGCTACGCCGAGTTGAAACAGGATTCCCGCATCGAAGCGATCATCATCTTCAAGAACCACGGCGAAAGCGCCGGGACCTCCCTGCAGCACCCCCATTCCCAGATCGCGGCAACGCCGATTGTTCCCGCCCAGATCAGGCACCGGCTCGATGAAGCCATCAGGTTTTTCGATGAATCCGGGGAGTGTGTCTTCTGCACAACCCTCGCCGGCGAGCTGGCGGACGGGGCCCGGGTGATCGTGGCGGGAAAACACTTCGTCGCGTTTATACCATATGCGGCCCTCTCCCCGTTCCACCTCTGGATTTTTCCCCGGCGGCACCAGTCGTCGTTCGACGAAACGACCGATGAGGAACTTTCCGACCTGGCGACGACGCTGAAGGCGGTCCTGGCGAAAGTCTACCACGGGCTCCGCGACCCCGACTACAATTTCTCGATCCGGTCCATCCCCGCACGGGAAGGGCACCGGGAGTACTTCCACTGGTACCTGACCATCATCCCGCGCATTGCCCGCACCGCAGGATTCGAAATCGGTAGCGGCATGTACATCAATCCCGCCGTGCCCGAAGAGAGCGCACAGTTTTTGCGCGAGGTACAGCTTTCCTGAATCTCTCCCCCTCCAGGTGACTTCATGCAAATCGGTATCGTTGGTCTTCCCTTCTCGGGAAAATCCACGCTGTTTCAGGCCGCATCGCGCACGCATCTTGATGCGTCGCAGCTGACCCGGCCCGACGCCCACCAAGCGGTGGTGAAGGTTCCCGATCCCCGCCTCGACAGGCTCGCCGCGATCTTCCTCCCCAAAAACACGGTGCACGCGACCATTGAGCTGATTGACGTCGCAGGGCTCAAGAAGGGTGAATCCGGCACGACGCAGTTCACCACCAATTTCCTGGCGAATGTCAAGAACAACGACGCGCTGGTGCAGGTCGTGCGGGCCTTCGCAAATGACGCCGTCCCCCATCCCGACGGATCGGTGGACGTGACGCGTGACATTGCGGCCTTCGAAACGGAATTCATTATCGCCGACATGGGGATTGTCGAGAGCCGCCTCGAGCGGATTGCGAAACAGCTCCAGAAATCAAAAGACGAAAACGCCCGGCGCGAAGTTCCTGTCCTTGAAAAATGCAACGGAATCCTCCAGGCCGAAAAACCCCTCCGGGAGGCCGAGTTCACCGCCGAAGAAGCGCATCTTCTGAAGACGTATCAGCTGCTCTCACTCAAGCCAATGCTCATCGCGCTCAATTTCGATGAGTCGCGCCAGAAGGACGCGGCGGAATTCACGCGCGGGGTGGGGGAGAAGAAGGGCGGGAAGCAGACCAGGGTGGTGTCGTTCTTCGGAAAGATCGACAGGGAAATGTCGGAGCTTGCAGCCGACGAAGCCCGCGCCTTTATGGATGAATACGGGATCAGGGAGTCTGCCCTGGACACGCTCATCCGTGAAGCGTACGCCCTCCAGGGACTGCAGTCATTCTTCACCGTGGGGGAGGACGAGTGCCGGGCTTGGACCATTCGCGCGGGGATGACCGCACAGGAATCCGCCGGCGTCATCCACTCCGATTTTTTCGCCCGGTTCATCCGTGCGGAAGTCGTTCCGTATGAACACTTCATCGCGCACGGCGGCTCTTTCGCGAAAGCAAAGGAAGCGGGTCAATGGCGGTTGGAAGGGAAGGAGTATATCGTCAGGGACGGAGATATCATCAACATCCGTCACAGCTGACGCCTGATACGTCGACGGGGCTCTCCGTCACGCCCGCGAGCGTGACAGGGAGCCCCGTTGTTCGTTTTCTGACCTGCTGAAGTGTCAGAAGGTAAGTCCGACAGTTGCCAGCGGCACCTGCGTGCTGGTCTCGCCCTCGGTCATGATCCAGACGATCTTTACTTCTCCGTAGAGCGTCAATCCCCCAAGGCTGATATCAACGCCTGCACCCGCGTTGACTGAAGGTTTGGTCTGTGATTTCATCGCCGGAACAGACCCGACCGGGGTCCCGTTGAAACTCACTTTTGCCTCGGTCACACCCATATTGACGAGTCCTCCCCCGCCGGTGAGGTACACATGAATAATGGGGAGCGGGAGAATGGCAAGTTTCAGGTTCACGTTGCCGGAGATGACATCAATCCGGCCTCCTTCGATGGTAAACTGTGACGCAATGCTCCCGGGCAGCACCGTCGCGATCAGCGCCTGGTACTTGCCCTTGTCGGGTGTCAGGTAAACATAGTCGCCCGAAATTCGGAGACCCAGCGGGCCAAGCGAGACGTCGAAATGGATCCCTCCTCCAATCCCGAGACCGTAAATGTCTTTGACCTGGCCGCCGACATTGACGTTCGTCACGTCTCCCTGGATGCCGAAGCGAACCTGGGCCTCTGCGGTCAACGCAAAGGCGAGCAACATGATGCAGAAGTAGATCAAGCGTTTCATGATTCCTCCTGGTTCTTGAAGAAGCCGGCCGAACAGGCCGGTGTGAGGATGTACCTGCGGCACCGATAAGAGAATGTATGATTCGCCGGTATCATCTTCAAGAGGGGATAGTGGCACGGGCCAAGATGCAGTGGCACGGGCCAAGATGCAGTGGCACGGGCGTCCCGCCCGTGGCTCTCCCGGAGAGTGACTCAATAGCGGGGAAGCGACGGATCAATCCGCTGTGCCCAGGCGTCAATGCCCCCGGTGAGATTCCTGACTCTCGCAAATCCGCTCTTGCGGAGAAACTCCGCCGCCTGTGCGCTTCGGACACCGGTCCTGCAGTAGACCACGATGTCTTGTGTCGTGTCGAGTTCGCTCATGCGCGCGGGCAAATCCCCGAGGGGGATGAGATGAGCATCAAGGTGGACAATGTCGTATTCATGGGGCTCGCGCACGTCAAGGAGGAACAGATTCTCCCCTCTGTCGCGTTGCGCCTTCAATTGTTCGACCGTTATGTCGCGCTGGGCCGTGCCGCCCTGCCCGGCAGGTGAAGCAGGGATCCCGCAGAACTCGTCGTAATCGATCAGCGCGTGGATGGTGGGAGACTCCCCGCAGATCGGGCATGCAGGATCCTTCCGCAGAGTCAGCTCGCGGAAACTGAACTGGAGCGCGTCGAACAACACCAGCCTCCCGACCAGCGTATCCCCCTGCCCGATGATGAGCTTGATGGTCTCGAGAGCCTGCAGCGAACCGATGATACCCGGCAACACCCCAAGCACGCCCCCTTCGGCGCAGCTGGGCACAAGCCCCGGAGGGGGCGGCGCCGGATAGAGGCACCGGTAGCACGGCCCGCTCCGCGCATCGAAGACGCTGACCTGGCCGTCGAAGCGGAAGATCGACCCATAAACGTTTGGTTTCCCCAGGAGCACGCAGGCGTCGTTGACGAGATACCGGGTGGCAAAGTTGTCGGTGCCATCGACGATGACGTCGTACCGTTCAAGGATGCGGAGGGCATTCTCCGACGTGAGGCGCACTTCGTGTGGTTCCACGACGACGTGCGGATTGACGCCCCGTAGAGACTCTTCGGCGGAAGCAAGCTTTGACCGGCCGATGTCGGCAGTCGTATGGACAATCTGGCGCTGGAGGTTCGTCACCTCCACCACGTCAAAATCCACGATGCCGATGGTGCCCACCCCCGCCGCTGCAAGGTAGAGCCCGAGAGGCGATCCGAGTCCACCCGCACCGACGATAAGCACGCGGGAGGCCTTCAACCGCATCTGGCCTTTCATCCCCACTTCGGGCATAATCAGGTGCCGGCTGTACCGTAGAATCTCCTCGTTGCGCAGAGCGACATCGGGGACCGCTTCAATTCCCGGAGCGCCGCCGGCGATTGCGGGGACGATGCTGAGAGTGTCCGATGCGCCGACGGGAGTCTTTCCCTGCTTCAGGTACCGGATGTCCTTGTCGTTCAGGTAGATATTCACATAACTCCGCAGGCCGCCGTTCTCCGCGTATAGATGCGGCCTGAGCTGTGCAAAACGCGACGCCAGGTTCCCCAGGACCTCTTCCACCGTCTCTCCCTCAAGCATGACCGATGCCTGCTTTCCCGTGTAGCTCCGGAGGGGGGAAGGAATAAATACCGTTACTGCCATCATAACTCCTTTCTGGGTTTCGCAGGGATGCCCGTCGTGTGCGGCTGGGTCGCGTGGGCAGCGGGCGCCGAGACCACCACGGACGCCTGTTCAAACCGATCCCTGTTTTCACGGAGCGCCCAGGCGGTGAGATCGTCGGCCTTCCCTTCCCTGACGGAAACGATGACATACGTGAACCAGGGGAGGGCATGCTCTGTATCGTACTGGGAGGGCGCCGCCGGATGATCGGGGTGCGAATGATAGAACCCCAGGAGGTCCATCCCGCGTTCCGCGGCGGTCCTCTCCGCTTCGAGGTACTGGGCCGGACTGACAAGGAACCTCCGCTTCCGGTTCACCTCCTGGACATTGTCAACCGGATACACCGCGTCAATTGTCCGGTTCCCGTCGACCTCCCGCCCCAGCATCACGCCGCAGCACTCTTCGGGATACGTGCGGACGCCGTGGTCTCGTATCTGCTGCAATGCATCTTCCCCAATTCTGATCATGCCGTCCTCCCGTTCTCTCCTTCTTCCCAGAACCGCTCGCTTGCATACCGCGCGCCGCCATCCGGAAAAATCGTTACGATCAGAGCCGAGGGAATCGAGCGCGCGATGGTGACACAGGCGGCAAGCACTGCGCCGCTGGAAACGCCGACGAACACCCCCTCGTCGCGCGCCAGCCGGCGGGTCATCGCATACGCTTCCTCTGTCGAGACGATGATCCTCTCGTCAACAAGGGATGGTTCGTAAATTCCGGGGACGATCGCGGATTCAAGATGCTTGAGCCCCTCAATGCCGTGCAGGGGCGAGTCGGGTTCCACGGCGATGCATCGGATGGCGCCCGAGAATTTCTTCAGCCGGCGTGCCACCCCCGTGAACGTGCCCGTGGTCCCGAGCCCTGCCACAAAATGGGTTATCCGGCCTTCGGTCTGCGCGAGGATCTCCGGGCCGGTCGTACGCTCATGCGCCTGCCAGTTGGCAGCATTGTTGTACTGGTCGGGATAGTAATAGTTCTCCGGATCGGCTGCCACGATTTCCTTCACGCGCTCCTGCGCTCCGTCCGTGCCCGTGAGCGGATCGGTCAGGATGATCTCAGCGCCGTAGGCGATGAGAGCGCTTTTCCGTTCAGGACTTGCGTTTGCAGGGAGCGCGAGCTTGACACGATACCCGGCGAGAGCGCCGAGCATAGCATAGGCGATTCCCGTGTTCCCGCTGGTCGCGTCTATGATGGTCCTTCCCCGGGTCAGCGCACCTGAGCGCTCTGCCTCAACCAGCATGTTGAGTGCAGCCCGGTCCTTGACGGAGCCGCCCGGATTGAGCCATTCGGCTTTGGCGTGGATCTCGACCTGCTCTCGCTCCGGGGCGCACTTCCTGATTCTTATGAGGGGCGTGTTGCCTATCCGCCCGGCAATTGAACCGGGATCTGCCATGAGACGGGAAAGGTCGTTCTCCCGCCGTTCAAGGGCGGAACGATGCTGCGATCTCTCAAATACCTCACGAAACGTCATCGCTGTGAACCTCTCCGGGCTTCAAAAATCAAAAAACCCTTCGCCGGTTTCCGACGAAGGGCCTCTAAGTACTGATTTGTCAATTACTTAGTTTACGGCACGATTCCTTCGCGTAGCCAGGGTAGTGCATCGGCACCGGGACAACAACAGGCGCAGGCCGAAACCCTTATGGAAACACGCGAAATTGACAGCTTTTTCATGACGTTTCTAATATAATTCCGCCAACTACTAATGTCAAGATAAAGAACACTGGGGTAATCGCGTTTCGTTCCGTTCTCCGGACAGGTTGAGACTTGCAGATTTTTTCAATACTCTGAATGTCGATCACCGCAGACCATCAGCGCCACTCACCTTTTAGAACCCAGATAATGTGCCGGAGGCATGTAGACCTGTTTATTGTCCTGTTGAGCGTGGTCTTGTGTAGTGCCTTTCTCGCTGCGGAGGGGAAAGCCCAGTCGAGGCTCGGCACGGGATTCGCCGTGAACCGGGTGAACGCGTGCGATTTCTGTCTCGCCGCCCAGGGGATATCCCCGCTGGAAGTGGGTGCGACCGGATTGAGGGTGGATGTACGCTACCTCCGCCTGGGGACGATGTATAACGACGGCACGCAAACGGACAATGCCGAGAAGGAAACAGAGTCACACCTCACACAGCAGTACTCGATTTTCTTTTCGCTTGATGACCGATTCTCCGCGGCGGGCATCGTGCCTGTGGCACGCCGCCATGCGGAGTCGCTGGCGGAGGACGGATCGACCGTGACAGGCGACCAGTTCGGCCTTGCAGACGTGTCGCTGCTGGTCCGGTACAAAGCATTCGTCGATCACTCGATCGAATCGACCACGATACTCTCGCTAGCAGGTGGTGTGAAGTTTCCGACGGGAAGGACTGACGGGAAGGACAGCCGCGGAGATCTGCTGGACCCGCATATCCAGCTCGGGACCGGCTCCACCGATTTCCTCGCGGGTGTGAATGGATTCATGACGGTGGGAAGATCGGCGATCATCCTGAATCTCCTGAGCGGCATTGTGACGGGAGGTGCCCACGGTCACCGGTTCGGCCCCAACCTCAACTATGAGGCCGCGTACCGTTACAAAGTCTATCCCTCCGAATACGGCGACACGCAGATCTTCACCACCATCAGCATCAGCGGTGAATGGAGGGGGGAGGAGTCACAGAACGGAGTCACCGACGGGAACACGGGCGGTAACGTCACGTATCTCGCGCCGGGTTTGCAGCTTTTTCTGACGCCGGCACTTTCCCTGGAAGGGACGGTGCAGGTTCCGCTCTTCCACGGATTGCATGGCCGGCAGCTGGGTGAGGACTTCAGAGTGATGGGCGGCGTGCAGATCCTGTTGTAGCCATTCTTGGAACGGAGTGATTGTTGATGCGAAACCGCAGAAAAAAGTCATCGGCGGTCGGACGTGCCCGTTGGGCAGGCGGCGTGTGTGTCGTGATGCTGACACTCCTGGCTGTTCAATCGGGTGGAACCCGCACGCAGCAGGCAGCACTTCCGGACACCCTCGGGCTGAACCACGGGAGACTGATCCCTTCTTCGACCTCCATGGTGACGGCCTGGTCGATCCCGCGTGATCCATCGGCAGACTCCACCCTCGGGGATTCCCTCCGGGCCGCCCGCATTCGATGGGGGTTCCGGCTGTTCATGAACACAACTGACCAGGCACCGCAATTCACGAAGAACCGGGTTCAGTGCAATAATTGTCATCTGAATGGGGGGCAGCGGGAGCTGGCAATGCCCCTTGTGGGAGTCGCGTCTGTCTTCCCGGAGTACAATAACAGGGAGGGGCGGATGATCACGCTTGAGGACCGTATCGTGGGGTGCTTTCAACGAAGCGAGAACGCCACGGGTGCGGAGCTCCCGGACGGTGGGAAGTCCCGTACGCTGACATCGGAACGCCGCACGCCCGATCCTGAATCCAGGGAGGTCGTTGCCCTGGCCGCGTACATCACCTGGCTATCCGAAGGATTTGCACACGGTGACACGCTTCGCTGGCGCGGTCACAATATTATCCCTGCCGATCGGAGGATTCCTGTTGCACAACTCAGCCGCGCGCGCGGGAGAACGCTCTTCCTCGATAAGTGCGCTGCGTGTCATGGCAGGGACGGGCAGGGGGTGCAGATCGGCGATAAAAAAGCGGGACCCCTGTGGGGTCCCGCTTCCTGGAACGACGGCGCCGGCGCTGCTCGTGTGTATACCCTTGCCGGTATGATCCGGTACACGATGCCTTATCTCAACCCGGGGAGTCTGACCGATGAAGAGGCTCAGCAGATTGCCGCTTTCATCAACTCCATGCCGCGCCCCGAGTTTCCTCACAAGGACGACGATTACCGCACCGAACGCCTACCCCCCGATGCTGTGTATTACAAATCCCGCCCCTGACGCAGGATGCTCACACATCATCCGGCGTAGCAATATGTACAGCCGTGCTCCTGAGCCCTGTTGATCGCCACGACGCCCGAAGTGACGACCTGGATACCGGGGAACACGCCCCCGACCCAATCCTTCTTGATGTCTTCGGCCTTCATCCCGGTTTTCTCCGCCGCTTTCATGCTGTAGAAGGTCATGGCCATGTCGCAAATGCCGAAGAGCACGCCGCTTTCCATCAGCTGATCAATGCCCATCCCGGGGAGAGGGAGCGAACCCTCTTTCGGTTTCCAGAATGGATTCATCGTCAGCGGGGCCTTCGTCGCCTGGTCCGTGATATCAAAAAACTCGCCGAACTTATACTTGTCCCAGAGACCGCTTTCCATCCCGAGGGGTATGGCGTCATGACGGAGGATGACGACCGCTTTCACGTCGGCGTCGGCAACGCCCAGCGACTTGTTCGTCATGAGGAACACGCGTGTCCACGCAAAAGGAAGTCCGCCGTGGGGCATGGGAGCGTCAAATACCTGTTTGTGCTTCCCCTTGATCTTCCCCAGCCAGGCTTCAAAACCTGAAGTGTCGGGGGAGGGGAATGTAGGGCCGGCAATGCCGAACTCACGGGGGATTGCGAGACCCGCGATGCCGACAGTCGTCGACGCAATCAGGGTTCCGAGAAAATCCCGCCGGGGAAGAGTGTTGTGGGGGACGGACATGGATGATTCTCCTCGCGATAATGGGACATGGTGATATGTGAAAGAACGGTGATCGGGAATTTAGCAAAGCTCGGTTATGGAAGCAAATCGATTATTGCCCCCGGCGCCTTGGAACGTAACCGCCGGTGTGATATGTTGAGGCCTAATAAGGCATAATGACAAGGGAAGGGAAATGGACCTTTTTTCATCATTCTGGCCGTGGTACGTGACCGGCCCGCTGATAGGCCTCTTTGTGCCGGTCATCTACCTCCTCCTCAACAAGCATTTCGGGATTTCGTCGACCTTCCGGGATATCTGTGCGGCCGCGTTACGCCCGTCCGCGCCATATTTTAAATACAATTGGAAGGCGAATAGTTGGCGGCTCGTATTCGTCGCCGGCATCGTCATTGGAGGGTTCCTCTCGCGGGCGACGCTCGGGACCCCGGCCACAGGCCAGATTTCAGAGCATACGCTGTCGGTCCTCTCCTCGCAAGGGGTCAGAGATTTCACGCGTTTGATCCCGGGGGACCTCTTTTCACTCGGTTCGGTACTCACCCTCCGGGGATTTGTCCTGATCGTCGTGGGTGGATTCCTGGTGGGTTTCGGGACACGGTACGCCGACGGGTGCACCTCGGGTCACACGATCCACGGGATTTCAAATTTCCAGCGCGCATCCATCGTGGCCACGGTCTGCTTCTTCCTCGGCGGACTCCTGTCGACCTACGTGCTGCTCCCTCTCATACTCTCATTGTGAAAGGATCGGTCGTGATCTACGTGATCGTGCTGCTGCTCGGTACATGTTTCGGGATAATCCTCACGAACGGGGAGGTGATCTCCTGGTTCCGGATCCAGGAGATGTTCCATTTCGATTCATTCCACATGTACGGGGTGATCGGCTCGGCGATTGCCGTCGGCGCGCTCTCGATGCTGATTCTCCGGAAGCTCCATGCGCGTTCGCTCAAGGGAGATCCGATCGTGGTGGAATCGAAACAGCTCGGAAAGGGGACAGTGTTCGGCGGAGTCCTGTTCGGCGTAGGCTGGGCGTTGACGGGGGCCTGTCCCGGGCCGCTCTATGCGCTCGTCGGGAACGGATACGGAGCTTTTCTCCTGGCGTTGCTGAGTGCGATCGGCGGCGCGCTGGTCTACGGGCTCGTCCGCGATAAGCTGCCCCACTAGGCCTTCACAAGCTGGTAGATCTTCGTGGTCTTGAGATCGGTGACCGCGCCCTCCATCCGCCGGAATCCTGCGCCGTTGACATTCTGGAAATGGTAGACCGTGCTTGGATTGAGATCCTTCAGGATCGGATTGTCCTTCAGGATCCTGAGCATCAAGCGTCCTCCGGCCGGATAGAACCTGAAATGGCAGTCAAAACCGAACAGTTCCCTGTTGAAGAGAATGCGCTTTCCCGTGTAGAGTGGCTTCCGGGATACGTAGATTGCTGCAAATGTGATCGGTTCAAGGCCCATCGTGGCGCTCCTGAGCATTGCTCTTACCCGCTCGCACTGTTAAGGAGTTCGAGGGACGCGTCTTCGAGCTTCAGCCAGGTCGATGTGAGGAGTTCTTCCAGTTGCTTGAGGCCCGTTGCGCTGACAATCGGCGCTGTGATGCTCGGCCGCGACATCATCCAGGCAAGCGAAACGGCTGCGGGAGTTGAGTTCTGGTGCTTCGCAACTTCGTCGAGTGCCCGGAGGATCCGCTTCCCCCGTGCATCCAGCACCCTCCGGATCTTCGCACCGCGCGGGCTTTTGGTCAGATCGCCTTCATTCCGGTACTTCCCCGTGAGGAACCCGCTTGCCAGGGCGGAATAGGGAAGAACCCCCAGGCCTTTTGCCACACAGACCGGCTCGAGCTCCGATTCGTAATCCGAACGGTCATACAGATTGTAGTAGGGCTGCAGGCAGCGATAGACCGGATAACCGCCATGCGTGCTTACTTCGAGTGCACGTTCGAGCCGCTCCGCGGTGAAATTGGATGCCCCGAAAACCCTCACCTTACCCTGTTTGAAAAGCTGGTCGTAGGCCTGAAACGTCTCCTCCATCGGCGTGGCCCTGTCGTCGTAATGCGACTGGTAGAGGTCGATGTAGTCGGTGTGCAGTCTGCGAAGCGAATGCTCGGCCGAACTGGCGATGTGACGTTTTGAAAGTCCCTTCTTGCCGGGAGCCATCTCGCCCCCCACTTTCGTGGCGATGACGATTTTTGCGCGAAGCTTGCGGGACTTGAGCCAGTTCCCGATGATCGTTTCGGACTCACCGGCCTTGTGCCCCAGGGCCCACCGGGGATAGACGTCGGCCGTGTCGATGCAGCTATGGCCCGCCCCAACGAAAGCATCCAGCAATTTGAACGCGGTCTTTTCGTCGACTGTCCACCCGAAGACGTTTGCCCCGAAGACAAGCTGGGTGATGGACACGCCTGAGGCCCCGATCTTCCGCTTCGCCATTCAGTTGGTTCAGGTTCTGTGAGGAAAGGATGCAAAGAACAGGTGAACGAATATAGAGAGAGTCGGAGTCGAAAGTCAAGAAAGATCTCGCCCGGCTGTGCGTGAGTGCGCCCCGGGGGAACCATCGCAGTGCTGTGCGACACAGCAGAGGGCCCCCTTGCAGCCGGCGACAGATGGATTTTGAATAATCCCCGCGATTTCTTACACTGGCGGGACGAATTTCCTGCGAATCATCCCTGATCCCGCGTGAACGAAGTCTACAGGCGGTGGTACACGCCGCACCTGAGCCGAGATTTTGAGATGCTGATTTTCGGTCATGCCGGATATCCTGTGATCGTATTTCCCACGTCGATGGGGAGGTATTACCAGAACAAGGATTTCGGCCTCCTGGAGACGGTGGCATCCCTTGTGGACAGAGGGCTCGTAAAATTATATACGCCGGATGGCATCGACGGGGAAAGCTGGTACAACAAGGGGATTCACCCCGCAGATCGCGTCCGCACACACATGGGGTACGAAAATGTTATCCTGCAGGAGGTCATCCCGTTCGCCCTCGAAGAGACGGGACACCCGAAGGTCGCTCTCGCCGGATGCAGCTTCGGCGGGTATCACGCTGCCAACATGACGTTTCGATATCCCGGACGTGTGGGCGCGCTGATGAGCATGAGCGGCGCATTCGACATCAAGCAGTTTCTCGACGGCTTCTACGATGACAATTGCTACTTTAACAACCCGCCCGACTATCTTCCGAATATCGGCGAATCGGAGTACCTGGAGCAGATACGCCGCGTTGGCATTGTCCTGGGTGCGGGAGACTCCGACAACTGCCTCGAAGACAACAAGCGGCTTGCCTCCATGCTCGGTGCGAAGGGAATTCCGCACTGGCTCGACATCCGGCCGGGAACACATGACTGGCCCCTCTGGCGCGCAATGTTCCCCTCCTACGTTCACAACCTGCTCCGGCACGAAGGGATACTGCCATGAATAAGAAGATCGGTGTGTTGTTCGGCCAGGAGAACACCTTTCCCACGGCCCTCGTCGAACGCATCAACTCCCGGGGACTGAAGAATATCAGCGCGGAATGGGTGCGCATCGACTGGGCACCGCAGGCGCTCCCGAGCGACTACGCGGTGATCCTCGACCGCATCAGCCAGGATGTTCCGTTCTACCGCGCCTACTTGAAAAACGCCGCCCTGACGGGAACCGCAGTTCTGAATAACCCGTTCTGGTGGTCGGCGGACGACAAGTTCTTCAACAATTGCCTCGCAGAAACAGTCGGGGTCGCGGTCCCCCGCACCGTTATCCTCCCTTCGCATGATCACCCCCCGGACACCAATGCAAATTCGTTCCGCAATCTTGCGTACCCGCTCGACTGGGAAGCGATCTTCCGGTATGTAGGCTTTCCCGCCTATTTCAAACCGTTCGCCGGTGGGGGATGGAAACATGTCTACCGCGTCACGGGACGCGAGGAATTTTTCCAGAAATACGGCGAGACGGGACAACTGGTCATGATGCTCCAGGAGGAAATAGTCTTTCAGGAATACTTCCGGTGCTACTGCCTCGGCGGCTCGAAGGTCCGTGTCATGCCGTACGACCCGCGCCAGCCGCACCACCTCCGCTATGTCCGCTCGAGCGCACCCGTCAATCCCGCCCTATTGAAAAAAGTCGAGGCGGATGTGAAGAAGCTCAATCAGTGGCTTGGCTATGACTTTAATACCGTCGAAATGGCAGTCCGCGACGGAACCCCGTACGCAATCGACTTCTGCAATCCCGCCCCCGATGCGGATGTCCATTCGATCGGGGAAGAGAACTTCGAATGGATCGTCGAGAACGCGGCGGACCTGCTCATCGCCCGCGCGCAGTCGCATGGCCGGTCGAAGCACCCCCTGACGTGGGGGAAGTACATCATTGCAGCCGCCTCCCGGGAGGGAAAGAAGACGTGAATCCCTACCGCCTGGATGCACGGCTCTCAGACCTCGTCGACCTCTCGTCAGGGAAATGGTTCTCCCTTGGCGTGGAGGAGGAATTCCAGATTATCGACCCCGCAACACGGGAACTCCGGTCTCACATCGAGCAGATCCTCGAAGACGGCAAAGTGGTCCTGGCAGAACGGGTCAAACCCGAGCTCCATCAATCGGTGGTCGAGGTGGGGACGTCGGTCTGCGCCTCCATCGCTGACGCGCGCCGGGAAGTGACGGACCTGCGGCGGAATATCACGGAGGTTGCGAAGAAAAGCGGGATGTGCGTCGCCTCGTCGGGGACGCATCCATTTTCGCTCTGGCGCGACCAGAAAATCACCGACAACCCGCGCTATCATACGATCGTCTCGGACATGCAGCAGGTCGCGCGCGCGAACCTCATCTTCGGGCTCCACGTCCATGTCGGCATTCCCGACAGGGAGGTGCGCATCCAGATCATGAACACGGTGCGCTATTTCCTCCCGCACATCTTCGCGCTCTCGACGAATTCTCCCTTCTGGTCGGGGCGGGATACAGGCTTCAAATCGTACCGGATAAAAGTCTTTGAACGGTTCCCCCGCACGGGGCTCCCGGATACGTTCAACAGCTGCGCTGATTATGATTCGTATGTGGACAGCCTTATCAAAACGCATTCCATTGACAACGCGAAGAAAATCTGGTGGGACGTCCGGCCGCACCCGTTCTTCGACACGCTCGAGTACCGCATTTGCGACGTCCCCATGCGGATCGATGAGACGATCATGCTCGTCGCCCTCTTTCAGGCGGTCACCGCGAAGCTGTATCAACTGTACCGCCTGAACCTGGATTTCCGGAGCTACTCGCGCGCGCTCATCAACGAAAACCGGTGGCGTGCCGCGCGGTTCGGGATCGACGGCTCCCTTATCGATTTTGGGAAGAAAGAGGAAGTCGATGCGCGTGTGCTGATCGGCGAGCTTCTCGGCTTCATCGACGACGTCGTCGATGAACTCGGAAGCCGGAAGGAAATAGACTATGTCCACCAGGTGCTTGAGCAGGGTACCGGGGCCGACAGGCAGCTGCGAGTGTTCCGGGAGACCGGAGATCTGAAACAGGTCGTCGACTACATCATCCGCGAAACGCATGCCGGCACTGAGTGACCTCCGCACTACGCCCTTCAATCCGGACTTTTCTCCGGGGGCGCGCAGCGCGATTCGTACGTGCCTTCGGCTCACGCCCGGGGAACGGATCACGATTATCACCGACCGGGAGACCCGGGCCATTGCGGCATCCCTGCTTGCGGAAGTGGACACGGTTGGGTCGGAGGCAAGCGTGTTTCTGTTGGAAGAAGCCGGTGACCGTCCGCTCAGGGATATGCCTCCGCCGGTCCTGGAGGATCTCGCGCGGTCACAGGTCAGCATCTTCGCGGCACAGGCCCGCGAGGGGGAACTCCGGTCACGGGTACAGATGTGCGAGGTGGTCAACAGATG
>JBGPYM010000033.1:0-17787 GCA_041493205.1 Bacteroidota bacterium
ACTCTATAGTAGCGGGGACCCCCTGCCAAAATACAATCGAAATCGATAGTCGAGAATCGACAAGTGAAGAGCCACGGGCGGGACGCCCGTGCCACTACGGAGGGCAGTGAAAAAGACACCGGCGGGGACGCCGGTGCTACTAAAAGGAGAGAAAGATATGCCCGAACGGAAAAGGCTTTCAGGCGATGAGATTTCGGCGGCCCTTGCGGGGCTGAAGGGGTGGTCGCTGGCGGGGGGAAAGCTGCACAGGGAGTTCAAATTTGCCGACTTCGTCACGGCATTCGGGTTCATGTCGAGCGTGGCCCTGATTGCAGAAGGATTGAACCACCACCCGGACTGGTCGAACGTCTATAACCGGGTCATCATCGACCTGGAGACGCACAGCGAGGGGGGGATTACGGGTTTTGACGTCGAATTCGCGACACGCGTGAACAAACTGGGGGTCTAGCGGCTGACGGGGATGGAAAATGCAAACGCCGTCCCGGAGGACGGCGTCCGCGTACAACCTTACCTTCGTTCCCGATTACATTTTCGCTATTGAATTAAGCAGAGCGTTGAACTCTCCTTCAGCAGCGCCGACCGTTTTCGCGGGGCCTGTGAACTTGAAGAACACGGAGCCCTGCGGACCTTCCACGATGGCGCCGAGGAGCCGGTAGTTATCCTTCTTCCCGGTTGACTGCATCATCGGCCCTCCGGGGGCGAGGTAGGTCCCCGCAACCTGCACCAGGGTCACCTTCATCCCGACATATTCCTTCAGCGCCCTCCCCGGGATTCCCGTCGCTTCAAACTGACCGATCCAACGATCGATATTCGCATCCACTCCGCCACCCTGATCGTTCCCGAAATAGAATACGGCGCACTCCCCCTGTTCGGTGTCACCCTCCGAGGGCGGGACGCTGTACGTGGCGATGCGCATCGGGCGTTCTCCCTGCGTGTTCCATCGTTTGGGGACGGACCACTTGATCCCGGCGACAGATCCCGACCCGGACCCGAGGGACGCCGGATCACCTGCAGCCTGGCCTGATTGCTTCTTGGAGCAACCGGCCAAAGGCAACATCCCCAGCACAAGCACGAGCGACACAGCCGTTGTCCAGCGATTCATCCTGTCGTCCTTTCCGATAATAGGCATTCAAGTGGAGAAACATACGACAGATGGCGGAAAAATGCAACGCTTGCGGGGGTTTCAGAAGCAGAAGGCGAGAGTCAGGCCCGGTCCGGCACCCGTCCCTCCTGGAAGAAGCCGGAAGCCCACCGGATCCGCATCGTTTCCATCGTCGGTTCCCCAATCGAGCCGGTGAGCAGCTGCCATGCCGAACGCATACCCCATTGCAAAGGCAAGAGGGAAGTCGCTATACCAGTGCCAGCCGACGTTGACCAGGCTGACGCCCATGAGCGTCGCGAGGGAATACCCGACCGGGCGTATCCATGTCGCTTCAGGATAATTTTCGGCGATGACGGTGATGGTGGCGATTGCCGTTGTCATATGCCCTGAAGGGAATGCATAGTACTTCGGTTGGTGGCGGTTGTACACACTCCAGGAGGGAAAGGGGCGCCATTCTCCGTGGCGGGCGGTGGACATCTGCGGACTCTCCCTGCCGGTGATCCTTTTGAAAAGCTGAACGATGACTCCGGATGCGATGGTCGCTTCGACGGTCTGCGATGCCGTGCGGAGCGCCCGCTGGTCGTCGCCCGCGAGACCGTAGATGGCAAATGCCGCCGCAATCCCGAACGACGTTCTCCCGTCGCCGAGGTGGAGCATGATATGGCTTGCATCATGGATGGTTTCGGATTGCCTGGTCATCGCCCGCGACTCGTCGTATGTCTGGTGGTCCACGACCATGAGGGCGCCGGTCAGGAGAGCGATGCCTGCGAGCGTCGGAACGCTCCCTGCGCGGAACGTATGCTGTCCCGTGCGCACCCAGTCTCCGGGGATGTTTGTGAACATGGAATACCATGCAGGACTGCTAAAATCGAGCCGGGCGGCGGGCGCGATCAGCGGCTCAGCACGGGGCTGGAACACTTCCTCGTACGGGTTACCCGACTCCTGTTCCTGAGCTCTCGCCGGGTGTGGAAGGAGTGTGGAGACAACAAGAACTGAGGCAAGAATGAATATGCGCATCTACACTCCTGGTATCAGAACGAAAGAGTCATTTCCAGACCGGCACGTTCCTGCGTGATGAGCGGAGTAAGAGTCATGTGCGCGCCGTGCGCCGGCCTGAGATTTCCCAGCCCTCCCATTGCTTCGGGATGGGCCGCAAGCATGCCGAATCCATACCCGAGGGCCAGGCCGAGCGGGTAATCACTATACCAGTGGATACCCGTATTCGCCATGCTCACGCCGATCAGCCCCACCACGACGTACCCCACGGGGCGCACCCACCACAATTCCGGATAGTTCTCCGCAACAACGGTCACGGTTGCAAGAGCGGTGGCTATATGCCCTGAAGGGTACGCGTCGTACTGTGGTACATGTTTGTGGTATTCGATCTGATTCGGGAAGAAGTCCCAGCGGCCGCCCGTGCGGGTGGACAAAAAGGGGCTTTCCCTTCCCGTTATATGCTTGAGCGCCTGGATCACCACACCGCACGAGAGAATTGCTTCCACAGTCTGACTTGCGGTGCGCAGGGCTCGCCGGTCGCCGGCCGCGAAGCCGTACACGGCAAAGCCCGCGGCGAGTCCGAACTGCGGCTTGCCGTCGCCCAGGTATTCAAAAAAGTCGCTCAACTGTTTCGCGGCATGAGACCCTTTGTACAAGCGGTCGGAGAGGCGCCAGGTTTCCTGGTCCGTTGCAAACAGTCCGCCGGTCAGAACCGTCATCCCCACCATTGCGGGAATGGTTTCTTCACGGAACGTCATGCCTGCATACCGGGCCCAGTTGCCGGGGATGTTCGTGAACATCGCATACCATGAAGGGAGGTATTCATCCTGCACGGTGGACGCGTTGTTCTGAAGAGCCGCCACATGAATGACGCCGGCGGCGGTATCTCCGCGAAGCACAACGGTCTGCGCAGACGCGCCGTACGAGCATATGACAATGAGCAGGAGCACCGGAAACAGGTGTACCCGTTCGCACGCTTTGCATTCAATCACGATTCACGTACTGGAGGTACTACATCTGGTTACGCGGATCCCCGGGGGAGAATCGGAATTCAGGTCAGACAGGATCGATTGCGGGGACACCCGAATATCGCACATCGGTTGGTGATCTGCAAGTGCGGGTGGTCCACAGGTTGAACGGGTTGGCAGCGGATGGATTTTCAAACCGTTTTCTCTTACGTTCAGGATATTACCCACCAGCACGGACCCACGCCATGTATAAAACGCCCGTCATCCTCATTGCTCTGACCTCTTTGATCTCCGGTTGTGTGCCGTCGTCCCATGCCCCCGTCGGGGTCTCCAGGACGCCGTACGGACAAATCGATGGAAAGAGCGTCTTCCTGTATACACTCAAGAACAAAAACGGCGTAGAAGCGCAAATTACCAACTACGGCGGCATCGTCGTTGCGCTCAAGGTGCCCGACAGGCAGGGGAATTTCTCAGATATCGTTCTCGGGTATGACTCACTCGCATCGTATGTCAAGGCAACCCCCTATTTCGGCGCTCTCATCGGGCGCTATGGCAACCGTATCGGGAAAGCCAGGTTTACGCTCAACGGCACTGAGCATCAGCTCGCCGCCAACGATGGTGCGAACACTCTGCACGGGGGGCTCAAGGGGTTCGACAAGGTCGTGTGGGACGCCGATTCGACAGGCCCCGGCGCCACGCTTACGCTGCGCTACCTGAGCAAGGACGGCGAGGAGGGGTATCCCGGCAACCTGAACGTGACGGTTGTGTATGCGTTGACCGACTCGAACCAGCTCCGGATCGACTACGCGGCAACGACCGACAAGCCGACGGTGCTCAACCTGACGCATCACTCGTATTTCAACCTCCACGGAGCGGGGACCGGAGACATACTCGACCATGAGCTGTTCCTCAACGCCGACCGATACACGCCTATCGACGCGGAACTGATCCCCACCGGCGAATTGCGGAGCGTCGAGGGGACGCCGATGGATTTCCGGACGCCCGTCGCCATCGGGGCCCGGATCAATGTGGAGTATGACCAGCTCCGTTTTGGCAAAGGGTATGACCATAACTGGGTGCTTTCGCGGTACGGCGTCGGCCTGGCGCTGGCGGCGCGTCTTGCAGATGCAAAAACCGGGAGGATCGTCGAGGTCTGGACGACGGAACCGGGGATTCAATTTTATTCGGGCAATTTCCTGAACGGGACGAACATCGGGAAGGGAAAGATTCCGTACCAGTACCGGACGGGACTCTGTCTCGAGACGCAGCATTTCCCCGATTCCCCGAACAAGCCGGGATTCCCCACCACAGTGCTGAACCCCGGGGAAAAGTACAAAAGCACCACGGTCTATCTCTTCAAGATCGGAACCTGAGTTTCACCTGCACGGAGGACATGTATGAAGGACATTTACCGGCGCGCATGCACTGTGATTGTGTGCGGCTTCGCAATCACGGCAGGCGCGACTGCAGGAAATCCTGCGCCCAAGCATGATTACCCCATCACGCCTGTCGTTTCGACCGCCGTCCACTTTTCGGACGGGTTCTGGTCGCGCAGGATCGAGGTCAACCGGACCGTCTCCATCCCCCACAACATCCTGAAGTGCGAAACGACGGGACGGATCGACAATTTCGTCTTCGCAGCGGGGTTACGGGAGGGAAAATTCCGCGGATATCAGTTCAATGATTCGGACGTCTTCAAGGTCATTGAAGGCGCGTCGTATTCGCTGATGGCATATCCCGATGCAGCACTGGAGCACACGCTTGACTCGGTCATCACGTTCATCGCGGCGGCGCAGGAGCCCGACGGATACCTCTACACGCCCAAGCGCCTGATCCGGCCCGATTATACACCGCCCGGCGGAAAAGAGCGGTGGGTGGGGGAAAAGGACGCAAGCCACGAGCTTTATAACGCCGGACATCTGTATGAGGCGGCGGTGGCACATTTTAAGGCAACAGGCAAGCGGACGCTTCTGGACGTCGCACTCCGGAACGCCGACCTGATCTGCGCGACGTTCGGCCCGGGAAAACGGGGCGAGGTGCCGGGACATCAGTTAATTGAGCTCGGACTCTGCAAGCTCTACAGGGTGACGGGGAACGAGAAGTACCTGACGATGGCAAAGTACTTCCTTGACCACCGGGGGGATTCAACCACCCATGAGCCGATGGGCACGTACAATCAGGACCATATCCCGCTCCGCGACCAGAACGAGGCGGTCGGGCATGCGGTGAGGGCGGCATACATGTATGCGGGGATCGCCGATGTCGCCGAGTTGACAGGCGACTCGGCCTACATTGCGATACTGGACCGCATCTGGAACGACGTGGTCAAAGGCAAGTTGTACATCTCCGGCGGGATCGGCTCGGTCGGAACCTACGAGGGGTTCGGGCCGGCATACGCCCTTCCCAACCGTTCCGCCTATTGCGAGACATGCGCCTCGATTGCGCTGGTGTTCTGGTGCGAGCGGATGTTCCTGATCCACGGCGATGCGCAGTATATCGACGTGCTCGAACGGACTCTTTATAATGCTCTCCTGGCCGGGATCGGCATGAACGGCAGCACATATTTTTACCCGAATCCGCTCGAGTCGTTTGGGGGATCGGAACGGCCTGATTGGTACGCCTGTGCCTGCTGTCCCCCCAATGTACTGAGGTTTCTTCCAGGACTCGGCAGCTACGTCTATGCACATCGCGGGAATGAACTATACATCAACCTTTTCGCCGCCGGGGAAGCCTCGCTGCAGACCGGGAGGGGAACCGTGACGGTGAAGCAGGAAACGCGGTATCCGTGGGACGGCAACGTCAGGATCGTGGTGGAGCCCGAACAGTCGGCAGAGTTCACGGTGAACATCCGCATCCCCGGATGGGCGCGGTCGCAGACGGTGCCGGGCGATCTGTACCAGGCGCTGGATCCCATGAATTACAACGTCACCCTGGCGGTGAACGGAAAGAGCACAAGCTTCGCGCCCCAGAAGGGGTATGCCCGGATTCGACGGACATGGAGGCGTGGGGACGTGATTACGCTTTCCATCCCGATGCCGGTGGAGCGCATCGTAGCGCATCCGCGGCTTGACGACGACCAGGGGCGCTTTGCGCTGCAGCGCGGGCCTGTCGTCTACTGCCTGGAGGGCGTGGACACGCCGGACCACAGAGTGATGAACCTGGTGTTCCCCGACACCACGCGGTTCACGGCGGAATACCGGAGCGACCTCCTGAACGGCGTTGAAGTGCTGCACGCCAATGGCGTCGGCACTCGCCGGAATCTCGATGGATCGATTTCGCTCGACGGCAACAAGCCGGTGATGGCGATTCCATATTACGCATGGGCGCACAGGGGGAAATTCGAAATGACCGTCTGGCCGGCCCGGGAAACGTCCGCCGCGCGCCCCCTCCCCGCCCCCACACTTGCCTGGAAGAGTAAAGTATCGGCGTCGCAGAACGTACAGACCGACGCATTGAAAGATCAGTTCCTCCCCCGTTCCTCCAGCGACCAGTCGGTCCCGTACACACACTGGTGGCCGAAGAAGGGAACGACGGAATGGGTGCAGTACGATTTTCCCGACACAGAGCGGGTTTCACATGTGGAGGTTTACTGGTTTGACGACACAGGGACAGGCGAGTGCCGCATCCCGCAATCGTGGCGTATACTCTATAAAGACGGCGATGCGTGGAAACCAGTGAACACAAAAGGATCGATGACCACGTTCGCGGACAGGGTGAATGGGGTGTCATTCGCTTCTGTTACAACCGTGGCGCTCCGCCTCGAACTGACGTCACAATCAGGTTATTCAACCGGACTCTTCGAATGGAAAGTGGAATGAGAACGCGCTGTGCGGTTCTGACGATTTCTGTACTGGCATGGACCACAAGCATAGTGATGGCCCAGCAGCCGGACTGGAAGATACCTGCTTCGGCTCCACTCGTTACGTCCTGGGGTCGGACAGTTACTCCAGCGAACGTGCATCCCGAATATCCGCGTCCCCAGTTTGTGCGGGACGAATGGCTGAACCTGAACGGCATCTGGCACTACAGCGAGGCAGTCGAGCTTCAAGCGCCTCCGTTCGGCATGAACTTCGAGGGGACGATCCTCGTCCCATTCCCGATCGAGTCAGCGCTGAGCGGGGTAATGAAGAGCGCGGACCGGCTCTGGTACCGGAGGATGTTCTCGATTCCCGCGTCCTGGTCCGGCAGGCGTGTGTTGCTCCATTTTGGAGCGGTGGACTGGGAAGCGACCGTCTACATCAATGGCGCACAGATGGGGAGTCACCGGGGAGGGTACGATCCTTTTTCGATTGACATCACAGACGCCCTCAGGCCGGGGAAGGAGCAGGAGCTTCTCGTGGGTGTGTACGATCCATCCGACAGCGGCGCCCAGGCGCGGGGAAAGCAGGTCAGAAAGCCGGAGGGGATATGGTACACCTCTTCAACCGGAATCTGGCAGACCGTGTGGCTTGAACCGATCGGAAGATCGTGGCTTGCCGACGCATTGATCACCCCGGATCTGGCCGGCTCCTCGGTCACCGTTGTTCCAGAGGTCCGCGGACGAACAGACGGAGTGACTGTGCGGGTCACCGCATCCTCCTCCGGCACTTCCGTCGCGACGGCGGAGGGAAAACCCGGGGAACCGGTTGTCCTGAAGATTCCGCATCCGCATGCCTGGTCACCGAACGATCCGTTTTTGTATGACCTGGATCTCGCGCTCGTGCGGGGGAAAGAAAAGCTCGACGGCGTTAAGAGTTATTTCGGCATGCGGAGCATCGGCATCGGGAGAGATGCTCAGGGGCGGCCGCGGATTATGCTGAACGGAGCGTTCGTCATGCAGACAGGTCCGCTCGACCAGGGATTCTGGCCGGACGGGCTCTACACTGCGCCGACGGACGATGCGCTCAGGTACGACATCGAAATGACGCGGAAGCTCGGATTCAACATGGCCCGCAAGCACGTCAAGGTTGAACCGGACCGGTGGTATTACTGGGCCGACCGGCTTGGTCTGCTCGTATGGCAGGACATGCCGAGCGCCAGCAACAAGACGCCCGAAGGGAAGAAACAATTTGAAGCAGAGCTGGGCAGGCTGGTGGCGACCCACCGGAACCATCCGTCGATCATCATGTGGGTGGTATTCAACGAAGGATGGGGGGAATACGACCATGAGCGTCTTACGGCTTGGGTGATACAGTCGGACCCCACCCGGCTTGTGAACAGTGCCAGCGGGTGGACGGACAAGGGGTCCGGCGATGTGCTCGACATCCACTCATACCCCGAACCGAAATCACCGAAGCCCGACTCCGTGCGTGCGATCGTTCTCGGCGAGTTCGGCGGTCTTGGCCTTGCCGTGCCGGGCCACACGTGGAAAAAGGAACACTGGGGATACCAGGGGATGGCCGATGCGGAACAACTCACATCGAAATACGAGGAGTTCATGAAAGCGGTCTACCGGCTGAAAGATGAAACAGGACTTTCAGCGGCCATCTACACGCAGATTACCGACGTTGAAATCGAATGCAACGGACTGCTCACCTACGACAGGGCCGCGGTCAAACCATCCCTTGAAAGGATAGCAGCGGTCAACAGGGGGATTTTTACGCGCATGCAGCGCTGAATCAGCTCACAGGAGCTGAAAGGCGCTGAGGAGTGTGAGGGTAACGCTGATCGCCATCACCGCGATGTTGATTCCCTTCTGCACCTTGTCGGGAGATAGAACGCCTGCCCCGCTCAGGATAAACGCGAGGAGCTCAGTCGCAAGGGCCAGGAAGCTGAGAGTACGGACTGAAAAACCGGAGGGGAAGTATCCGAGAAAAGCCGTGACGCGTGCTGCGTAGGTGGGGAGATGCGTCATCGACGATACCCTGATCCACAGCGTCCAGAAAGCAAGCGAGGGGAGTAGGCAGAGCGCTCCGCCAACGGTCAGGACACGGGGATTGGTGAGTGAGGTGGGGGACAATGCTCTCGCGCCAACGGTCATAAGATTTTCTCCGGATTCCGGTTCCATTCGAAATTGTTTTCCCCCCTGCCGCGCCCGCGGCAGGCCCGCCACAAGGTACTCCACACGCAACGATTTGTCAAGAAACGGCCCCGCCAGGGCCGTATTTTTTTTCTTGACATGGAAATGACAACTGCCTGACAAAACGCCCCCCGTGACATCGTACGTTGGACCCACGCAACCGGCAGAACGAAAACTACGGGAGTCCAGCGATGCCTACCTCATCCGCATATCGAATTGCAGAGATCCTGCGCAACATCGGCCGAATCTTGCGAACTCTTGCAGGGATGTCAGCCATGATGCGCTGTTCCAGCGACGATGAAATCGATTTGACCGGATTACGGTCCCAAACACCTCGATGGCGGACATTCCGGTGGATCGTTTTCCCCCTGTTGATCGCCCTATCAGCCGCGATGACCCAGGGCGGGGAGCCGGTGGCCATTACGCGCGTCCCGCAGCCCGGTGAGATCCTCCGCTACAAGGTCAAATGGCATTTCGTACGGCTGGGTACGATCACGGTGCGGACATTCCGGGACAGCACGTGTGCATCTCCTGCCGACTACAAGCTCTCGATGACTGTCGAATCGAATCCCGACCTCTCCTTCGTATCGATTCGCGAATACAATGAATCGCAGATGATGTCCGGCTTTGTGGGTTCGCGGGGCTTCAGGGCGAAGCATTACGACGGCGAGACCTGCACGACGGTGCAGCGAAAGTATGACGAAGCCGGACAAACGGTTGTTTCATGCGTCCGGAACGGCGACACGGGCCTCGTCATCCGCTCCGACACACTCCATGCGGTATCCTCTTACGTCGAGGGTCCCTCGCTCTTCCTTTTCGCCCGGTGCACAAACCGGACGAGGGGAAGTGGCAGCATCCCGACGCTCGTAGGAGGCGAGATGAGCAAGACGGATTTCCAGTTCGACGGTGAGATCGAGGAGGTGGAGGTCGATGCCTGCGATCAGCCCGTACGGACGCGGAAGTTTACAGGTTTTGCGCACTGGACCGGTGGGACGTCGGTCGGGCTGACCGGTGAATTTACGGGCTGGCTGAGCGATGATGACGCAGCCGTCCCGATGCGCGCAGAGATGAGAACCCTTCTTGGACCGATCACGCTCGAGCTCGAACAGTGGACGCGCGACGGCTGGATCCCTCCGACCACCCTCCAGGCATCAACACACTAGGCATGTACGGAGCAATCCCATGAACATCTTCCTGACAGGATCGACCGGGTTTATCGGAAGCACGCTTCTCGCACTTCTCACTCAACAGGGGCACACGGTACACGTGCTTTGCCGGACCCCGCAGAGTATCGGTCTCGACGGCCGCGCGGGAATCCGCCCCTTCCGCGGGGATATTTGTTCGCTTCAGGATGTCGAGCGGGCCATGGAGGGGTGTGAGGTCGCATTCCACTTGGCAGGGTACGCGAGAAACTGGTCGAGAGATCCGTCGGTCTATTCTCTGGTCAATGTGGGCGGCACCGAAACCGTATTGAAGGCGGCCAGGCAGCGCGGCCTGCGGCGGGTCGTGTACACATCGTCTGCCATGGTGCTTGGCCCATCCAACGGGACGCCCGTGACGGAAACGACAATCCGAAAATTGCCGGTCCTCACAGAGTATGAGCGATCGAAGATCGCCGCCGAGCAGGTGGTCGTCTCGTCTGCACAGAACGGACTGGAGACCGTGATCGTGAATCCGACCCGTGTGTTCGGTCCGGGGTTGCTGAACGAAGGGAACTCCGTAACAAAGATGATCAAGATGTACGTCGAAGGGACGTGGAGGGTGCTCCCGGGAAGCGGGCACGCGCTTGGGAACTATGCTTTTGTCAGAGACGTCGCAACGGGCCATCTTCTTGCGATGCAGCGGGGACGTCCGGGCGAACGCTACGTACTCGGCGGGGAGAATGTAAGCTACCGCGGCTTTTTTGAGGCGGTCGCGCAAGCCGCCGGCGTCCATCGCCGTATGTTCAGCACTCCTCCTTCATTTACGCTTACGGTGGCCCGGGCGGAAGAACTCCGGGCGAAACTGTTCCGTGGGTACCCGGGAATCACGCCCGGGTGGGCGGCGACATTCCTGGCGGACTGCGCATGCTCCAGTGGGCGGGCTGAACGAGAGCTCGGGTACAGCATCACACCGTTGAAGCGCGCACTCGCGGAAACAGTTCGCTGGCTGTCAAACGGCGTTACCCGGAACACCGGGATCCGATCGGAGGAGAAGTCATGAACAGGACACTTGCGTTGCTCGATCTTCGCTCGCTTGTACGGGCAGAGGACATGAAACCGACCACAATCATCATCAGCGCGTCGGTGCTTCTGACAATTCACCGGTATTTCGGATCGATCGAATCCGGGAGCAAGCTGTTCGCACAGGGGACGGGGCTGGACGCGTCCATCTACATGTTCACGACCGCTTTTATCCTGCTCGGTCTCATACCGTTCGCGCTCATTCGGTTCGCGTTTCACGAAAAGCTTTCCGACTACGGGGTGCGATTGGGATCCGTCAGAACCGGTGTAACGCTCACCTCGCTGCTTCTCCCTGTGATAGCGATAGTGTTGCTCTACCCGGCATCGCGCACCGTGGAAATGCAGACGTTTTATCCGTTCGCCCCGGAGGCGCGGCACTCAGCGCGGGCATTCCTTACGCTGGAGCTGTCGCGGGGAGTACTCTTTTATACGGCGTGGGAGTTTTTCTTCCGGGGGTTCATGCTCTTCGGGCTCCGGCCGTATGTGGGTGACTGGATGGCCGTGCTCATCCAGGTGATCCCGCAGTGTCTGTGGCACATCGGGATGCCCACGGGAGAGATACTTTCGTCGATTGCCGGCGGGGTGCTCTTCGGCGTCATTGCGCTCCGGACACGCTCCATCCTGTGGCCGCTCCTGATTCATTACGGGATAGGTGTTGTGCTGGATATTTTCATAGTCATGTAATCAGAGAGGACTGTCATGTCCAGATCATCCAACCCCAGTTCCGCCGAGCGGATGCTCCTTGACGCAACGTGCGTCGGGTTCGTCGGATTCCTCATCGTCGCCTCGGTCATGTTTCGGAACGTCGTCCCCCAGTGGCAGGAGGCGGCCGCAGGGCTGGCTGTTGCAGGATGCCTGTACATGGTCAGCGCGGTTCTGGTACGCCGGATGCCGGAGGGATTCTGGCGTGTGGCGCTTTCGTCCGCCTCCGTGCTGCTCCTCTTCTCCTACCTCTTCCAGGCGATTGCAGGTTTCCAGCACATCCTGGTTTCGGGCTGGATGGACAGCCGGATCATTGGATGGGAGCAGGGGTTGACCGGAACCGAGTCGACGGTCCTCATTCAGCAGATCACGACTCCCGCCCTGACAGAGTGGATGATGTTCTCGTACGTTGCGTATGTGCCGCTCTTGCCGGCGGTCGCGCTCCTCTGCTACCTGGGGGGAGGACCGAAGGGGGCGCATGAGTATCTCGTGAGCTTCGCACTGGCGAACATCGTCTGCTATTGCGGGTTCATCCTGTTCCCCGTCGCCGGGCCCCTCTTTCACGACGCGGGAAGATACACCGTTCCGCTCCAGGGTGGGATATTCGCATGGTGCGGCGAATGGATGAGGAGCAACGTTCACTACCCGGGCGGCTCGCTGCCGAGTCCGCACTGTGCGATCGGCACCGTCATGATGGTCATGTTGTACCGGCATAATCGGAAGGCGTTCGTACTGCTCGTTGCGCCGCTCGCGACCATCTATGCGGCGACGATGTACGGACGGTACCACTATTCGTGGGATGTTGTGGCCGGCATCGCCGCGGCGATTCTATCATTGAAGGCTAGTCCTCTGCTTGCGGGGCTGTTCACAGAGCCTGCCCGCGCGGACGGGGGCGTTTTTACGATACAGCGATCGCCGGACCCGGCGACGCCCAGACTCCAGGAGGAACAGCCATGAAGATACTCGTCACCGGCGCGACCGGTTTTATCGGAAGCCATCTCGTCGAGCGGCTTCGCTCGCAGGGGCATGAAGTCCGCTGCATCGCAAAAGACCCGTTGAATGTGGGCGTTCTTGAGTCGGCGGGGTGCAAAGTGGTGCTGGGGGACCTGAACAACGGCGTCGACTGGGACTCCCTGCTGGACGGCATTGACATTATATACCATGTTGCCGGGGTCACCCGGTGCAAGAGGCCGGAGGAATACTATGAAGGGAACTTCCGCGCGACGCAGCGGTTTGTGGAGGTCTGCTCCCGGCTCTGCACCCGTCTTTCGCGGTTTGTCTATGTGAGCAGCCTGACGGCGATCGGCCCGGCGCGCGACGGGCTCCCGTTCGGAGAGGACACGCCATACCATCCGGTCTCACATTACGGGAAGAGCAAGATGATGGCGGAGCTGGAAGTCCTCAGGGCGGGGGACCGGATTCCGGTGACAATCGTGCGGCCGACGGCCGTGTACGGGCCGCGGGAACGGGACATGTACGATTACATCAAAATGATCAAGCGCGGACTCGAGGTCATTATTGGATTCAGGCGGAAGCTTATGAGCCTGATCCATTCGGACGATCTCGTACGCGGGATCATGCAGGCGGGAGAATCCGCGGTGGCGGCGGGGAGAACATATTTTCTGGGGAGCGAGGAGTTCTACACGGAGCAGGAGCTTGGCGCCACGATTGCGCGGGTGGTGGCGTCGCATCCTTTATGCGTACATCTTCCGCATGCGCTCGTGTACACGGTGGGAGCGGTCGCTGCGGGAATCGGGCGACTGACACGGCAGCAGGTGTTCTTCAATCTCGAGAAGGCGCGGGAGAGCGTTCAGCCGGCGTGGATATGTTCGGTCGAGAGGGCAAAGGCCGACTTTGGATTCCGGCAGCAGGTCAGCCTTGAGGCCGGAATGCGGATGACTTATCAGTGGTACAGGAACAACGGATGGATGTGAAGTTCAGACAGGAGTCCGGTGCTTGTCCGCCCAATAGGCCCAGATAATAAACAACCAGGCAGCGTTCCCTGCGATGGCGATCACGCCAGGTTCCGGCGGCGGCGGACCGAACAGGTTGGAGAAGTAGATGACCAGGATGATCCCCATGAGACCCCAGAAGGCGAGCGACCCGATCCTATCCTTCTTTTTCGTGGTCCGCACATAGATCAAGATGCCGACGATGAACATGCCGAGCTCCACGATCAAAGTCCCGGGGATTGAATTCCAGAGGCCGAGTCCGAACCGTTGTTCACCGCGAAACGTGAGAGGGAGGTCCGGCCGGTGCGTGAGGAAGTCGAGGACCCAGTGGCTGAGGACGCAGAGGCCTGCGACAATGGCGCCGGTGCGGTACTTCCGTATGGCAAAATAGAGCACGCCGAAGAGGAGCGCCCAGAGAGCCGTGCCGAGGAGACTATGGGAGATGGGGTAATCGTAGAAGTCGAGAGGCGTGACGGCAGTATTGCCCGGGTCGAGGCGGACGTGTTCGACACCTGCCAGGAGGAAGAGGGGCCAGAGCAGATCCACGAGCTGGGCGCCGATGAAGAGCGTACCGAGGGATGTTTTCGGGGCCGCTTTCTTGGCAGCCAGCGCAACGGCATAGTGACCGATGAACATGAGGCACCTCGATCATTGTGAGACAATCAAAATCCGTGAGAGAGCCGGGCTGCGAGAACCTGGGGGAGACCGGCATTCATGATGGCTGCGGCAGCACCCGGGATGTCATAATCAGACCGGACATTATCGTAGTTCCACTCGCCGGTATCGAAGAGGCCGAAGCTGAGCTGGGGGTTGCCATCGCGTGGCTGGCCGACGCTCCCCGTATTAATGATGAATCTCATCCCCTTCTTGAGAGCGAACGTCTTGAGGTTTTCTCCGCACACAACGGGAACGTGCGTGTGACCGATGAAACAGATTTCCGTCGAGAAGTGGCTGAACTGGAGTTGAGCCGTTTCAAGTGAAAGGACGTAGGTCCATTCGTTCGGGGCGTCGGGACTTGCATGGACGATAGTGCATCCTGCTGCGGTCTGGATCATCGGGAGCGTGGAAAGATAGTCAAGGTTGTCCGGAGTCAGCGTTTTATTGGTCCAGACGGCCGCGGTCTTCCCTGGGCCGGTGAAGTAGTCGGCGTGGGAGAGGTCCGTTGCGGCGAGATCGTGGTTTCCTTTGACGGTTGTGCTGCAGTGTTTCCGGACCAGGGCGACACATTCGTTAGGATTTGCGCCGTAGCCGACGATATCGCCAAGGCAGAGAATATCATCCACCTTTGACCGGTCGATGATCGCCAGGGCAGATTCTAGCGCCTGGAGATTTGCGTGGATATCAGAGAGGATCGCGATTCGAGCCGTAGATGCACCTTTGGAGTGAGAGTTCTTCCTAATATATCGAAATCTGATTCTTATACTAAGGCAATTTGATCGTAGAATTCTACGTTAATGACGTGAAAGTTTTTTTTGAACCAGGAAGCTAAGTTCTTGCATGATGGTGATGCGTTCTATAGATTAAACACGACAAATCTCCTTCTTCTACAAGATCCACCTGTCGGGCAGTTTCTCACAGGGAAGCCGGCAGACGGACCGATCATTACACAAGACACCTTCAGTTTTCCCTTTCAACCGTGCCAGCGGGTCGCAGCGATATTCGTTGCGATGTGAGTTTCCTGTTCCTTGAATTACACGCAGCGCATTCCCATTCCCCCCAACCGCACTTCGGACTGCACTTTCTGCAACCCGCTCTACTGACGGTCGTTGAGAATTCCGCTGATTAGTCGCTTTACCTCTCGCTTCGGTAACCTCCGTTCTTAAGGTACCTGATAACTCCCCCAGCGTCGCGCAGGTAATAATTGCTTGTGCGCGGCATGATGGAATGTCATCGTCCGTACCTACGGCAAACTATTTCAACTTTTCTCACGTGAGAAAAAATCTGGCATCATGGCACATTCGATCGATGTGAAGAAGCCCGGGTCCAATGGCAATTCGCCCCGGAAGCCCGCGCAGGAACTCACCCTTGCCGAGCAACTTTCCATACTCCTCAGAGGAAAGAGAACGATCTTCCTCACCTTTGCAATTGTCACGGCGGGTACGACAATTTACACGTTCACGACAAAGCCGGTCTATGAGGCATCGGCGCTTGTCCTGATCGACATGAAGGGGACCAAAGGATCTCTCCCGTTTTCCTTTGACATCCTCGGGGCAGGAACGCTCAACAAGATCACGAATGAGCTTGAGACATTGAAATCACGATCCCTTGCCATGGCCGTGATCAAGTCCCTCCAGGAGAAAAAACATCTTGACCCTGCCGGAAGGCTCCCGATTCCGATCATCCAGCCCCCTACAGACGAGGAACCAGCCGCTGGAGCTGCCACGCCCGGGCTTATCACCGAGCGCCTCGATAAGGTAGTCGATTTCGTGCCGATTCGTGAGTCGGACATCATTAAGATCAACGTCCGGAGCACCGATCCACGCGAAGCCGCGCTGATTGCGAACACATATGCGGACTCGTACGTCGCCAGGAATATGAATACGAGCCGCACGCGCTCCCGCGCCGTACGAGAATTCCTTCAATCCCAGAGGGAAACAAAAAAACAATCACTTGACACAACCGAAACGGCCCTGCAGACCTACATGCGCACTTCAGGGACCGTCTCACTTGACGATGAGACCAAGAAGATCGTCGAACAGCTCTCGCAGCTTGAAGCAACCCGGGATGGAATCGAAGTCGAAATCAGCTCGCGCGACAAGACGCTGGCATCATACAAAGACGAACTGGCACGTCAGGAACCTGCGGTCGCGAGATCAATCGGAGAATCGAATGATAGTTATGTGAAACTTCTGCAGGAGCAGCTCGCAAAACTGGAAGTACAGCGGGACGTAGTCGTAGCACAAAACCCTTCGCTGATGGGTCAAAAAATATACTTTGACAAACTAGAGGAGATTGACAAACAGATTGCGTCGCTGAAGGAAAAGCTTCAGAGCCGCACGTCAGATTTTCTGAGATCGATCGTCCCATCAATTCCAGGCGAGGGAAGCGCTGGTTTCCTCGCCCAGACCAAACAGAAGATCATTGAACAACAGATAGAACTGGATGGATTGCAAGCACGGAAGCGGGCTCTGACAGATGTAATTACCGAGTATGACAAGCAATTCAATCTGATCCCTCAGAAGAGTATTGACCTTGCCCGGCTCCAGCGGGCCCGGCTGAGCAGTGAGAAACTCTATTTGCTTGTCGAAGAAAAGTTTAACGAAGCGGCGATTACGGAGAAATCTGGATTCGGCTATGTCGACATAATTGATCCCGCACTCGTCCCCGTAAAGCCGGTGAGCCCCAAGGTAATACTCAATTTGATACTTGGCATTCTCGCCGGGCTGGGGGTAGGCATTGGGATCGTCCTCTTTCGGAATCGCCTCGACATTCTCATTAGAACACCAGAGGATTTGAAACGCAACGGGCACACAGTCCTTTCCACTGTAAGCCGGATGCAGGAGATCCCTGCTGCCAAGCGACAAGCCACATTGAAAGGCGGGGCGCAGGACCGGTTTGATGAGCATTTAGTAACATTCTATAGTCCCCTCTCGCCTCTTGCAGAATCCTACCGGCGTCTACGGACGAATGTTCAGTTTGCGCAGGTCGATTCTCCAGTCAAAAGTATAGTCGTCACAAGCCCCAACCCATCCGAGGGCAAGTCCACGACAGTCGCCAACCTTGCGATTGCCTATTCACAAACCGAAAAGCGTGTGCTTCTTGTCGACGCTGACATGCGCAGGCCAGTGCTTCACAAACTTCTTAAGCTACGAAAGAATCCGGGTTTGACCGACTATCTCCATGGCCA
>JBGPYM010000185.1:0-6509 GCA_041493205.1 Bacteroidota bacterium
CTTTCCGAATTATTTCTACCGCGATTTGATTGCGTGGGGCCTCGGGCTTGCCGCTTTGCTCGTGCTTGCGACGATGCTCCCATGGGGGCTCGGAGATAAGGCGGATCCGTTCGCGTCGGCGCCTTCAGGCATCAGGCCGGAATGGTACTTCTGGCCGCTTTATGAGACGCTCAGGATGATCCCTGCGCAGGTACTCTGGATCAACGGCGAGCTGATTGTGAACCTGATCGTCGGGACCCTGACGATCTTCTGGTTCTCGGTACCGTTTATCGACAGGCGTTCCGCGCGCGGCGAGCGGAGCCCCGTATTTACCGCCATCGGCGTTCTGCTCATATCGTACATGCTGCTTACGATCGGACTGGCATACTTCACATGAACAGGATCGTCATGGGACGCATGCTGAGAGGCCTGGGGAAGGCCGTAGCCGTTGTTACAGCGATGCAACAGATCGCGTCAGGCATGGGTCCGGGGAGTCCGCTCAGGCTGCCGGGATTCTGGGACAGAGTTGTTGTGCTCGTCGTAGGAATTATCCTGATTGGGGGGCTGGTGGGATTGCTGAACGCTTTGCGGCGGCGAGCTGACAAGAGAGAACAGGAAAGGTAAGACCACGGGCGGGACGCCCGTGCCACTACGGAGTGCAGAGGAAAATACGACTTAGGGTAAAGCCACCGGCAGGGACGCCGGTGCTACTGGTTGCCTACATACCAAATAATATATATTATGTAAACTTATACCGATTCACTCCCGCATGACGTTTCCAATCGATTGGCTGTACGCTTCGAACATGTCCCCTACCGAAAGCTTCACGCTCCCATTGATGATCAGCTCATCGCCCCCAACACGGCCAATCACGTACGCATCGATGCTGTGCTTCTTTGCAATCTCAAGCACCCGATGACCGTTTGACCGGTCCGCCGACGCAATAACACGCGACTGGTCCTCTCCGAACAAGAGGAAATCCTCCCGCATGCCATTCGTCCTCCCGGTATCTATGCTGGCTCCGATCAGGTTCCCCTCAGCAATGACGCAGCATTCGGCAAGCGCCACCGCCAGGCCGCCCTCAGAGCAATCGTGGGCGCTCCTGAGGAGCCGATTCCCAGCGGCCTCGAGGATGGCATCGTGCAATCGCTTCTCGTACGCCAGGTCCAGCGGCGGAGCATCTCCCGCCACAATCTTATGAATCCGCGCCAGATACTCGCTGCCGCCTGTGTGGCCGCCGTTCCGGCCGAGAAGTATGATGACGTCACCTTCATTCCTGAAAGGCGCTGTCAGTGCGAGGGAAACATCCTCCAGTACACCGAGCATGCCGATCACCGGCGTGGGATATACCGACGCATAAGGGCTTTCATTATAGAAGCTTACATTCCCTCCGGTCACGGGAGTGTTGAGGTACCTGCACGCCTCGCCGATGCCGGCCACGGCCTCCTTAAATTGCCAGAAGACTTCCGGCTTGTACGGGTTTCCAAAGTTCAGGCAATTCGTGATCGCTACGGGACGTGCACCGGTACAGACGACATTCCTGGCTGCTTCGGCAACCGCGATCATTCCGCCGCGGCGCGGGTTCAGATACACGTACCTGCTATTGCAGTCCGTCTTGAGCGACAGCCCCTTACTGGAGCCCTTCAAAAGGACTACCGCTGCATCACCTTCAGCAAGTACTACATTGTTTGTGCGCACCATACTGTCGTATTGCTCATACACCCAGCGCTTGCTGGCGATGTTCGGCCCGGAGAGAAGATCGAAAAGTATCTTCCCGGGGTCGCCCGGATCAGGGACTGATTTCGGATCAAATGCCCTCGTGGTGGACAGATACCCGGGCTCCCGTGCTTCACGCCGGTAGACGGGAGCACCGCCCCCCAGGACGAGCGAATCTGCGGGAACATCGGCGACGACCTTTCCTCCGTACGAGATCACAAGGCGGTCCCCCTCCGTTACCTCTCCGATGATTTCAGCATGAAGGTCCCATTTGCCGAATATCTTCCTGACGTCTTGTTCGTGACCCTTCTGGACAACGACGAGCATCCGTTCCTGAGATTCGGAGAGCAAGAGCTCATATGCCGTCATGCCCGTTTCACGGGCGGGAACCTTGTCGAGGTTGACGCGCATCCCGCTCTTCCCTTTGGCGCTCATCTCAGACGTGGAGCAGGTGATCCCTGCCGCGCCCATGTCCTGGATTCCAACCACGAAACCCGACCGGATTGCTTCGAGCGACGCCTCGAGAAGCAGCTTCTCCGTAAAGGGGTCACCGACCTGAACTGAAGGGCGTTTCGCCTCCGATGCTTCAGAAATCTCTTCAGACGCGAACGTGGCTCCATGGATCCCATCCCGTCCGGTTGAGGAGCCGACAATCATCACCGGATTACCGACGCCGCGCGCCACTGCGCTTGCCCATTCACCTTGCTTCACAACTCCCACTGCCATGGCATTCACGAGCGGATTATCCTGATAGCACGGGTCGAAATAGACTTCACCTGCAACTGTGGGGACGCCAAAACTGTTGCCGTAGTCACCGATCCCCTTGACGACACCTTTGAATAAACTCCGTGTCCGGGCGCTGCCGAGGTCACCGAACCTGAGCGAATTGAGAGCGGCGATCGGCCGTGCTCCCATCGTAAAGATGTCTCTCATGATCCCACCCACACCCGTCGCTGCCCCCTGATACGGTTCGACGGCCGAAGGATGGTTATGGCTCTCGATTTTGAATGCGACGGCCATTCCATCGCCGATATCCACAAGTCCGGCATTCTCCTCCCCCGCCCCCACCAGCAGCCTCCCCCCTTCCCGTGGCAGTGTTTTGAGTTCAGCAATGGAGTTCTTGTAGCTGCAGTGCTCGCTCCACATCACGCTATAGATGCCAAGCTCCGTATACGTGGGAACGCGGCCCAGGTACGCCAGGATCTTCGCGTATTCCTCTTCTGTAAGTCCGTGCCGCAACGCGACCGGGAGGTCGACGATAGGCTCAGAAGCTACTACTGCTGGCGTCGGCTTGTTCATTCCCAGGAATAGAGTACATTGATTGCGATTGAACTGGAGCGCGAGGTGTAAAGTCCGTTGAAGGCACCACGAGTTCCGTCGTAGACCAACCCCGAGCTGGTGACCGTCCGGTCGTCGTACCGGACAAGCTCAAATGCAAAGTCGAGAAAGAGTCGTTCCGCAGCCCTGTAGCCGAGTCCGATGCTGTAGGCTGACGCATCCGCATCCGGCAGGCCGGGTGTGAGGACCTGGTCCGGTACGGGACCCCGGTCACGGCGGTACCCGCCACGGAGGGAGACGTTTGCAATGGAGACCTCCAACCCAAAGCTTACGTTGAATGTGTTGCTCCAGTTCTCATCTATCCTTCTCGATAACCTCGCAGGATTAGAATAGGTTAGTTCAATGTATTTGAATTCAGACCAGAGGGTGTATTCCACATCGGCGGAGCCGTACAGCCACTTGAGAGGCTGCCACCCGGCACCGGCATGGAACTGGGTTGGTATGGGAAGCGCAGCCGAAAATTTCCCTTCAGTGTACTGGGCTGCAATTGCTGCCGGTATGTCCCGGAAACTGACCCGCCCGTCGTCGAGCGGTGCGCTATCCCTGCTCCGATACGATGCTCCGAAGGACCAGTTCTCCGTAGGCCGGTAGAGCACGCCGAGAAGCAGGCCTGCACTGACCAGTCCAGACGCTTCGTGCGTGGAGTAGCCGTCGGGAAACGTCGTTGAATTTCCCGGAACGACCACAGGGATCCGCTGCTCGAACAGGATCTTCGGGATCGAAAGGTTGATCCCCATCCCTATCGCAAGATCGTCACTTATGCGAATGCCGAGGCTGGGTGTGATCATGGCGATGCGGAGGTCCGATTTCGTGACCAGCCGGCGCCCCACCCAGTCCTGATTCCATTCCGTCTTGGAAGCGTACGGAATATGGAAGGCCACGCCGAGCCCCCATGAATTTCCGAACGTGTGCGTCAGGGACACGTTGGGAGGAAAGAGAACCTGTGCCTGCATCCGTGTTTCGCTGTTATCGGGAGCGACCCCGTTGAAGCGCTGCTCCGGGATCACCACGGTCGAGCCGAACGAAAAGTGCGTCCCCGTCAGAAATGCGAGTGCCGCCGGATTGAGATGGACCGAGGAGGGGTCTCCGGTGGCAGCCATCAGCGCACCACCCATCCCCGTTCCGCGAGCAGAGCGGTCCGACAGCTGGAATCCGCCTGACAGGGCTTCCCGGGAGGCACCAAGCGAAAGGAGTGAGACGGCGACCACCACCATTATTTTCATTCGAGTACCAGAAGTAACTCCCCTTTTTCCACGGCCTTACCCTGCTGGACGTGAATCGATTTAACGCATCCGGCAAAGTGAGCCTTGATTTCGTTTTCCATCTTCATTGCCTCGAGCACCACGAGGCCCTGGCCCGACGTGACGCTCTGTCCCACCTCCACCTCGAGTTTCACGACCAGCGCCGGCATCGGCGCATGCACTTCCATCTTGGAGGCAGAGGGACGCGTGCTCCGGGCGTACTGCTTGAGCAGCCGTGAGCGTTCCGTCTCGACCAGGGCGCCGATCATGGTTCCACCTGCGATCATACGCACGCCATCGTTCCCTTCCCGCACGGCGACCACACGATCGATATGCCCGTCCGTCGTGACGCTGTATTCCGTGGCAGAGAGCCGGCGGACCTCGAGCCATTCTCCGCCGTCCACAGAGACCCCCTTCCTGTCCTCCACCCGCACGGTGCGTTCCCGCCCCCCGATCGTGACAATGAACGTTTTCATGGCTCCCTGAGAAGATCGTTCCTCGCCATGCGCCAGCGCGTTCCTGCCGGGGGAGGGGTACCGTTTGACGACCCCGGAGGCGGTTGCAGCTCTTCCGAGGCCATGAAGGCGCTCACTGCCGCCGCTGCGACTTCGAGCGCTTCGTCTTCGCGGTGCAACGCTTCCGGAAAGAATTCCTCCTGAATGAAGCTCGTCGTAAATTCCCCGGCGGCGAATTTCGGATGACCGATGACAAACCTGCAGAGGGGGATATTCGTCGTTACGCCCAGCAGCTCGTATTCCCGCAACGCACGCGCCATCCGTGCAAGAGCCGCCGGCCGGTCGGGCGCCCACACGGCTATCTTTCCTATCATCGAATCGTAGTAGATCGGGATCTCCCCTCCCTGTTCGACGCCGCGGTCCTCCCGGATTCCCGGCCCTGAAGGCGACTTCAGATGAAGGATGCGGCCGGTGGAGGGGAGGAAATTGTTTTCAACGTCCTCCGCGCAGATGCGGCACTCGATCGCGTGTCCCCGGAGCACCACGTCCTCCTGACGAAGGGGGAGATCTTCCCCCCGGGCGATTCTGATCTGAAGCGCGACGAGATCGAGGCCTGTGCGCAATTCCGTGACCGGGTGCTCGACCTGCAGACGGGTGTTCATCTCGAGGAAATAGAACTTCCTCTCCCGGTCGACAAGGAACTCGATCGTGCCCGCATTCTCATAGCCGCACGCCTTCGCCGCCATGACAGCGGTCTTCCCCATGGCGGCGCGCATCGATTCATTCACGATCACGGAGGGAGTCTCTTCGATCACCTTCTGATGCCTCCTCTGGATCGTACACTCACGTTCACCCAGGTGCACCGTGTTCCCCCGCCGGTCGGCCAGAATCTGAATTTCGACGTGCCGCGGACCCTCGAGATATTTTTCGATATAGATTCGATCGTCCCCGAACGCCGAGCGGGCTTCCGACTGAGCCCCCGCGAACGCACCCTCAAGCTCGCCGGCCTTCTGCACAACGCGCATCCCTTTTCCGCCGCCGCCGGCCGCGGCTTTCAACAGGACCGGAAATCCGTGTTTCGCACAGAACTTTTCCACGTCGGCGACGGAGCGGACGGCATCATCGCTCCCGGGCACCACGGGGACGCCCGCCGCCCTCACAAGCTTTCTCGCCGCTGTCTTGTCGCCCATCGCGGCAATCGACTCTGCACGCGGTCCGATGAAGACGAGCCCTGCGGCTGCAACCGCACCCGCAAATGCTGCGTTCTCCGAGAGGAACCCGTAGCCGGGGTGGATCGCATCCGCCCCGGCGCGCTGCGCGGCGGCGATGATTTTCTCCGACGAGAGGTAGCTCTCGCGTGACGGAGGCGGCCCGATGCAGATCGCCTCATCGGCCGCCATGACATGACCGGCTGCCCGGTCGGCCTCCGAGTAGACGGCGACGGTCCGTATGCCCATCTCACGGCAGGTGCGCATGATCCGGAGGGCGATCTCACCCCGGTTGGCGATCAGGATTTTGCGTATGGGCGTCATTCTTCCGCCAGTTGCACCACAGTGACTCCCGCTCCGCCCTCGTTCCACTCGCCGAGGCGGAACGATGTGACGCGGGGATGCGTCGCCAGAAAATCGGTGACTTTCTTTCGCAGGGCGCCCGTCCCTTTTCCATGGATGATGTCGATGCGGTGAAGTCCGGCGAGCACCGCGTCATCGATGAACTTGTCGACCAGGGGGAGCGCCTCTTCACCCGTCATGCCGCGAAGGTCGAGTTCCTGGTGTACTTC
>JBGPYM010000225.1:0-5073 GCA_041493205.1 Bacteroidota bacterium
CCGC
Source organism: Bacteroidota bacterium (assembly GCA_041493205.1). Classification (GTDB taxonomy): domain Bacteria; phylum Bacteroidota; class Ignavibacteria; order UBA10030; family UBA6906; genus JBGPYM01. The sequence continues at coordinate 5 of JBGPYM010000225.1, forward strand.
CCTCGTCCGCGACCCCCTCGAATCCGTAGAAAGAGCCATCCTCCAGCAGCATGCAGACCGTCGTTTTCAGCGTCGACATCTGGCTTGAAACCGCATCGAGGATGCATGCGGGGGCGGTGGTAGAAAAGAGGGCGTCGTGGAACGACCGCGTATCGCGTTCGAGTCGCGCCCCGTTCTGCACAACGTACCGGGCAACGTCCCAGGCATCGGTAAATTTGCCGGCCACATAATTCCTGAGGGGCTTCCCGCGCACTTCCGGTTCTCCATTCCAATAGTTTTCGCGGTTCGGGAAGTGCCAGGTGAACATCAGGGGAAGCGCAACCGAACCACCCGGAGGTATCGTGGCCCGGAGAACCAGGCTGCTCACGTCGGCGGCATTCGAATCGGAGACCACCGCATCACGCATATCTTTAATCCGGCCGTTGTCCGCAAAGTCGTCCCAGAAGATGTGACACGGATCCCACCAGCCCCCGCGGTACCAGCGCGTCTGGACATCGACCGGCCGGTGTGTCGTCACGACGGCCATCGTGCCGAAATTCGGATCTTCCCGCGGAACCTTCTGGGACGAGAGGCGGATTCCCTGGAACGACCCCGCGTCGATGAATTCATTGAGGTTCCGACCGATGCCCGGTTTCTGTCCGTTCACATTCGTGTAGCGGCTGCCGATGGGATTCGTGATGCTCACCGCGAGAGAAACTTCGACGGTATCGGGATTCGGATTTGTCAGCTTCCACGTAAAGAGCGCAACGGGGAGGGCGCTGTCGTCCACATTGAGGGGAATGAACGGGCTCCATGCCTCGAGTTGCACCCGTACCGGGAGATCGCGATCATGAAAGTCGATTGTGGCGAAGGGGTACGTGCCATGGAACTCCGCTTCCTCAAGACGCGGGAGTCCTGAGAGCTGTCGTTGGGCGAGTCCGAATCCGCCGCCGCGATACGGCGGGAGAAACCGGCGTTCGAGAACGCGGACGACGGGAGCGTGCCCTTTCCTGCGGGCCCAGAGCGAGAAGAACGTGAAGTCGAGACGGCTCCCTTTTGCCGGCCGGTTAAAGATCTCCCAGTCGCGGAGTTCTCCGCGCCCGCCAAGGGATATCGAACCGGTACCGATGCCACCGAGCGGAAAAGCGATCTCCTGGAGTGATTGACCCGTGAAGACCCGCTGGCTGTCGGCGGGTGTTTCGCACCGGGCATCCGGCGCGCACGGAACGAGGGAGAGCGTTGCGACCGAAAGGCATAACAGACAGATTTTCATGATCGGACTCGCTTTGTTATTGAAGAGCGGCAGGAAGTAAAGGAGCGAAGAGACGGCTTTGCCTGGAGGTCCACGTCGACGAGTCCGAGGGCCAGACAGAGAGAAATCAATCGATTCACACTGTCTCCTTCTTCACTACGCGTTCATGGATGAGCCGGATATACGGAAGCACAACAGCGCACGTGATCGCCGCGATCAGCGGATAGCCAGTTCTCAGTATGACATGATACTCATGGAGCGCATAGAGGCCCGCGGCAAACACGGCAATACCCGAGACGAGCACGAGCACCGCCCCCCATCGAATCGGAAGCATAGTCATTGCGAAGATGCTCGTCAATATGCACACGATGATCAGGGCGATCGTAAGCCATTCGACCGAGAGCAACAAGCTCCGGTGCACCATGCTTTCGATGCCGGATTGCATCGACCTGGTCGAGGCGTAGAACTGTTCATACTTGAATCCGAACGGCTCATCGTGGAGCCAGTCCAGGAGGACGATCTTCCCTGAGAATTGCGATGCGTAGCGGGCCGGAATCTCATCAGTCGCCTCCCATTCGGGATAGTGGTAATACTGCATCGCAATGCTCCCGTCATCCTGAGCGGTTGCTATCGCCGTCAGATCCGAAGGCGTGCACCAGCGGTTCTGTGAATAGGCCAGACCCGATCCTGTCACGGGCATCACGATACCGCCATAGATAAGAGAACTCCCCTGCCGGGTCGGACGAACATCATCCGCAAGACCGAGGAAACGGCCAACGGCGGCGACCGAAGCATCCATTCGAGTTTCTCTCTCGTTCGTCCCAAACCCGGACGTGCTGTAACTCGCATAGGGGTACCACGCCTGGATCACCTCTCCCCAAGGATGATCCAAATTCCATGCACTCGTGACGATGGGCATCCGATCGATTTTTTTCTCTCTTGCCGGGATTACCGCGCGCTGGGGCGGGGCATAACGGCGGCCATCATACAGCAGGACATTCTTCACCTGTGCAATTGCTGCGACGCCCGGCTTCCTGTCGGTCGGGAAAGACGTGTCGGGAACGGCACAGACGATGACTTTAGCACCAGCTCGTTCCAGGTCAACGGCAACATGACGCACACAGGAAAGATATTCCCCGAAATTGCCGTCAGGAGTGCTGAAGGAGAGGATAATCGACGCTTGTTCTTCCGGGGAAGAGCGTTCAGCAAATTCCGGCGGGATGAGGGACCATTCAGCGGAATCAAGTTTGCGGGATGCAAGGAGCGAGAGGGTGAACGCGAGGATGCAGGCACCACCAAGGGCGAGTTTCGCTGCAAGGACCACATGCGGGAGCCGCCAATGCCGGGCGGCGGTACGGAGTATTCCTTCACGATTTATTTCACGGGAGAGGGGCGATGCGTTCCCCCTGGATTCCCGAAATGAGAACCATGCCCGTGTGCCTGCAATCACGAATCCCAGTCCCGCGAGGCTAAAAAGGGCAACGAAGATCACCGTGAGCGGTTCTTCGTCCGGCACCCACCGTGTCCAGATAAAATTCCCTGCGATGCGATACGTGATGTACGCATGGACATAGACGAGTGCCAGCAGCGAAAACGCATAGAATACGAATCTGCGCGCATGACGCGATTCCGTTCCCATAACCAACCTCCTCTTGGGATGTGATCTGGCCCCTTGATTTCCAGCCTGTATTCGCTATCTTACGACAGGCTCCCGTATACCAATCCCCCCGGAGGGGCAACAGTCTTCAAACCTGATCGGGATGTTCATTTTCATGAGAAGAGCGAAGCGCTCTTTCCTCCCCCGCAGTATCCGGATCCCCACGCCTGTCCGAACATTCACAACTTCTCTCATCAGTAGGATCACCATGCGCAGAAATTCGTTCCTGCTCCGGGTTGTTCTCGGCTCCCTCGCCCTTTGTGCCGCCCCGGGCCCTTGCGTCGTTTTCTCCCAGGGAATCGACCCTGACATGCCCGCGTTCATGCAAGAGCGGACAGAAAAGGCGGATTATCTGCGGCTGCGGGATGAATATACAAACTTGCTGCGTGGTCTGCCATACCAGCTCCCGTACAACCCGCGCACGATGGCAATCACCCAGATGCAGCACCAGGTGGCGGGATCGTTTGCGAAAGTGAGCGCAACCGACTGGGTTCCCATCGGGCCGGCGCCGATTCCAAACGGGCAGACCGAGGGCATCACGACGGCGGTCAGCGGACGGGTTTCCTGCGTTGTAATTCACCCCACCAATCCGAACATCGTGTACGTCGGGACGGCGCAGGGAGGCGTGTACCGGACTGTCAATGGCGGAACAAACTGGACGCCGATTTTTGATGGTGCACAATCGCTTGCCATCGGCGCAATTGCCCTGGCACCGTCCAATCCGAGCATACTGTATGTCGGAACGGGAGAGTCAAACAGCTCCTGCGACAGTTATGCCGGCGTCGGGCTCTACAGGATTGACAATGCCGACACCTCCCCGATTCTGGCAGGCCCGATCGATCCACTTTACAGCGGCTTTCCAGGTTCACACGCATTCGGCGGACGGACCATCAGCAAGATTCTGGTGCACCCCACGAATCCGGCGACGATCTTTGTCGCAACCGGCGCCGGCATCATTGGTCTCGGTTGTGACCTTGCATTGGGCGGCAGCCTCCCTCCGCTCGGACCGCGCGGCATCTGGCGCTCCACCAACGCGACGTCGGCCCCGGGGTCGGTCACGTTCACGAAGCTGACAGTCACGACATTTGGTAACGTAGGCGACGGTACCGGCAACCGGAGCATCGCGGATATGGTTTTTGCGCCGGGAAATCCTGACACCCTTTATTGCTCGGTCCTCGGGACAAATGCAGCGGGCGACGGCGGCATATTCCGCTCGCTGAACGCACTTGCTGCAACGCCAACGTTTACTAACACGCTGTCGCTGGGGACGGCTGGCGCCGCTTTCCGGGCGTCGCTGGACGTTTACAAAAGGGGCGGATCCACGGTAGTTTATGTTGCGAGCGGCGAATCCCCCTCGGGTACCGGTTGCACAAACGGTTCGCAAAGTGGTGCGCTGAGGGTCTCGACCGACGGAGGCGCGACGTGGTCGGGCAAGCTCGCAGGAGGCGGCGGGTTCTGCGGCGGGCAGTGCTTCTATAATATCGGCATCGCGGTCGTCCCCGGTTCAGCGGTAGCCAACGATACCATTCACATTGGCGGAAACGTAGCAACCACGACGTGCCAGAGGCTGCACGCCCTCTCGGTCGACGGCGGCGCATCGTTCACGAATTTCGACAGCGGCCTCCACGCGGATACACACGCGATTGTCGTCGCGCCTTCCAATTCATCCATCGTGTATCACGGCAACGACGGCGGGATTTACAAATCCACGGACGGCGGCCACACCTGGGCCAGCAAGAACAATTCTGCGTTCAGCGCAACGCAATTCCAGAGCATCGCACTGCACCCCACAGATGCGAACTTCAGCATCGGCGGCACGCAGGACAACGGGACAAACCTGTACACCGCCGGTCAGACCTGGACACGGATCGATTACGGCGACGGGGGAATGTCGGCCATCGATCAGAACGCATCCGACGTAACGAACGTCACGATGTACCACACATATTTTAACCAGTCGGGCAACCTGATCGGCTTCGCGCGCGTCAACAGCGTCGCGTGCGCATCGGATCCCAACTGGTCATTCCTTGGCAACATCCTGGGCGGCGTCTTCCCGTCGCCGCACTGCGACGGAACGACAGACCTTGCCAACGGCATAGGGCTGGGGGATGCGGTGAACTTTTATGCCCCGCTCGCCCTTGGCCCCGGGAGTCCGAACAGGGTCTACTTCGGCACCGACCG
>JBGPYM010000200.1:0-6109 GCA_041493205.1 Bacteroidota bacterium
CTGGGATAGGATTCGGAATCGTCCTTCGACTGTGTATCGATCTTTGCATAACGGATGAATCGTTCAAGAGCGGTCTGCTTCATGGAGCTTTCCTTCCGATTTTCGTCGTGGCGTGCAGGAATTACCGGGTTGAGGGAGAGGCGGAATGAACGTCCGGAAAGATAGGAGAATTCCCGACAAAATACATCCCAAAAAGCGGACCACAGCGCCGGTAGGTGTCCGCTAAGGCATTGATTCTCTTGACTTTTGCGTCCCTTCTTTCTACCATTTCATTCAGTTGTTTGACAATAAGGTGCGTTCTGGAGTATCTTCTTTATTCAGCGGTTAGGGGGTGCTGCAGCGGCGGTACGGCGGTCGTACGAGCCGATTCCGAACAATAACCCAGGGCGACCATGTACGCACGACTATTCGCAAAATCCGGCAAGGCAGCCGGGAAGTCCTATGATATTGTCGCGGAGGCGATCATCGGTCATGGCCCCGAATGTAACCTCCTGATCAAGAGCGGCATTCTCTCGGCAAAACACGCGCGCATCTTTTACGACCAGAAGAAGGCCTCGTATTTTCTCGAAGATTTCAAGAGTCATAACGGCACGCTCCTTGACGGGAAGCCGGTCCAGGGGAAGGTCAAGCTCGATAAGAAGCACGTTATCATATTTGCGAATACATTCACATTCATTTTTCAGCTTGAGCACGGGCAGGCAGCGGACCCGCTGCCGCCCCCTCCGACCGACCTCCCGCCCGAACCGGCACCGCCTCCGCGGCGCAAACAGCCTGCGGCGGGCGAGCCGGCGCCAATCGGTGATGCTCCCCGGACTCCGGCCCCGCCTGCACCGCATGCGGAACCCGCTCCCCTTGCCGCCGAGGCCCATCCCTTCGTGGCAGATGAACCTTCCGGGAAGCACGGAACCATCTTTGACGACGGACTCGAAGCCGCGCCGGAACTGATCCCTCCGCTGGAGGAAGTCCCGCCGCACCCGCCTGTCCCGCAATCGCGCGACGCTGCCCCCACGATGCTTATTGACGAGATGCAGCTGGCGGAATTGCTCGATGCGCGGCCGCGGTTCATGCTGGAGTTCAAGAATGTGCGGGGTGAGAAATCGACGATTGATCTGAAGGAAGGGGAGAACACCGTCGGTCGCATCGCCGGCAGCGACATCGCCGTGGATGACGCTTCTATCTCCCGCAACCACGCGGTGATCACCATCCGCTCCGGAAAGATCGCGCTGAAGGATCTCGGCAGCAAGAACGGAACGTTTGTCGCCGACAAGAAAATCCCGGCGGAGACAGAAGTCGAGCCCGATACGCCCATCCGCTTCGGGCTGGTCAAAGCAACCATTGTCAGGAAACCGGAGAAACCCGCATGACGGCGAGCGTGGCACTCCGTGCCGCGCGGGTCATGCACGTCCTGTCGGCCTTCCCCTCCGGACAGACTGTTCGTCCGCACGGCCGCACCACAGTTGATAGGGAGACCCGCCGGTCGTGAGAAAAATGTCGTTTGGCAACTATTCCCATGTGGGAATGGTCCGTTCGGAAAATCAGGATGCCTTCGGGAAATTTCCGGACGGTAATAACGACCTGAACGCCCCCGGGGGTCAGCTCTTCGTTATCGCCGACGGGATGGGTGGGCAGAATGCGGGGCGCGAAGCAAGTGCCATCGCCGTCCGCACCCTCGCGGATACCTACTATCACGGGGAGGACGAAGGCGTCATCCCCGGCCTCCGGCGCGCGTTCGCGGCCGCCAACGATGCCATCTACCGCAAGAGCGGTTCGGGTCCGCAGTACCGCGGTATGGGCACGACCTGCGTTGCGCTCGTCCTCCGGGGCGGGCACGCCTTCATCGGCAACATCGGCGACAGCCGCGTCTACAAGATCAACCAGCGCGGGATCACCCAGCTGACCAACGACCATTCCAAGGTCGCCGAAATGGTCCGCCGGGGGATCATCACCAAGGAAGAAGCCCGGAACCACCCCGAACGATCCCACCTCTACCGCGCCATGGGCCCGCGCCCCGGCGCCGAAGTCGATTTCTTCGATGAAATGCCCCTGAGCAGCAGCCGCTCGTACCTCATGTGCACGGACGGGCTCTTTAACCACGTGAGCGACGAGGAAATGCGTTCCATCGTCACGTCGGGTTCACCCGATCGAGCCTGCCGCCAGCTCGTGCAGCTCGCGAACGAGCGGGGAGGGACCGACAATGTCACGGTGCAGGTGATCCGGGTCGACATCAACGACACGTCCTTCAATCCGATTATGCGCGGGAAGGAACGGCTCAAAGCAATGCTGAAACCGGGAAAGCAGTAACACCATGGACCAGATGATCGGCCGGGAAATAGATTCGTACAAGATCCTCGAAGTACTCGGTCGCGGGGGCATGGGCGTGGTCTACAAGGCCGTCGACACGACGCTCGACCGGGACGTCGCCATTAAGATGATGGATGTCCTCATTGCGGCGGATCCGAATTTCCTTAAACGGTTCCAGTCGGAAGCGAAAGCGCTCGCCAAGCTCCAGAACTCGAACATCGTTTCGATCTTCGCCCTTCGGCAAACGGATTTCGGCGTCTGCATCGTGATGGAGTACGTGAAGGGCAAAACGCTGGCAGACGTCCTCAAGCAATCCGTCCTGCTGCCAATCCCCCGCGTGATCCATATCTTCCGCCAGCTCCTGACCGCGCTCGACCATGCGCACAAGGGAGGCGTCATCCACCGCGACATCAAACCGGGCAACGTCATGCTCGCCGACGGCGACGTTGTCAAGGTGACCGACTTCGGTCTCGCCAAGATCCAGAAGGGCGCGGTGTCCACCATGACCATGGGGACCGCCGGCACGCTCTATTACATGTCGCCCGAACAGATCCGCGGGCTCGGACAGGTGGATCACCGCGGCGACATCTACTCTGCCGGCATGGCGCTCTATGAATGTCTGGCGGGACGCGTCCCGTTCAAGAACGAGGATTCCGACTTTGCCATCGCGCAGATGATCGTGGAAGGCCGGATCCCGACGCCGGACAAGTTCAATGCGTCCCTGCCGAAGGATCTGATCAGGATCGTCATGAAGTCGATCGACAAGGATCCCGCCAAACGGTATCAGAATGCTGCCGAGATGGCGGCCGCCCTGGTGCACTTCGGGGCGACTATGAAACCGGGAGAGTACCGGATAGCGGACGCCCCGACGATCGTCTCCGCCGTCGGGACTCCCGCCCTTCCCTCCAAAATCGCGCGGAAACCTCTCCCCGTAAAGCTCTATGGGGCAATCGCCGGCGGGGCTGTTGTGCTCCTTGTCACCTACTTTTTGCTCCGCCCGGTGCTATTTCCTGATGAGGGGACACTCACGGTCCGGACAAACCCCACGGGCGGCGTGGTCTACGTGGACAAGGTCATGGCCACCAAGACACCCGTTGAAAACTATAGCCTCCCGGCTGGTGCACGCTTACTCTCGGTCACCTGGGACGGAGGATCGTCGCGCCGCGACACCACCGTGATGATCGAACACGGGAAACTCATCACCGTGACGCTCACCAGGCGCACTGCCGTGGAGCCGAAAAAAACCGTTCCGGAGAACCAGACCGGGCCGGAACCGGGCCCGACAACGACACAGCAGAATCCGCCAAAGGGCACGGAAACTCCCCCGAAAGAGATCGCGACAGGCACGCTCGAACTTGAGGCTGTCCCGGATGGAGAGGTCAGGGTGGATGATGGCGATTTTAGAAACGCGGGAGGAGGGACCCGGGTCAACGTGGAGCCGGGTGCCAGAACGGTGACGTTCAAATCGAGAAACGGCGTGACGGCCAGGCGTCAGATCCACGTCGCAGCCGGCCAGATGCACCGGGCGAAATGCTGGTTCAACGGCGAAATCAATGTCCTGACGCCGCCGGTCGGAGGCAAAAACATCAATGCCATCGTTTTCGTCGACGGCGTGAAGCAGACCAGGGGTGGAGATGACCTCTATACCCCCGCACGACTCAATCTTCCGGCGGGCAGGTACAGAGTCAAAGTCACAAAATTCGGATATGACGCCGAACCGGGAGAGCAGGTCGTCACCCTTGAACCGTCATTCGATGAACCACCGACGGCCAGGGTGACATTCAAGTTGAAGAAGAGATAATCAGTCATAATCGGAGAGTGCAACAATGAGAACATTCCTGGAACGCATGATGGCCGCGACGTCCGGTTGCCTGCTTGTGGCGATCACCGCCGGCGCGCTGTTCCTGTCCCACACCGAAGCCGCTTCCCAGGCGAAAGGGGACGCACGCCTGGCAAAAGCGACCGACTCTTTCAACGCAGGAGATTTCGAAGGGGCAATCCGGGTCTATAACGAGATTGCCCTGGACAAAAAGCTGGACAAGCCGGTCCGCCGCGAAGCGATGCTCGGCCTCGGCCGTTCGTACTTTGCGAAGAACAATAAGGAGAAGGCGAAGAGCGCCCTGAATGACCTTCTCGAGCTCGAACCGCCGCTGGTGGAACTCGATCCCGACGAGGAAGCGCCGCCGTTGATGAAACTCTACTATGCCGTGAGGCGCGAGAAGCAGGGAAACCTCCTGGTCGAACGGGCCGACCCGGGCATCAAGACCATCGCCGTGCTCGACTTCAAGAACCGCTCCGTGGACGACAAGGAAAAGTTTGATCCCATGGAGAAGGGATTTTCGGAGCTTATCATCAACCAGCTTCGCGGGTCCGTGCAGCTCAAAGTCGTGGAGCGCGAGCGGATCGGATGGCTCATGGATGAGATCGGACTGGAAAACACGCCCGGGAAGTTCGATGTCGCTTCGGCGGTGCGTGTCGGGAAGCAGCTCGGCGTCCACGCCGTGGTGCTCGGCAGCTTCATCAAGTTCAAGGGAGAAATGTGGCTGGGGGCGCGGCTTGTCAAGGTGGAAACGAGCGAAATCCTGGCCACGGAGGATATTAAGGGGGACGCCGACGAGTTCTTCGCTCTGGCCGAGAAACTGAGCATGAAGATCGCCAAGGGGGTGAATGTCAATATCACCGAGGCCCAGATCGAAAAGGGAACCGAGACGAAGTCGCTCGACGCCATGATGGCGTACTCCGAAGGGCTCATGCTGGTCGAAAAGGGTGACTACGACGGCGCCGTGAAGAAATTCGAGGAAGCCCTCCAGAAAGATCCGACATATGACAAGGCACGCATCAAGGCACAATCCCTGAAGCCACTACTGCGGAGCTGACGTATGATTGCGCGCAGCATCATCGGGTGCGTCCTTCTCCTGCCGCTGCTCCTGAGCGCCTGTGGCACCACCTCGGGCGTTGAGGGCACGTCGGATTACCGGGGGACCATCCGCAAATTGCAGGAGCGCCTCGTCACCAACCCCCAGGATGCGGAAGCCCTCCGCGACCTGGGGGTGATTTACTTCGAGGCGAAACAGTATCCCCAGGCGCGGGAGTATCTCAAGAAGGCGTCCCTGGCCAACGACCGGGACGGGAAGACCCTCTTCTACCTGGGCATGACGCAGGAGTACGACGGAGACCAGCGTGCGGCGCTCGCCACCTATCTGAATTACAGCGACATCGCTTCCGGCTCTCCCTACCGCAAGCTGATGGAGGGGAGGTACCAGGCGGTCACGCGCGACCTTATCGCGCAGCAGTTCCGCGAGCTGGCAGCCAACGAGGAGTCGCTGGGAAAGCAGTCCACGCCGACAAATGCGGTGGCTGTCTTTCCTCTCGTGTATGAGAACGGCGATCAGAAGTATTCGTCCCTCGGGCTCGGACTCTCCGAGATGATGACGATCGACCTCGGCCATGTGAAGAAACTGAAACTCGTGGAGCGCATGAGGGTGGAGGAGCTCTTAAGCGAGCTCAACTTCAGTGCCGGAAGTGCGGTCGACCCCTCCACGGCACCCCGCCTCGGGAAGTTCCTGTCTGCCGGCAGAATCGTGGGAGGTCGCTATGCCGTCTCCGGCGACAACAAGCTCCGTCTTGATGTGGCGTCGGTCGATGTGAACAGCACGAAATCGCCCGCGGCCAGCACGGAGTCCGACGCCATGGAGAATCTTTTCAAAGTCCAGAAAGAGATCGTCTTCAGGGTTGTCAAAGATATGGGGATCACGCTGACCCGCGAGGAGACCGAACTCATTCAGCGCGTCCCGACAAAAAACCTGCA
>JBGPYM010000226.1:0-5065 GCA_041493205.1 Bacteroidota bacterium
ATCGACGTCAGCATCGTCCCGTAGGCGGTCTGGTTTGCGATGGAATGGATCCGGGGCATCGCGTTGTACATCGCCGCCTGGTTGATCTCGAACAGGCGGAACAGGAGCTCGCGCAGCTGGTCGGAGGTCGGGCGGACGTTTTCATAGAAATACTGTTTTGCCTCCGTGACCGCCCCCTGCTTGCTGCGCGCGGTCATGGAGTCGGCAAGCATCACGTAGCGCTGATACGCCAGCTGGATGGAATCGCGCAGCGGTTCCTGCGACGGGAGGGAGACGGATCGGACGGCTTCGTTGTACCAGTGGAAAAAGTAATCACGGTTCTCACTCACGTCGCCTCCCACGGTGGGTTCCTCCCCTTCCGTGGCGAACAGAAGCGCATTGTCCTGCCGCTCCAGGGATTTTACCATGTTTTCGGCGGCGAGAACGCTCTGATAGTTTTCCCGGAGAATCGTCGTGACGCTCGTCCCCAGTCCGTAGAAGTTATAGATGGACCAGAAACTCGCCCCGAGGTTCAGAAGGACCAGCAATGCGAAGGTCCAGACGATTTTGGCGCGAATAGTCTTGATCATCAGAACAGCACTCCGAGGTAGAGGCCATGGTTTACCGTGCGGTAATCGAACGTGCCGCCGGTGGACCAGCTTTGCAGCCGGAAGCGGTATCCGGCCGCAATCCCTTCGAGGAGGGGGATACGGCGGAAGAGCGCCGCAACCTCGCCGAGCACCGCCGGCGAAGACGCACTCCGGATTCCGTAACCTTCGAAACTGTAGTGGATGACGCCTTCCACCGCAAGGGACAGATCGAGGTCATCGCCCGCAGACCGGAATTTCAAGCCTGTGCCGATCCCGACACTTCCGACATTGAAATGATCACGGTCGGAGCCGGCCGATTCGGACTTGCTGAAATCGGCGGCGAGCACCACGGGGAGGATAAGCGCGGTTTCGCGTGATCCGGCAAGCGGCACATCGTTGGTGAAGAGCGCGGCGAGAAACAGGGCGGACCGTGTATGACCCGCCAGATCGTACTGCGCGTAGCCGAAGGTCAGATCCACCGGACCCTGCCGCATCATCACGAACGGCATGAGCCGCTTGTAGTGGATCCGCAGCGAATCGGGCGCATCATTGCTTGCGCGCGGCGTGAACTCGCGTGCGAACACCCCCCCGGCCACAAACCGCGCAACCGACGGTTCGTACGATCTGCGTTCGAGGTATTGACCCCGTGCCCCGGCCGCACACAACGCGGCGATCCCGGCCACCATCATGCACGCTCTCATTCTAGTGTTCAGCACCGTTCCTCCTGAGCCGCAGAGTTTTGATCCGTCGTTTCTCCACCGCCTCCACCGTTCCGGTCCATGCGGCAAACCTGAGCTGCGTCCCCTTGTCGGGGACGCGTCCGAGCAGGTGGATGGCGTACCCGCTGACCGTGACCACATCCTTCGAATCCGGCTCGATGTCGAACATCCGCGCGAATTCGTGCAGGGGCATCGATCCATCCACCAGGTACTCGTTGTCGCTGATCTTCTGGACCGGAAGCTGCTCCACATCGAACTCGTCCCGGATGTCGCCCACGAGTTCTTCGAGCACGTTTTCCAGCGTGACGAGTCCTGCCGTTCCCCCGTACTCGTCCACCGCAATCGCCATGAGGACGCGCTTGGCCAGAAACATGTTCAGAGTCCGTTCGAGCGGCAGCGTCTCGGGGAGGAAAAGCATCTCCCTCTTGATTTCCAGGAGGCGCGTCCCTTCCCCCCGCTCCCCCTTAAGCCGGAACAGGTCCTTCAGATGGATCATCCCGAGCACATGATCCAGATCCCGCTCGCACAGCGGGTAGCGCGTGAACTGGTTGTCCAGGGCGAGTGCGACGTTTTCCTCGAGGCTTTTCTCGGTGGACAGGAACACCACGGACGTGCGCGGCACCATCACTTCGCGCACCGTCCTGTTCTGCAGGTCCATTGCATTGAGCAGGATGCTCTTGCCGGTGCTCGAAAATATCTTTCCCTTGCCGAGCAGCAGGCGGAGTTCTTCCTCCGAATGGGCGATATTTCCTTCGCTGAGGGGTTCCACGCCGACGGCGCGCAGAAAGATGCTCGCCGAGCGGTTCAGCAGCCAGATGAACGGGCGGAAGATCAGAAAGAACAGCTGGAGCGGTCCCGCGACGATCAGGGCGGTCTGGCGCGCGTGCTGAATGGCGACCGACTTCGGCGCAAGTTCCCCCAGGACAATATGAAGAAACGTAATGAGACCAAACGCCACGGCGAACGACGTCGTCTGCACGACGGCGGTCCCTGTCACGCCCGCCATGAGGAACAGCGGTTCCAGCAACGCCGCCACGAACGGCTCGCCCACCCAGCCGAGGCCGAGGCTCGTGGCGGTAATACCGAGCTGCGTTGCGGAGATGTACCGGTCCAGATGCGTGATGACGTGCTGCGTGATGCGCGCCCGGCTGTTCCCCTTTTTAAGGAGGGGCTCGATCTGCGTTGCGCGCACTTTGACAATGGCGAATTCGGCGGCAACGAAGAAACCGTTGAGCAGCACAAGGCCGAACACCCCGAGAATTTTCAGGAATGCGGTAATGATTTCCATGTCTTTATAAGGTACGGCGCGGGTAGTGGTAAATCAAGGCGCGAAATCTGGCCCGCTGCGGCTGTTTTCTTTTGCTTCAATTGCGTATTGTTCATGCGCTTCGTTCCCTTGTTGAACTCATTCCCCTGCCTCATGCGTCTGCCGTTCATTCTGATCACCGTGACGCTCGCACTCCTGACCTCCTGTGCACGCGAGAACAGGACCGAAACCGATCTCGTCACGTTTCCGCTCCGCGGAGAAGTTGTCGCGCTCGACACCGCGGCGTCGACGGTCATGGTCGCCCATGAAGCGATCCCCAACTTCATGAACGCTATGACCATGCCCTTCAAAGTGAAGAACAGAACGCTTCTCCGGCCGCTCGCAGTCGGCGACAGCATCGACGCGACCCTTGCGGTGTCACGGACGGAGAGCTGGCTCGAAACAATCGCCGTCCGGAGGAAGGGGGAATCCTCCCGCACGCTCACTGCGGGGGAGGTCATCACGGCCCGGGTGTTCAGGACGGGGGAGCCGTTTCCGGACGCCACGCTGCTCAATCAGAATGGCGCAACGTTCCGGCTGAGCCGGTTCCGTGGAGAAGTTCTCGCGCTCACATTCATTTATACCCGTTGTCCCCTGCCGGATTTCTGCATCCGCATGAGCAACCATTTTGCCCGCGTGCAGAAAGCGCTGGCGCAGGACGCCGCCCTGGCGGGGCGGTGGCACCTGATATCCATCAGCTTCGACCCGAAGTTCGACCGGCCCCCGGCGCTCAAACGGTACGGCGAGGGGTACGGGGCTGATTTTTCGACGTGGGATTTTGCGACGGATCCGGACACGGCGGGAACGACGATCCTCAGTCTCGCTGACGGGCTCGGATTGACCTATGCCAGCGAAGAAGGGCTCATCGCGCACAATCTCCGGACCGTCCTGATAGACCGGGAAGGAACACTGGTCCGGGTGATCAACGGGAATGAATGGGATCCCGGGGAACTTGCGGAGGAGATTCGAACGCTGGCACGCAAGTAACAGAGGGTCACAGCCGGGGGAGGCCTCACTTCGCCCGCTTGCCACCTGCCTGCTCACACACAAAGATGCGGTAACCTCTCCCCTCGAGCTCGAGCGCCAGGGGAAGCCCGGCCTCGAACGTGACGCGTGTGCCGGAAAAGAATTCCGTCACCCTCACATTCTTCTCCCCGGGAAACAGCCGATCAAACGGCAGTTGCAGCACGGCATGCTGCGGTCCCGCGGCGAAATTCATCACGATGAGAAGCTTATCGCTGCCGGCCACGCGCGCGAACGCATAGACGTCATGCTCGGGCTCCGACGGAATCCGGAGGAGGTCTCCCCGGGAGAGGGCCTTGTGTTCCCTCCGGAGCGCGAAGAGCGATTTCCAGAGATCTCCCATCGCCCGCGGCCGTTTCCAATCGACGCCCACCTTTTCGAAGAGGCTGAGTTTCCGGTCATTGGCAACCTCTTCCCCCGTGTACATCATCGGGACTCCCGGCAGGGTGTTCACCAGGACCGTTCCAAGCTTCAGGCCTTCGACGCCGAATTTGTTCACGGCCGGAGCATCCCATGCGTTCTTGTCATGATTGGTGGTGAACCGCATCCGGAGCGCGCCCGTCGGAAACTGCAGCCGTTCGTTCTTCAGGATCTGATCAATGAGCGCGACCGGGCGGTCGCCGTCAAGAAGGGGAAGCAGGGCGTCGTAGATGTTCCAGGAGTACGTGAGATCGAATGCGTGCGCATGGTGTTCCGGGATGGAGCCTTCGGAGAGCATCATGACGGGCTTGATGCGGTTCAGCTGGGTCCGCGCCTCCTCCCAGAAGTCGGTCGGCACCAGTTCCGCCACGTCGCACCGGAAGCCGTCGATGCCGATGTCTTTCACCCACCATCGCATCATGTCGATCATGGAGCGGCGGAGGCCCACCATGCCGTAATCAAGATCGGCGACATCGGACCAGTCGGCGTTGGGGGGGATGATGGCGCCGTGCGCGTCTTTCGTGAACCATTCGGGATGCTCGATGATCAGCTTGCTGTCCCATGCGGTGTGATTCGCAACGAGATCGAGGATCAGCCTCATGCCGTGTCTCTTGACCGCAGTGAGGAGATGCTTGAAGTCCGCCATCGTGCCGTACGCAGGATCGATGCCGTAATAGTCCCGGACGGCATAGGGGCTCCCGAGGGTTCCCTTCCTGTTTTTCACCCCCACGGGATGGATGGGAAGCAGCCACACCACCGAGACGCCGAGATCCTTCAGTTCCGGCAGTCGTTTCTCGAGCCCCGCAAACGTCCCTTCGGGCGAGCATGAACGGAGGTAGGCGCTGTAAATCGTCGCATCCCTTACCCAGTCGGCGCTCTTGAGCGCGGGAGTGCCGTAGAACGGGCTCATGAGCAGCTCGTCCATCGCGTGCGTGGGAATCACCGTCACCGGTGCATAGATGCCCCCTCCCCCCGCGTAGTCCTTCACAAGCACGGCAACGCTGTTTACGCCCACCCGCACCGCTGCG
>JBGPYM010000337.1:0-2881 GCA_041493205.1 Bacteroidota bacterium
CCGACCATGACCTGAAAATCGAGACTGGAGGCTTTGAAGATCCCAAATCCATCCATGAGCTTGATAAGCGCCCCGACACCCATCGCCGAGAAAAGCTGGATTGCTGCGGCCGGGCCACGCTGTCCGGCTTTGTGGATCTCGGCCGCTGCCACGGATTCCGGGAACGGCAGGCTTGTGTCCTCGACCATGACGCGGCGGAGAACCGTCACGAACATGATCCCCAGGACGCCTCCCAGGATCATCAGCGCGGCCGCGGTCAGGTACTCGGTGAGTATGTTTTCCGCATCGAATTTCCAGATATGAAGAACAACGAACGCCGGGATGGTGAAGATGGCGCCTGCCGCGACGGATTCGCCGATCGAACCGACGGTCCGGGCGAAGTTTTCTTCAAGGATCGATCCCTTCATCATCCGCAGGAGCGCCATGCCGATCACGGCGGCAGGATAGGTTGCCGCGATCGTCATGCCCGCCTTCAGCCCGAGGTATGCATTGGCTGCACCCAGGATGACGCACATGAACAGACCGATGACCAGGGCGCGGAGAGTAAACTCCTTCATATCCGAACCGGCCGGGACGAAGGGTGTGTGCTTTGGTTCAGCCATGGTGACTCCTTGAAGTAGTGGAACGTCGCTGCACTATTGATTGCGGGCGAAGATCGCCTTGAACACGTACCCTGCGATTTCCGGGTTCTCCTTGAACCGCCGGGTGGAATAGCCGTACCAGTGCTCGCCGAACGGGACGTAGAGCCGGACTTTCTGGCCGTCGCGCACGAGTTTCCTGCGGAGTTCCGGGCGGACGCCGAGCAGCATCTGGAATTCGTACTGGCCGGGTGTGCGTCCGCTCTCCCGGACGAGGCGGGTTGCCGCGTCGGTCAGCACCGTGTCATGCGTCGCGATGCCGACGTACGCGCCGCCGCCGAACATGAGCCCCAGGACCCTGATAAAATTCTGCTGCACCTCTTCTCGCCCCTGAAATGCGATTTCCTTCCTCTCTTTATAGATGCCTTTGCAGAGCCGGAAATTCGGCTTTTCCTTCAGCAGTTCCCGGACATCGTCCTCCGTGCGCCGCAGGTAGGCCTGGACCACGATCCCCGTGTTCGGAAACTCACGGTGCAGCGCACGGAAAATGTCGATGGTGCCGGTCGTGGCGGTCGAATCCTCCATATCGAATCGTACAAAGATTCCGTACCCTGCCGCAACCTTGAGGATTTCCCGTACGTTTTCCCCGCAGAACGATTTGTCGAGTTTCAGGCCGAGCGACGTGAGCTTGATGGAGAGATTGGAATCGAGTTTTTCCCGCGCGATCGTATGGAGCACCTGATTGGACTGTTCCCGGGAGGCGATCGCCTCCTCTTCCTTCGTGATATCTTCTCCGAGGACATCGAGCGTGGCGCACACGCCCTCGCTCTTCAGACTCCGGACGCAGCGGATGGCGTCCTGGAGGGTTTCACCGGCGATGTACCGGCCGGCAAAATAACGGACCATGGGTTTCGGGACAGCGGGGATTGCAGCGACAACCAGCTTGTTCAGAAGATGCATGCAGACTCTCGGCAAAGGTGGCGCGCGCAGCCCCGTCCCTCACCCGCATCATCGCAGCGGGACGGTCGGGGGATCCCCGGGATCGCACGGAATCGGCGGACAGAACATCATCGGTAATGCCAAAGGGAGAGAACGCGCAGGAAGAATGACGTGTGACCGAAAAATATAGCCATCACACCCCTGAAAAGCAAGGCGCGTCCCGCCGGGTACAGAATCGAATTCAACCGAACAGGAGATTCACAACCCACACTGCGGCCAGCATCCCGGCGGCATCGGCAATGAGGCCGACGGGGACGGCGTGCCGCGTGTTCTTGATGCCGACGGCGCCGAAATAGACGGCGAGCACATAAAATGTCGTCTCCGAACTTCCGTACATCGTGGATGCCATCACGCCGATGAGCGAATCAGGCCCGTGCACTTTCATCAGCTCGGTCATGACGCCGAGCGACCCGCTTCCCGAGAGGGGGCGCATGAGCGCCATCGGGAGCGTTTCGGGCGGCATGCCGATGAGCGCGGTGACTGGCGCCAGGGCCGCAGTCAGAAGTTCGAGGGCTCCGCTGGCGCGGAATATCCCGATGGCCGCCAGCATCGCCACGAGGTACGGAATGATGCGCACTGCGGTGGTGAAGCCTTCCTTCGCACCCTCCACGAAGACTTCATAGACTTTGACCTTCCGCGCAAACCCCCACCCCAGGAACACGATGAAGAGCAACGGAATCGCCGCGACGGCGACGATATTGATCACCGCCCTGAACGCATCAGCCATGGGGAGCCTCCATCGCCCGTTTGTAGCGCGGGAGCCGCTGCAGGATGCGGGACGCGACGATCCCTGCGGCGGTGGCGCACCCCGCACCAATGATCGATGTTCCGATGATCATGGCGGGATTCGCGGAGCCCGCGGCGGCCCGGACCGCGATCGCCGTGGCGGGAATCAGGATCAGTCCGCCGGTATTGATCGCGAGGAACGTGACCATCGCGTTGGTGGCTGTTCCCAGCTTCGGATTGAGTTTGTTCAGCTCTTCCATTGCCTTCAATCCCATCGGCGTGGCCGCATTGCTCAGGCCGAGCATGTTCGCCGCGATATTCATGATCATCGCACCGACGGCCGGATGATCGGGAGGAACGTCCGGAAAAAGGCGCCGGGTCACGGGCGCGAGCAGGCGCGTCAGGACGCGGAGGAGGCCCGCTTCCTCGGCAACCTTCATGACGCCGAGCCAGAGGGCCATGACGCCGATCAGTCCCAGGGCAATGGTGACAGCGGTCGCGGCGTACTCCAGCGCGGCAGCAGTGACCGCTTTCATTTTCACGAAGCGGATCGGCTCGATGAGCAGTCGCACCGAGGC
>JBGPYM010000122.1:0-8905 GCA_041493205.1 Bacteroidota bacterium
ATTCGCGGGAATGATCGGTGCTCGGCGTGACAGGGTCATTCCCGTGGTCCGCGGTAATCATCAGGAGCTCCCCCTCGCCGATCGTCTCCATGATGGCGGGGAGTGACGCATCAAACTCCTTGAGTGCCGCCGCAAATCCACCCGGGTCGTTTCTGTGGCCGTACAGCGCATCGAAATCGACCAGGTTTGCAAATACAAATGCGTTCCGTGGCCGGCCGGACTCCCGTACGATGAAGCGGATCCCTTCCGCATTCGTCGTGGAATGGTTCATCGATGCGAGTCCCCTTCCCGCGAAGAGGTCGTCGACCTTCCCCACCGACACCGTCTCCACCCCCGCCTCTTCGAGCAGATCCAGGACGGTACGTCCCGACGGGGGAAGCGAAAAATCGCGCCGGTTCGTCGTCCGGCTGTACGCGCCGCTCCGCCCCACGAAAGGTCGGGCGATAACGCGCGCAACTGCGTCATCGCCCGTGCACACCTGATCGCGTGTTCTCCGGCAAAGCTCATACAGCCGCGGGAGGGGAATCACTTCCTCGTGCGCGGCGATCTGGAACACCGAGTCGGCGGACGTGTAGACGATCGGATACCCTGTCTTCACATGTTCGTCGCCGAGCTCCTGCATGATGACGGTGCCGGACGCCGTCGTGTTGCCCAAAAACCCTGCACACCCCGTCGCCCGCAGGAACCTGTCCATCAACGAAGCGGGAAAACCGCCGGGATAGGTCGGGAATTCCTTCTCTGTGATCAGTCCCGCGATCTCCCAGTGGCCGGTGGTACTGTCTTTTCCCTTCGACTTTTCGGCCATTTTGCCGTACGCAGCCGCAGGCGCTTCCGCGGGTTGAACACCGGGAATGGGGGCAATGTTCCCAAGCCCCAGCGCCGCCAGATGCGGAAGGTGCAGTCCACCCACGGCGCGGGCGATGTTGCCGAGCGTATCGCTTCCTCCGTCACCGTACCGCGGGGCATCGGGAAGCTCGCCGCAACCCACACCGTCGAGGATTATGAGAACTATCTTCTTCGTGGTTGACTGGGCGATAACGTGAAGGCCGCGGAGCCCCAGATGGTGTTATACGAAGCGGGACCCCGGAAGTTCAAACACTGGGAGTGTTCTCAGGCGTAGATCTGCTTCTCGTTGCATTTGCAGACCTGCACCCGGCGCTCGTTGAATTTCCAGCTTACGCCCGTCCTGGACCGCTCCGAACTTACCATGAGGATGGGCTGGAAAATAGCGCCGCACACCGGGCACTTCGCGCCTTTCATCTGTGCTGCCTTCGCTGCCTTATCCGCAAACGATTGTTGCTTTGCCATACCGCACGTGTTCCTTTCGCTCTGCTGTTAATACACCCGTACGAGATTGCCGCCGTGCTCCAGCGCTTTTCCCAGGACCTGCGTAGTCCCGGCCATCAGCGCGTCAAAGCCCATTCCTTCGCTCAGCCCGCACACGCCCGCGCTGAGTGTCACCGAAAAACTTCTGGGCCCCACGGTGATCACGTGGCTGGACACATTCTTGCGCATCTTCTCCGCCCAGAGGTACCCGTCGCTCGCTGCCGTATTGATCAGCAGCACCCCGAGCCGGTCGTTCTCCAGGCGGCCGAGAACGTCATACGGGCGGAGACTTCCCCGGAGAATCTTTACCGTCTCGTTCAGTATCACGTCGCATCCTTCACGCCCGTACCGCGCCTGGTGGTCCTCCATCCCGTCGATTGCCAGGGAGACCGAAGCGAGCTCCATGCCGAAATCCTCCGCCCGGTGCACTTCATCCTCGAGCGTCTTGAGGAAATGCCTCCGCGTCAGCGATCCGGTCAGATGGTCAACGGCGACATAGTCCTTGACCAGATTGTTCATGTAGAGAACTTCCAGCGACGAGGCGGCATGTTCCACCAGGCGGTACATGGTCTCAATCTCGTTTCCGGTGAACTGATGTGCGTGTCTGCTCTCGATCGTCAGCGCGCCGTAGCAGCGGTTCATCGAACTGATCGGCACGCACAAAAATGAACCGGTCCGCTCGAGGGTTTCGGACGCATGGAACCGGAAGCGGGTTTCCGATGAGAGATCCGGCACATCGGCAAGCTTGTTCGTCGCGATGACACCGCCGACGATACTCCCCTGGGCATCCACGAGCTGATCGGGGGCGACGTACGGCTGTCCCGCGCGGTTCACGACCTTCTGAAGACTCCAGCCGTGACGGTCATCGGCGTACATGGCGACCGTCAGATAGTCCCAGTTCGCGAGCCGGTGCGCCTCGTCGGCCAGCGCGGTGAGGATCGTCTGCTCTCCGGGATCCGACCGCACCCTGTCCTGCATCCGGCGGATCGATGAGAGGAGCTCGGAATCGAGGAGCAGGTCGTATTTGTCAGTGTAGCTCTTGATCAGCGCGCTCACCAGCTTGGTGAACCGCCCGAGCACTTCGAGCGTTTCCTGGCCGAAGGCATCTTCGGCCTTGCTGTCGGCGACGATGACGCCGACGGGCAGAATTCCATGGGCCCGGTCCATGAAGAACACCGGGACGCCGAGGGCCGACTTGACATACGAAGGAGACTGGTAGTAGCGCAGGAGATCCTTCTCCGAGGCGGGGTTGACGCGCCCGACGATCTGAGGCTTCCCGGTAGCAGCCACCTGGCTTACCAGGTCGTTCTCCATCGCAAACCGTTTCGTGGCAATAAACAGATCGCTGTCCGTCGCCATCGATTC
The DNA here is from genome assembly GCA_041493205.1 of Bacteroidota bacterium. Taxonomy (GTDB): domain Bacteria; phylum Bacteroidota; class Ignavibacteria; order UBA10030; family UBA6906; genus JBGPYM01. Next base: position 2,692 of record JBGPYM010000122.1, read on the forward strand.
CAGGACCATCTGATTCTTTTCCCGGTTCGCCCAGAAGAATGCAACGGAGTGGGCGAACAGGACATCCTTCAGCACCAGCAACACTTTGTTGGCAAGAGAGTGGAATTCGCTCTTCGGCTCCGTCTCACTGTACGCCGTATCGGAGTCCAGGTCGAAGAAGTCCGGGATCTCCATCTGGCGAAGGGTTTCCTCCTTCAGACCCGACGGGACGGGACGGACCGATTTTGTGGAAGGGACGACCTTCCTCCCCTCTTCCTCCACCTCCCTGACCACATACTTCCCCTGGGACGACTGGTAGTCGTCGAAGAGCATTTTCTTCATGGCACTTTCGGGAGATTGTGAATGAGGATCCCCCCCGGGACCGGCATTAGCTCCCCGTTCCGGGTCTCTCATTGTCCGCCACCAGGCGAAAAAGTAGATCCCTGCGGACGCGATGATGAGCCCGCAGATTATCCTGGCCACCAGCGAACTGACAAGAAGCGCGATTGCAAGGGCTGCAATCGCCATTATTGCCACTGCGCTGTTGACCGTGAAGAGCCTTCGCCACATCAGCGCCATCGTCTCCGAGACACCGTCGTTCATGATTTACCTCGTAGCAAGGGAAGGCGACTTCAAAATCGTTAAAATCTAACAAATTATGCAGGGAAAGTCAAGGAAATTGGGAGGCAAACGCCCTTGGAGACGTAAGGACTTACTCCTCGGGGTAGCGCCAGGCGGCCCGGGCGACAGATCTGAACCGGTTGAGGGATTCCCGCCATCGGTCGGCGACCGAAGAGGCGGGAGTCCCCTTCACGATCAGCTCGTAGGCTTCAGGGTCTCCGAGGCGGCGGGAGAGGCTTCGCAGGTTGACGGTAAAGTACTCCGGTGCATGGGCATGGAGGACCCGCAGGAGGGTCAGCCCGAACATGACGGGGTGGAACAGATCAGAGTCATCGATCCGGATGACCGCACCGTGACAGAGTTGTCCCTCGAACTTCGAGGACACGGGGGTGAACGAAGTGTCCCTGCACGTGAGGCCCTTGATGCCGCATTCTGCAATTGTCGATCCGAGTTCGTTGTTCCGGAGGAACGGCGCGCCGATGATCCGGAACGGAGCATCCGTCCCACGACCCTCCGAGACGTTTGTCGCTTCCAGGAGACAGGTCCCCGGGTAGATGAGCGCCGCTTCCGGGGTCCGGATATTCGGGGAGGGGGGAAGCCAGGTGAGGCCGGTATCCCGCCAGCGCATTGATCTCGTCCAGCCCTCCATCGGTATGACGGTGAGACGTGCCTTCACGCTGTTCGCCAGCCATCCCTGTTCGTTGACGAGGGTGGCAAGCTCCCCGCAGGTGAGTCCGTAAACCACGGGGACGGGGAACATCCCCACGAACGACCGGAGTGAATCGGGAAGGACCGGGCCTTCGGTCAGGAGTCCGCCGAGTGGGTCCGGCCGGTCGAGGACGACAAACTCGATTCCCTGCTCCGCGGCAGCCTCCATACAGAGGCCCATCGTGCTGATGTAGGTGTAGAACCGCGCGCCGACGTCCTGGATGTCGTACAGGAGAACGTCCACGTTCTTCAGCATGGCGGGTGTCGGCTTGCGCACTGCGCCATACAGCGAATAGACCCTGAGACCCGTGCGTTCATCGACTGCATCCTTCACTGTATCGCCTGCTCCCGCCTCCCCGCGAATCCCGTGTTCAGGTCCGAACAGAGCGGTGAGAGTGACCCCGCGGCTGATGAGAGCATCGACCAGAAACTCCCCGGTTCCGGTTCGTCCCGATTGGTTGGTGACCAGTCCGACCCTCCTGCCTTTCACGAGATCGAGCCGGCGATCCAGAAGGACATCGGCTCCAACCTTCACTTTCGGGGAAGCTCCGGCCGGTGCGCCCGCAAGGAAGACACAAAGGAGGACGAGCGCGCCGTGAGGTGCCGGGGAAAGCATGATCAGAGTTTCCCCCGGACGATGCCCCACGCTGCGATCGTCATCCCGTCCCAGATTGTCCCATCCGCGATCTTCGCATCGATCTCTTCCGGAGCGAGGGAGAGCTGTTCAAACTCTTCCGTTTCATCCGGCTCAACCCCCACGTACTTCAGGTCCCGCGCGATGTAGACGTTGCAGATTTCGTCGGTAACGCCATTGTACGGGTTGAACGATCCTGCCAGAAGTACCCGATCGGACGTGTAACCCGTCTCTTCCCGCAGTTCGTGCCAGGCGGTTTCGTTGTGGGAGGTGCCGTCTTTGACGCCGCCGCAGGGAAACTCGATGCTCTCACGGCTGCAGAGGTAGCGGTACTGCCGGACAAGGAGGATTCTCCCGTCCTGGGTCACGGGTATAATGAGGGAGGCGCCGTTCGTGTGAACGTAGAAGTATTCACCGCGACGGCCGGAAGGGAGTTCGTACTCATCCTTGCAGTACGTCCAGTATCCGTTCCGGGAGACGACGCTGTGGGTGAGTTTTTTCCAGGGGGCCAGGGGCATGCTGTTTATCTATTGGCGGTGATTTCGCGTTCCGGGAAGAAATACGCTACTTCGATTTTCCCGTTCTCGGGCGAATCAGACCCGTGGACGATATTCTCCCCTTTGCTCGATGCGAAGTCTTTACGGATCGTGCCCGGGTCGGCGTCCTTCGGGTCCGTCGCCCCAATCAGCTTCCGGAAGTCGGCGACCGCATTTTCCTTTTCCAGTGCAACCGGGACGCAGGGCCCGGAGCTCATGAACTCGACGAGGCCGTCATAGAACGGTCGTCCTCGATGGACCGCGTAGAACCCGCCGGCGGTCTCTTTTGTGAGTCGTACCATCGTAAGGCCGAGGATGCGGAAACCGGCTTTTTCGATCCTGGCTGTGACCTGACCGATAAGGTTCTTCCTCACACAATCGGGTTTGAGAATTGCGAGCGTTCGTTCTGTCAATGTTCCTCCATGTACAGATTGAAGTGGCACCAGCGTCCCCCGTCCTGTCCGCCTCTGGCGGACAGACGAGGCTCGTCCCGCCGGAGGCGGGACGGCTGCCGGTGGTTCTTATGATTTTTCCCTGGTGCGCTTCCTGTTGGTGGCGGTTTTCTTCTTTTGGGGTCTTGGCGTTCGGCTGAGCAGGCCTCTCTTCTTCAGGACCGCCTCCATCGCCTCGCCGATCGAGGCCGGGCTGTCGACGACGGTGATCCCCGCAGCACGCATGGCAGCCATTTTTTCCTGCGCAGTCCCTTTTCCCCCTGCGATGATTGCGCCGGCATGTCCCATCCGGCGCCCCGGAGGAGCGGTACGTCCCGCAATAAATCCGACGACAGGCTTCTTCACGAACTTCTTGATATAGGCCGCAGCCTCCTCCTCCGCGGACCCTCCGATTTCACCGATCATCACGACCGCATCGGTCCCTGAATCCTCGTTGAACAGGCGCATCGCGTCGATGAAACGCGTCCCGATCACGGGATCGCCGCCGATCCCGATGCAGGTGGACTGTCCGATCCCCCGTTCGGTCAACTGCCAGACCGCCTCATACGTGAGCGTCCCGCTCCGGGAGATGACGCCGACGCGTCCCTTCTTATGAATGAACCCCGGCATGATCCCGACCTTGCACAATCCGGGGGAAATGATCCCAGGACAGTTCGGACCGATCAGCCGGATCCCCTTTGCCGTCACGTACTCGTACGCACGGAGCATGTCGCGCGTCGGGATTCCCTCGGTAATGCACACAATGACGTTGATCCCGGCCGCTGCCGCTTCGATGACGGCGTCCGCAGCACCCGGGGCCGGCACGAAGATGACAGACGTGTTTGCCTTGACCGTTCTTACTGCGTCGGCGACTGTGTTGAACACCGGAACGTCGCGTGCGAATGTGTCTTTCTCATTGCCGCGGTAACGCGTCCCTCCTTTACCGGGGGTGACGCCGGCGACGACGTTCGTGCCGAACTCGAGCATCTGTTTGGTATGAAAGGTCCCTTCGCCGCCGGTGATGCCCTGGACGACGAGGCGCGTTGATTTATCGACGAGGATACTCATGGGAACAAAAATGAGATAAGAGAGAAAAGTGAATAAAGAAGAGAATTGTGGGTGCGTGTCAGTTCATGTGCTCGACACAATCGGCCGCGCGCAGAATGGTCGGTTCATCGAATTGGTTTCCGACAAACTGGATACCGATCGGGAGTCCTGTTTCGTCCGTCCCGCACGGTACGCTGATCGCAGGGAGTCCGGCAAGATTGGCCGAAACGGTGTAGATATCCGACAGGTACATCTGGAGCGGGTCGTCAATTTTTTCGCCGAGCCTGAATGCCGTGGTCGGCGTCGTGGGCATCAGAATGCAGTCGAAGTGTCTGAAAGCAACGAAAAAATCGTTCTGGATGAGCCGGCGGACCTTCTGTGCCTTGCGGTAGTAGGCATCGTAATACCCGGCGGACAGAACATACGTCCCGAGCATGATGCGGCGTCTCGTCTCCGCGCCGAACCCCCCGCTGCGCGACATCGTGTACATTTCGGTGAGATCATGCGCACCCTGTGCCCGCCGCCCGTACCGCGCCCCGTCGAACCTTGCCAGGTTCGATGAGGCTTCCGCGGTCATCAGGATGTAATAGGTCGCAATTGTGTAGCGCGCATGGGGGAGTGCAACGTCTTCGAGCTGTGCGCCTGCGTCACGGAGCCGTTCGATGGTTCGTTCAACCGCCTGCCGGATGGGGCCGGCAAGCCCTTCACCGAGCGCATCCCTTGGCACTCCGATTTTCATGCCGCGGACGTCGCGGTTGAGCGCCGATACGTAGTCGGGAACCGGAGTGTCTGCGGACGTGGCGTCGAGCGGATCGTGCCCCGCGATCACCTGCAGAACGCGCGCGGCATCGGCGACACTGTTGGCGAAAGGCCCGATCTGGTCGAGTGACGAACCGAGCGCCACGAGCCCGTACCGCGAGACGCGTCCGTAGGTCGGTTTCAGACCCACGACGCCGCAGAAGGCTGCGGGCTGCCGAATGGAGCCGCCGGTGTCAGTGCCGAGCGCCGTGTGTGCCATGCCTGCCGCCACCGCTACACACGAGCCGCCGCTCGAACCTCCGGGGACCCTGGTTTCATCGACCGGGTTCCGGGCGGGCCCGAAGGCGGAATTCTCGGTGGATGATCCCATGGCAAACTCGTCCAGGTTTGTCTTGCCGATCAGGACCGCATCCTCCGCCCGGAGCCGCGCGATCACGGTCGCATCATAGGCCGCGATGAAATTCTCGAGGATCCTGGAGCCGCACGTGGTCCGTTCGCCTTTCATCGAGAGAACGTCTTTGACGGCAACAACCATGCCTGCGAGCCGGCCGGCGGTGCCTGACGCGAGCTTCCGGTCCACCGTACGCGCCTGATCCATGGCCTGCGTATTAAACACAGAAAGGAAAGCGTTCAGGCGCTTCCCTTTCTCAATAGCAGTCAGGAAATCCCCGGTGACCCGCTCGACCGTTGTCGTGCCGCTCGTCAGCGACCGGCGCGTCACGTCAAATGTCGTGCGTGCGATACCCACCGAAGGTGTCAGTCGATCTTCGTGGAATTTTCGAGATCCTTCTGCACGCCGCGCATCGCATTCTTGAACTCGCGGATCCCCTTGCCCAGGCTCTTGCCGAGCTCGGGAAGCTTCTTGGGGCCGAAAAACAGGAACACAACGAACAACACGACCAGCAGCTCACTGCCGCCGATGTTTTCAAACATGGCCGATCCTCCCGTAATTACTTCTGTGCCGTCGGGGACTTGTCGTCAAGCTTTTTGGCCGTGTCGGCCGGCTCGTCCTCGATCTCCCGCGTGGCCTTTTTGAATTCACGGATTCCCTTGCCGAGCCCCTGCGCGAGTTCCGGGATCTTTTTCGCGCCGAAGAAAATCAGAATGACAAAGAGAATCAGGAGAATTTCTGTTGCGCCCAGATTTCCCATCAGCTACCTCCTCAGTGTGTCTGCAATGATCCCGGCGGGTTCTCCCGCCGCGACGGCGTCCACGATGGACCGGAAGACTTTCTGACCGTCGGTATGTCCCAGCGCCGGGTCGGCTGCCCGTTCGGGGTGAGGCATCATTCCCAGAACGTTCCCGGCTTCATTGATAATACCCGCGATGTTCGATTGCGATCCGTTCGGGTTGGCTTCCGCGCTGATGGTTCCCCGGGCATCGCAGTAGCGGAACACAACGCGTCCCTCCCCTTCCAGGCGGCGGAGCGTTTCATTGTCGGCGAAGTAATTCCCTTCTCCGTGCGCAACCGGATATGCAAGGACATCCCCCGCACGGCA
>JBGPYM010000022.1:0-20813 GCA_041493205.1 Bacteroidota bacterium
ACAATCGCATGTTCCAGGCGCTGCTCCATGTCGTACGTTTGCCCCCAATCGTTTACCATCTTGACGGCCATCAGCTGATCGTCCGTGAAGCCCATCTTGTCATCGAGCGTGTCCGCCGTGTACTTCATCATCCGAACAAGGCCTGCCTTTGATTCGGAACGTGGGACAATCCTGAAGGTCGATTCCTCCCCTGCCATGGAACAAGCCTTCCTGATCATATTGGCGTACCCGTATCCGGAATGTATCACATGACTTATGATGGTTTGAATGGAACGACAATGTTCGTCGCTCGTCTGGCGGTCGCGGACCAGCTCGAATTCGCTGTCGCTCAGTGGATCGATAATCGCAAGGAGTTCCGATGCCGCACGCTCGTATTCATCCAGGAGCGCGCCAACGGCGCCTGTTCGGTATGTCCGTTTCATTTCCATATGAGAGTCACCGATATTGTTGGAATACTGCCTCCGGCATCAGGAGCAACCGCTCCTACTCTTTATGCTGAGCCATTGCTTTTATGAGCGCAGGTGACCAGAGCGTCTGAGATTCCCCCGCTGCCGCTCCACGGCCGGCAACCGCCTGATTGTATGTTGTCAGAAGAGCTCTCGGGTCGCAGAGACACTCGATGAGCCGGGGGCGCCCGTACCTTCGTTCGATGGTGACCGCCATCTTCCACCCGACCGTATACCACGGACCCTGAATCCCGAAGAAGGATCCCGCGGTCTCCTGGATCTGATCAGGGCTCAGTGTGTTCTCAAGGATGTCAAGGAAGAACCGGTCAACCTTTTTCACGTCCGCATTGAAATTGCGCATGTCGTTGTCCCAGCGTGCCCGTTCCGCAGGTCCGCTCACCGCGTGCGGGTGAACATCGGGGCCTCCGGCAGCGGCGAGCATCGCGAACCCTTCCCCGAATGCTCCGATCCACTCCAGGACCGTCCTCGTGTTCGCCGGAATGCCGCTGTCGCCGGAAAGCTGCGTCGCCACCCCGGCACAACTGTGTGCGTATCCTATGTGATGAAATTCGTGCGCGAGAGTATTTCCAAATTTCTCGCGACTGACCTCCGGGTTGAGATATAGGAATATCGCAGGGTCGGTCGTCACTTCAAAGACAAAGCTGTTTACTTTAGGTTTGATGACGGGATAGATTTTCGTCCGGATCTCCGCTCCCGCGGGCAGGTACGCCAGCGCCCGCCCGGCAGCAGCAGTGATCTCTGCTCCTTTCCACCGGTCCAGCGTGCCTGCCAGTGTGTCGAATTTCGCTGCGAGCGAATCGGACAGAACGAATCGCTTGAACTCGTCGTCGGTAAATGCCCGCTGCACCGAGGCTTCACGCTTTTTTAACCGGACATATCCCTCGCTGGTGAACAGTCGTTCCCAGTTCTGCGCTGTGATCGCATCATGCACTCTGTTCTTTGCCAGGATTGAGAGCACTGCATCCGCCTCATCAGCGACGATCCGGACCGACACTGATGAATCAGCCGGCCCTGTACAGCGGGCGGACTGAACGGGATATGACACTGCGATCAGGGTGAGGAGCGGTACACTCCATAATCGCGTTTTGAATGAGATTGTCATGCTGTGTGCCCTTGTCGGGGTGGGTTCATCGCCAGGGCGGTGATGTCCATGTTTTCGAGTATCGGTTGCTGATACCCGCGGAGAGCCGACTGGACCATTGCATTCCCCAGGTCCTCAAGCGTGCACACATACTTCGGAAAGAGAGCGTGCAAGAGAGGATACAGGGCTCCCAATGCTCCCGCAAACGGATACGCGTTGTGCAAGGCCGGCGTCGGCTTGATGAAACCGGGCCTAAAGGCGTACACCGCCCTGAACGGGAGTTTTTTTAAATCGTTTTCCGTCTTCCCTTTCACCCGCGCCCACATGATGCGTCCTTGTTCAGAACTGTCCGTGCCGGCCCCGGAGACGTAGCAAAACGTCATGTCGTGGTTCACGCGTGCGAGCGTTGTCGCCGCCGCCATCGTCAGGTCGTATGTAATCCGCCGGTAGTCGTTTTCCTTCATCCCGATCGAGGACACCCCCAGACAGAAGAAACACGCGTTATACCCCCTGAGGTCGTTCTCGATGGCCGTGAAGTTAAAAAAGTCCCGGTGCAGGATCTCCCTGAGACGGACGTGGGTGACGTTGCACGATTTTCTTCCGACGACCAGTACGTTTTCAACCTCCGGGTGACTGAGTGCCTCGTGGAGGACTCCCTCCCCCACCATCCCCGTCGCACCGAATATGACAGGCCTGAGTTTCTGCACTTCCTGGTATTCAGTCATGGGCGCGTCCAGCGCTCGGTTCGGCCGAACAGGGGGATCACCACATACCCCCTCAAGTCAAGATTGGCACTGTCCACGAGAGTCATTTTTGCACTATAGTCATTTCCGCTTTTCGGATCGTAGATCTTCCCCCCGCTCCACACCCCGTCCCCCGCGTAGGTAAACCCGCGCAACAATTCCAGGCCCATGACGGGCCGGGTCCGGAGCGTATCTTCCGGGTTCTTGTCATCCACGACCGGTTTCCCGTTTTTCAGCGGGTCGCGCAGCCAGACTATTTTCCCGCACAAGGTGACGCTGTCACAGCGGTAGATTTCGATTTTTGATTCCCCTTCGGCGGTCAACCAATTCCCGAGAATCCTGATTGACGAACTCTCCGGCTCCTGGCTGAATGCAACAGGTGCAGTCGCAAGGGCCACCAGGAACACCACTATGCTTTTCATGGGGAGTTCAAAACCTCCAGACAAGCGCTATACCGTTTCCTGAGGGGACGAGCCGTAATCCGCCCTCCTTTCCCCTGTCGCTCTCCCTTTCATACCACTGAACAAGAGAGCGGCTCACCGAAATCGAAATTATCGCCCCAAAGAGGACGTCGGAAAACCAGTGATCGTCGGTATACATCCGCGAGAAGCCGGTCGCTACAGCGAGCCCATACAACCCCACCGATGCCCATGGGTTCTTGATCCGCTCCGCCAGGACGCCAGACACGGCAAAGGCAACAATGGTATGCCCTGAGGGGAACGACACGTATCCGTCGTTAAACGAGAAGGGGCGGAATCGGAATCTTCCTTCTCCTTTATAAGGGCGCGCGCGCCCCATGGCAAATTTCGAGACCGTCGAGATCGTGCCCGCAAGAACGATCGCGGTCCCGCTCAGCAACGACGTCTCCCGTATCCAATCTTCGCCGAACGCAAGTCCCGCTGTGTATCCTCCTGCCGCCACCAGGAGCATGGTGAGCCCCGACCCGTACTGGACTGCCACGTCACTCACCCGGTCATTGAACCGGGTCTGGTTCCGCTGCATCATCGAACGAGCGTCGTTGTCCAGGAAGGTTGCCCCTGCAGTTCCCGCTATAAGGCCTCCGGCCAGACCCCACTCTCCCCCGTCCCATCGTGCGGGCGCTGAAAACACGTGTCCTGCCATCCGGAGAAATGCGATGCCGTCCGCCTCGATGATTCTGATTGCGGGACGGCCGGCGACACCGGCCGAATCGGTACGGTTTCCCTCCCCGCCGAAACAAAGTGATGAACAGAGGACCGGGAGTATGAATGCGCAGAGCCGCAGGGTGTGCACGATGGTTCGTATGATACAGCAAATCCTTCTGAAAAGACAGAAGGTGGAATCGATCGGCGGGATTGGTTACCTTGACTTGAACTCCATGAACGCATTCCCTGCCATCATCGACCGGACCTTTTCTCCCTCGGGGTCACTTGCAGAGCGGAACGGGTTTGAGTACCGTCCACAGCAGGCCGCAATGGCCGGGGCGGTTGCTGCAGCGCTTACCGGCCGCAGCCATCTGATTGTTGAAGCCCCGACAGGGGTAGGGAAGACCCTCGCATATCTCGTCCCGGCACTGACATTCGCCCTTGCCGAGAAGCGCAAGGCCCTCATTTCCACGCACACGAAGAACCTCCAGGAGCAGCTTCTGCAGAAGGACATCCCCATCGCCCGGGCGATCACGGGAACACAATGTTCTGTTGCGACGTTGAAAGGGCGTCGCAACTACCTTTGCACGACACGACTCGAGCACGCCGTCGGCTCCGCCGCATCACTGTTCGGCACCGAGGGGAGCGCGGAACTTGAGCGCATCCGTGTCTGGGCTCGCACGACAAAGGATGGCGACAGTGAGGGACTCGGGTTCGCTCCTTCCCCTGATGTCTGGGAGATGGTGTGTTCCGAACAGGGAGTCTGCAGCGCGGGTCTCTGCGGTCCCCAATGTTTCTTTCAACGTGCAAAAGCGCGGGCGCGCGAGGCGCAGGTGGTCATTCTGAACCATGCCCTTTTCTTCTCGCTGTTTGCGGTGAGCGCTGCGGAAGACCGGTTTATTTTTCCCGACGACTTCGCAATCTTTGATGAGGCGCATACGCTTGAGGCGGTCGCCGGCGCGGGGATCGGTCTCAAGATCTCCCGGCGGGCCGCACTCCTCGCCATCCGCCGGATATTCAATCCATCGACCAGAAAGGGAATTCTGGCCGGGCGCCGGAAAAAACCCGCAGCTCTTGCCGGAAAGGCGGAGGAGGTGGTCAATGAATTCTTCTCCACTGTCGGCCGCGCGGCGCATTCGATGGCGGCGGCGCCGGTCGGCTCCTACGCCCCGCGGCCCGAGGTCCGCATCCGGAACCCGCGATTCGTCGTGAATGCACTGGACGATCCCCTTGGTGCGCTGGAATCATATGTCCACGACATCGAGGATGAAACCGACGACATGTTCCGTAAGCAGGAAATCGCTTCCGCGCGGCGCTCTCTTCAGGAGGTCCGCACTGGCGTCGAGTCGTTTCTGGAGCAGACAGACGGTGAGTTTACGTACTGGGTGGAGGCTCCTCCTTCGGGGAATGTCACCCTCTGTGCCGCCCCCTCGGATGTGGGAGGGGTGCTTGGCCCCCGGCTGTTCCGGAATGATACCTCCGTGATCATGACAAGTGCCACTCTGTCTGTCAACGGGTCGCTCAACTATTTCTGCAAGCGCATGGGTGCGGTCGCCGCCGAGTCGCTCATTCTCGGGTCACCGTTCGACCATGCGAAGCAGATGACCCTCTGTCTTGCACGCGATATCGCGGAACCGGATACAGACGGTTATGCACAGGACCTCTCCGCGTGGATCATGCGAAGCGTCGACAGAACCCACGGGAAAGCCCTCGTGCTCTTCACAAATGAGACGATGATGCGGTCAACTGCTGCCGCGCTGGCCGGGTCGTTCGCGGAACGGGGACTCCAGCTGATCGTGCAGGGGATCGACGGGCAGCGGCATGAACTCCTTGAACAGTTCAAGCGCGACATTCATTCTGTTCTTTTCGGACTCGAGAGCTTCTGGATGGGCGTCGATGTGCCCGGCGAATCTCTCGAGCACGTGATTATCACCAGACTTCCGTTCTCAGTTCCTAACCACCCGTTGATCGAAGCCCGGCTGGAGGCCATCGCGCAGCGCGGGGGCAATTCGTTCATCGAGTATACGCTTCCGGAAGCGGTGCTAAAATTCAAGCAGGGAGCGGGGCGGCTTCTCAGGTCGAAAACCGACACGGGAGTCGTCACCGTCCTCGATGCACGGATTCTCCGCAAAAGCTATGGCAGGGCTTTTGTTTCATCACTCCCCCCCTGTCCGATCGAAGTCCTGACATCGGATGGGGATGTCGAGAGGATAGAGCCAGCCGAGCTTTAACGTTATAGATATCAATGGTTTGCGGCATTCAGACGGCATTCGACTTCTGGTTAATTCTGTAAGGCAATGATTTTTCCTTGTGTTTATTGGCCTTTTTTTCGTTTATTGATTTGAACTTTATTCTCATTATTCTATCTTCCCCTTGAAAATCAGCCTGATTTTATGCTGGGGCGAGGATTGGAATTCACTCACTAATTGTGTAAGGAGGCTCAATGGCTAAAGCAATGTCCAAGACCGCTACCATCGCACACTTTGCGAAGAAATTCGACTTGAAGAAGAAGGTTGCCGCGTCGTTTTTCGAAGAACTTGCCGGGCTTGCCTACAAGGAAGCGAAAAATTCGTTCACGCTTCCCGGGATAGGCAAACTCGTGCTTGTGAATCGCAAGGCCCGCATGGGGCGGAATCCCAAGACCGGTGAGGCGATTTCGATCCCGGCAAAGACCGTGGTCAAGTTCCGCGTTGCCAAGGCATGCAAGGAAGCCGTACTGCCGAAGAAACCGGTCATGTAACACCGCGCCCCGACGCGCGTCACACCCCGCAGTCCCGTCATCCCCCGGCGGGACTGCTCTTTTTCCGGCCTTTTACCTATCTCCCTTCCTCCCGGTTCATTGAATGTCGAGGCCTCCTTTTGTACATTAATCGTTGATGAGAAACCCCGTTTCGCTCTTCCGGCAGTTCCTGCAGAATCTGGGGCCTGTAGAACAGGCTCAGATTGTCGCTTCAACCGCTGTTATTGTCTCCATGGCAACCATCATCAGCGCCATGGTGGCGACAGGCCAGTCCCCCCGGTTGATGGATTTCATCAGCATTTTGACCGTCGGCACGATCGGGTTCACCAACGTCTATTTTTCCCTTCGTTACAGCCGTCAGCTGGATGAGCAGCGCCGTCAGCTCCTTGCCATGAACACCATCGCCGAGGCGGTGAACCGGGTGGTCGAGCTGGACGTCGTCCTTCAGACCGCCCTGGACAGGATTACCGAGCTTCTGGGAACCGACTACGGCTGGATTTACATGCTGGAAGGGGACACGCTGGTACAGAAGTGTTCGAAGGGAACACAGAACGGATTTCTCCCCGCGAATGACGCCTCGTCGAAAGCCCCTGCCCTCTGGCTTCAGCAGCCGAGAATCCAACGCGAGCGCACGCACGAGCGCCTTGGTCGGATTGACCCCGCGTTCAAGGAGATGGGCATCCAGGTCTGGGCGTCGGTCCCCCTGAAAGTCAAGGATACCGTCGCGGGCGCCCTGATTGTGGCGGGTCGGGGCTATGAGATGTTCACGGAAAAACAGGCGGAGCTTGTTGAGGCGTTCGGAAACCAGATCAGCGTTGCGCTCAACAATGCAAGGCTTTTCGACCGCCTGAAGGAATCCGAAGAACAGTACATCGATCTCTTCGAGAATGCGCCTGACATTTATCTAAGCGTGAGCCGGCAGCACCTCGTCGTCGACTGCAACACGACCGGGGCTGCGATCATGGGAAGGCCGAAAACGGACATCATCGGCAGACGTTTTGAGGAATTTTTCGTCGAGACACGGCGCGACGAGGTGCGGAAGCGCGTCGAAGAGATGTTCACCGAAGGACGCGGCCTGCGCGATCTGGAAGAACAGCTGCTGAAGCACGACGGGCTGCCGCTGACCGTCGCGCTCAGCTCCTCCCTGGTCTTCGATGAGAAGGGGGAGACCGTGAACGCGCGCATGGTTGCGCGGGACATCTCGGAGCGGAAAAAAATGGAGGGGGCGCTCCTCCATGCGCAGAAAATCGACAGCATCGGCAACCTGGCCGGCGGAATCGCCCATGACTTCAACAACATCCTTGCCGCCGTCCTTGGCTCCGCCTCGATCATGCGCCGGCGCCTGACGGAAAAATCCAAACTCTACAAGTACGTTGAAATCATCGAGTCGTCCGCGCGACGCGGCTCTTCCCTGACGCGTCAGCTCCTGACATTCGCCCGCAAGACCGAAACCATCGTTAAACCGGTCAATATCAACACCCTGATCGAGGAAACGCTCCATCTCTTTCAGCGAAGTGTCACCAAGGAAATCGAAGTTGTGACCACCCTCTGCACGGATGTCGCGGCGGTGGACGGAGACGACGGCCAGATCCAGCAGGCTCTGCTCAATCTCTTCCTCAATGCGCGCGACGCCATGCCCCAGGGAGGGAAGCTGACCATTACGACGAACGTCACGATTGCCGATGCGCACACCACCAGCCAGTTTTCCTCGATTAAGCCGGGCCCGTTCGTGCTGATTCAGGTGGCTGATACCGGGGGCGGCATCGACCGGGACATCCAGAACCGGGTCTTCGAGCCTTTCTTTACGACCAAGGAATCCGGTACCGGGCTCGGGCTCTCCGTCGTCTACGGCGTTGTCCAGAGCCATGGGGGGTTCATCAACCTGGAGAGCGAGGTCAACCGCGGGACCACGTTTTCCGTGTACTTCCCCCGTTCCATGGGGCACGCGCCGCTTGCGGCCCGTCAGCGACGACAACGCCTGCCGCACGGGAAGGAAAACATCCTTATCATCGACGATGAACTGAGCGTGTGTGAGATTGCGCGTGACATGCTTGCCGGACTCGGCTACACCGTCTTCGTCGAGCATGACGGTAAATCCGGCGTGGACCTCTACCGCACGCGCCAGGCGATGATCGACCTGATTCTCCTCGACATCAACATGCCCGTGATGGGCGGGAAGCAGGCATTTGAAGTGCTTCGCACCATCAACCCCCGCGCGCGCATTCTCATCGTCACCGGCTATGGACGCGAAGGCGTTGAAACCTCGAGTTTCTCAACCCAGGTCAACGGCTTCATGCAGAAGCCGTTCCTGCTTGAAATGCTCGCGCGCAAGGTCCGGGAGGTGCTCGATGAGCGGACGGCGGCGCCGGAGAAGGAGCCGGTGGCATGAAAACCTTCTTCGCAGAACTGCGCCACGCCCGCGAGGGAAAGAAGATGTCCCTCGCCGACATTGCCGACGCGACGCTGATCAACGTCAAACTTCTCGAGGCGATTGAACAGGGAAAAATCTCAATTCTCCCGCAGGCGTACGTCCGCGCATTCATCCGCGAATACGCATCTGCGGTTGGCCTTGATCCGGCTGCCACCATGCGCCGATTTGACGAAGCCATTGCCCGCGGTGCGGCGGAACAACCCCCGGCCGATCTTCCGCGACCTTCCCGGACACCGGCGGCAGGTGCGGCCGCCGCGTGGGAATCCCACCAGCTGCTGACGCCGCGCAATGCAACAATTGCAGGGGGCGTTGTCCTTGTCGTCCTCGTCCTGATTCTCATCGCGAACATGATCACCCCCCAGGCGGCCCCCCCCGCTCCGGAAATTCCCTTTCAGAGCGTCGTCAAGGAACATGAACGGCGCAACGCGCCCCCACCTGCACAGATTCTCCAGCACAGCGCGCCTCCTATCGACAGTCTCACGCTCTTCGCAGCGGTCACGGACACGGTCTGGGCCGCCGTTGCAATCGACAGCCTCCCGCCGCGCGAATATCTCTTCCGGCCGGGCAACAGGGCATCCTGGCGGGCGCGTGATCGCTTCATGCTGACGCTCGGCAACGCCGGAGGAATCCAGTTTACGCTGAACAAGAAGCCTCTTGGTGCGCTCGGCAGGCGTGGCAGCGTCGTGCACAATCTCCCCATCACACGGCAACACCTCACCGGACAGTAGCGATGCCCGCCCCACCCCCAAAAACTGCTCGCCGCGCCGAACATCTTCGCAAGGAACTGCACGATCATGATTACCGGTATTACGTGCTGGCGGAGCCGTCCATCGCCGACGAGAAGTATGACCGGCTCATGCGGGAGCTGCAGGATCTCGAGACACGGTACCCGGCATTGCGAACACCCGACTCCCCCACGCAGCGCGTCGGGGGCCAGCCTACGAAGGAGTTCGGCGCGGTGGTCCACGATCCGCCGATGCTCAGCCTTGCGAACACCTACTCCGAAGAGGAAATCCGTGATTTCGACCGGCGGGTTCGGGAGCTCCTCGAGGTGGGGGATGAGCCGGCATACGTTGCCGAGCTCAAGTTTGACGGCGTCGCAATTGCCCTCACCTACCGGGACGGCGTGCTGGTCCGGGGAGCCACGCGGGGCGACGGCACGCAGGGAGACGACATCACGAATAACCTGCGCACGGTCCGTTCACTCCCGCTCCAGGTGCGAGCGCGCGAAAAGGGGCTTCTGGATTTCGAGGTCCGCGGAGAGGCGTTCATGCACAGAAAGGATTTTGATGCCATGAACGCGCAGCGGGCTTCGGGCGGGGAGAAAACCTTCATCAACCCCCGCAATGCCACCGCGGGCACGCTGAAGATGCAGGACCCGAAGGTGGTTGCAGCCCGCCCGGTCAGAATGTACGCGTATTACCTGTCGTCCGCCGGCAAGGGGCGCACCTCCCATGCGGCCAACCTCGGGATTCTCCGCAGGCTCGGTTTTCCCGTCAATGAACATACACGCACCTGCACGACGATCGATGAGGTCATCGCATTCTGGAAGCGCTGGGAGCAGCGGCGCGACACGCTGCCGTACGATATCGACGGAGTTGTCATCAAGGTTGACAGCCTTGCGCAACAGGACCGGTTGGGCACCATCGCAAAGAGCCCGCGGTGGGCTGTCGCGTTCAAGTTCGCATCACGGAAGGCCGAAACCCGCCTGAACGGTATCCTCATTCAGGTGGGCCGCGTCGGCACGGTGACACCCGTGGCTGAACTGGAACCGGTCTTCGTCGGGGGAACGACCGTTGCGCGCGCAACCCTGCACAATATCGATTACATTACCTCCCTCGACCTCCGGGTGGGTGACACCGTCATCGTGGAAAAGGGGGGCGACGTCATTCCGAAAATCAGCGGCATCGTCGCGGCGAAACGGCCCAGGGGGACCGCCCCGTTTGTGATGCCGAAAACCTGCCCGGCGTGCGGTGAACGCATTTACCGCTCCGACGACGAGGCAAACTATTTTTGTGAAAACTCGGAATGCCCCGCCCAGGTGAGGGGCCGGATCGAACATTTTGCCTCCCGGGGGGCGATGGATATCGAGGGGCTCGGGGAAGCGGCGGTTGAGCAACTGGTCAGCCTGGGGCTCGCGAAGAACATTGCCGACCTGTATGCGCTCCGCGACAGGAAGAAACAGCTGGTTGCCCTCGAACGATGGGGGGAAAAGAGCACGCAGAATCTCCTCGACGCGATCGAGGCGAGCAAGAAGCAGCCGTTCCACCGGGTCCTCTTCGGGCTCGGCATCAGGCATGTGGGTGCAGGCGTTGCAAAGGTCCTTGCGGCCAGCTTCCCTTCGATCGGCGCGTTGCAGGATGCGACCGAGGAAGAGCTCCGGTCAACGTCGCAGGTCGGTCCCACGATTGCAGAAAGCATTGTGCACTTCTTCGCGGATAAGCACAACCGCGACACTGTCCGCCGGCTCACCAACGCGGGGTGCACGATGTCCGCCGCGGTTGCACGCAGGGGAAAGGCCCTCAAGGGAAAATCGTTTGTCCTGACCGGTACGCTGCCGGG
This sequence comes from Bacteroidota bacterium, assembly GCA_041493205.1. GTDB lineage: Bacteria > Bacteroidota > Ignavibacteria > UBA10030 > UBA6906 > JBGPYM01. The sequence continues at coordinate 11,149 of JBGPYM010000022.1, forward strand.
CCGGACGCGCGAGGAAGCCACTGCGTTGATCGAGGAGCATGGGGGAACGGTATCATCGTCCGTAAGCAAGAACACCAGCTACGTGCTTGCCGGCGATGCGGCCGGCTCCAAACTCGCAAAGGCCCGTTCCCTCGGCGTGAAGGTCATCGACGAGGCGGATCTCCTGCGTATGCTGAAATGAGGCCCTGATGCTCGAACCGCTCCGCCGCTCCCTTGGCATGCGCATCGCGAAGTTTCGGTTCCGGAAACTGCACGAACGGGTGCAATCGTTCACGCACCTCCTCCCCTCCGCAGGGACGGCGCTGGTCATCATGCCTCTGTCCGCGGAGGAGGCTGGCGACCACACAAACGTCCTCTCCCTCTTCCGGAAGCACTTCCCCCCCGAGAACCTCACGGTGCTCACCCCTGCACTGCGCGAGAAGATCGAGCGGCTTCTCCCCCGCAGCCGTGTGATCACGATTGCTCCGGACGAGACGTCATTCCTGTATATTCCCCGCCAGGTCGTCCTCGACCGCGTTCATGCCCGGCAGTATGACATCGCTGTCGATCTCAATCTTGACTTCATGCTTCCGTCCGCCTATATTTGTAGGGAAAGCAACGCGCGAGTGCGCGTTGGGCGATCCGGACCGCATGCCGACACCTTCTTCAATTTTCAGGTGCGCCTGGATCCGTCGTCACAGAAGGGGGACGCATACGGGCGTCTCGTGCAATGCCTCCAGATGTTTTTTGCCGGAGAGGGCGTATGAAGTTCGACGTGACGCACAACAGCACTTCCACAACCCTGAAACTCAAGGAGAAGAAGCTCGATTCTTCGATCGCTCCTGAACTGAAGGGAGAGTTTCTTCTGATCTGCACTCCGAAGGTCGAAACGCTTGTCGTCGATCTTGCCGAGGTGGATTTCTGCGACAGCAGCGGTTTGAGCGCCCTGCTCATCGCAGAGCGGAAAATGAAGGAACACGGTGGCAAGGTCCGGTTGTTGCATGTGCACAAGAAAGTCACCGGACTTCTCAAGATATCGATGCTCGACCGGCTCTTCGAAATACAGGAGGCCGCCGTCAAGCACTGACTCCCCCGCACCCCGCGTCCCCCTTTCGCCCCTCCCTCCTGCACCATTCCGCCGGACCCTTACCCGATCTTTTCCACCTTGATGAAGTTTGTCGATCCGCGCGCGAAGAAGGGCTGACCTGCGAGCAGGACGATATATTCTCCCCGGTGCACCAACCCGGAGGCAATGAGCCGTTCCTGAACCTTTGCGAGCGCGCGATCGGAGTCCTCATCGAGATGGTCCATCAGCATCCCGCGCACCCCCCAATAGATGTTGAGCATCCGGAGCGTTTTCGGGCTGTCAGTAATTGCGATGATCTGCGGGTCGGGCCTGTAGCGCGCGAGGACGCGCGCAGTCTGGCCTGAATTTGTCACGGTGACAATTGCCGCAGCCCGCATCTGGTCCGCGAGCACGCAGGCCGACCGTCCCAGCGCCTCATGCCGGTCAGCGACGACCGACCGGTGGTCCGTGCTCAGCGTCGAGGGGGAGAGCCGTTCGGATTCCACCTTGCGGATGATCCTCTCCATGATGCGGACCGCCTCCAGGGGATACTTCCCCACCGAGGTCTCCCCGCTGAGCATCACCGCGTCCCCTCCGTCCATGACCGCGTTGGCGACATCACTGGCTTCCGCCCGTGTGGGTGTCGGGTTGGTCACCATGGACTCGAGCATCTGCGTCGCCACGATCACCGGTTTCCCCGCATTATTGCAGCGCCGTATGATCATTTTTTGAAGGACGGGCACGTCTTCCGGCGGAAGCTCGACGCCCAGATCACCCCGGGCAACCATGATTCCGTCCGACTCGGCGATGATCTCGTCGATATTCGCAATTGCCTGTGGTTTCTCGATCTTCGCGATCACCGGCACGCGCGCCCCCTGGGGTTGCCGCGCTGTCATGGCCGCGCGAAGCTGCCGCACATCGTCGGCTGTCCGGACGAACGAGAGCGCGACAAAATCAATGTCCTGTTCAAAACCGAACGCCAGATCCGCCAGGTCCTTTTCCGTGAACGACGGTGCGCTCACCGCAACTCCCGGCAGATTAATCCCCTTGTGCGCGGACAGCGTGCCGCCCACAACTACTTCGCAGATCACATCGGATCCCTTCACCTCCCGCACGCGGAGGCGCAGCTTCCCGTCGTCCAGCAGCAGATCCGCTCCGGGGTGAACGTCCCCCGGCAATCCCGTGTAGGTCGTCGACACGCGTCCCGGACCGCCTTCCACCGGTTCGGTGGTGATGATGAGCTGTTCCCCAGGCTTCAGCTCTATGGAAGGGGTGCGGAGGGCGCCGATCCGTATTTTAGGCCCCTGGAGATCCTGCAGGATCGCAGTTTCGATGCCGGTACGCCGTACCGCTTCGCGGACATTCTTCACCGCCAGCGCGTGATCCTCGCGTGTCCCATGGGAAAAATTCAATCTGGCGACATCCATGCCTGCACGGAGGAGGTCCGCGATTGTCTCAACGGTGCTGGAAGCCGGTCCCAGCGTGCAGATAATCCGTGTTTTGCCCTCCCGTTCGGTCATGGCTGCTTCCCCGTTGTGGATACCCCGCGCACGCGGACAAGCTCATCACAAAGCAGAGGCAGGATCGTTCCCGATGGCCCCTGGAGAAACTCATCCACCAGCGGTGTGAGCGGGGTCGGCTCGGGGTTGATCTCGACCAGATATGCACCGGATTGCTTTGCCACGCGGGGGATCGACGCTGCGGGATATACCAGTGCCGACGTGCCGATCGAGAGGAAGATGTCCGCGCCTTCCGCCGCGCGGATGGACGCATCCCATTCCTCTTCGGGCAGCATCTCGCCAAACCAGACGACATCCGGACGAATGAGCCCGCCGCACTGTTCGCACTCCGGTACGCCGGGCTTGCCCAGCACGACGTCGTTCCCGTAGGCCGTTCCGCATTTCATGCAATAATTGCGTTCGATGTTCCCGTGCAGCTCGTACACTGTCCTGCTCCCTGCCCGCCGGTGGAGATTGTCAATATTCTGCGTGATGACTGCACAGTGAGGTATGATCTCCTCCATGCGCGCGAGCGCGTCATGCCCCGGATTCGGCCTGATGCCGGCGATTATCTTCTTCCTGTGGGCGTACCATTCCCACACGAGAGCGGGATTTCTGATGAATGCATCCATGCTGGCGAGTTCCTCTGGCTTGAATTTCGCCCAGATGCCCTCCGGACCCCGGAAGGTCGGTACACCGCTCTCCGCGGATATCCCCGCTCCCGTGAACGCTACTATCGACGTTGCACTGCGCAGGCGGTCGGAAAGTGCCGGTGAAGGTGCGGCGCTCATTGCCCGGGCTCCAGGAGCAGCCGTTCCGCGCCGTCCAACGCGCGGGTCGTGAAGCTGGAGACCCGGTATCCGCCGTTAAGCCACAGACGGGTCTGGTCATCATAGTGGCGGTGAAATGCCTGTCCCGACTGGCCCGAGGGGAGAACGGACCGGATCGCCCCGTCTCCCGCAAGGTCGAAGATCTGACGGAACGAAGGTCCGACGGTCACTCCAAACGGCTCATTCAGACTGTATTCGCAGCTCATGAGCGCCGTTGGCCCCCCGCCCGCCGGAAATGGTCCGATGTTGAAAATCCGGTCGAGCGGCTTTCTCCGGCCGAAGGGATGCCGCAACTCCACGGTGTGCAGATCTCCCCAGCGCCACATCCTGTTGTCACTCCCCAGCCGCCGGTCCAGTTCGCCCACCGCCTCGCGCAGGCTCTTCCGAATGATATCGTCACGCGTCTCCGTACCCGGCGACGCAATGTCATCGAACCATGATGACGTACCCTCCCGGACCAATTGTGCCATTACGCGGAGGGGGATATTGGAAAGCGTCATCCAGTCATGCAGCAAATCCTCCCCCATTTCGTCGCCAAAAGTGTTGTGGAAGAGACGGATCAGGAACACCTGGAAGATGGTCGTCGCAAGGTCGTCGCGGCTGAACTGAAAGTTCCAGTTCCGGAAATATTCGTAGACCCGTTCGCCGCCGGGGAACGCCGCCGCGCTGTCGCCGCATGCGTGCATGATGTACGGCACAAGCTCGCGGGCATAGTACGAGTACGTGTCGTTCTGCAGCCATTCGAAGTCCTGCATTGAAAACACGTCTTCCTTTCTGCCGAGGACTGCGTTCAAACGCTGGATGCGCGACGCCGGTTCCCACAGATCGGAGATGTGGTACGGATACGTGTTGTCCACGATCTTGTTGTTGGCCGTCGCGATGAACCCCTCCGGTGGATTGAGCCGGTGCGGAAGTTTCGCGAACGGAACGAACCCCCGCCATTCGACAGCGGGGTCCCAGCCGGGAAGGGGCAGGAGAGAGCTCCGGCCGGACCGGATCGGAATTTTTGCGCCGCACCAGTAGCCGATGGTGCCGCCGGAATCGCCGTAAACAAAATTCTGCCCCGGCACCGCGAATTCCCGGACACCGGCGACGAACTCTTTCCAGTTCTGCGCCCGGTCGATCCGCAGAAATGCCCCGAACTGGTCATCGATCTCGTTGCCGGTCCAGCGCATGCTGACCGCGTACGCCGGGCGTGCATGGTGTGCAGGCGTCACGACGTCCGAAATCAGCGGCCCATGATGCGTAAGACGGATGGTGAGCGGCCGGACAGAGTCCCCCCGGACGCTGATTTCTTCGTTGATCGTGCGGACCGGCCGCCAGTGTCCATCGTAGAGGTAGGTCGTTCCGGAAAGGGAATCCAGCCATTCGGCGTAAAAGTCCGCATCATCGGCCATGACGTTTGTGATGCCCCACGCAATCCGCGCATTCCGTCCCGCAACCACCGCGGGAACGCCGGCGAGAGACATGCCGCGCACGTTGATCCCCGGCGCAAGCATCTGCATCTCATACCAGCGCGAAGGAGACTCAAGGCGGAGATGGGTGTCATTGGCAAGCAGGACCGCACCGGTTGCGGAGCGGGACGGGGCGATCACCCATGCATTGCTCCCGCCGCTGATCGAGGCAGACGCAAACGCGGCGCCGAAATCGCGCGCGGCGTGCATGTAGTCCCGGCCGAGCGACGCGTACGAGCGCCAGTCCGCGGCCGGCACCGTGGGCGGAACTTCCGCCGGGAAACCCGGCATGATCTCCAGCGCCGCCATAAGGCCCACCCGCTCGGCGATCATCCCGTAGGTGACGTCGGTCCACCAGGAGAGATTGAGCTCCCAGGCCATCAAACGCCCGATCACGATGCTGTGCAGCGGCGTCCACGGCTCCGGCTGGTAGTTCAGGAGATCGAATTCCGCCGGAAGCCGGCCATGCGCCCCCGCGATGAAGGCGTTCACACCGTCCGCATACCACTGCAATCGCTCCAGCGACGCGGCATCGATGGCGCCGGCAATCGCTTCTGCGCTCCGCCGGATTCCCACGATCCGGAACATTTTGTCGAAAGGGAGTGTGGCCGCGCCAAAGAGCTCCGAAAGCCGCCCCTCACCCGCACGGCGCTCCAGGTCCATCTGCCACAGCCTGTCCTGCGCATGAACGAAGCCTGTTGCAACCATGAGGTCGTGCTCGTTCTGGGCCTCAATCGAAGGGACACCGTACCCGTCGCGTATGACGGTAACGGTGTGCTGCAACCCGCTGACGCGCAGAGAGCCGGAGGTGACGGGGAAGGACTTACGTATCTGATAGCGGAAAAAGAGGGCGCCTGCGGCGAGGAGAACAACAAGCACCGCTGCGGCGCCGGCAAGGAGGCGTGAACGTCTGGTCATGAAATACTGAAGTCCATCGGACGATGGACTTCAATATATCACTTGACCTCCTCTTACGCAACCGAGCGGATCAGAACCGGTGCGTCAGCGTCATCATGAACGTATTCGCTCCAAGGCGCTCGTTGACGCGCGACGTTGAATTGTAATTGTACACAAACGTGTCCCACCAGCCGTGCGCGTAGGCAACGTCAATCATCGTGGATTCGCCGACGAGGATGCCGACACCCCCCGTGATGAATTTCTGGTCAAACGAGGTGGGGTCGCCCACATAGGGAGATTTATTGTACACGAATCCTCCGCGGAGCCTGAGACCGATGCCGTGGATATCATATTCCGCACCGCCCCGCAGGTTTGCAGTGGGCCGGAAGATGGTCTTGATGTCACGGTTGTTTGCCATGACATCTTGGTTCGCATTTTTGAACTCCAGCTCCGTCCAGTCGGTATACTCCACGTCGCCGGAGAGGACCAGGTCGCCGAAAATGACCGAGGCACCCGCGCCGAACACCCACGGCGTGAGGACGTCATATTGATTGGAGGAATTGATCGTCAGCGGAGAGCCGCTGGGCTGAATGTCCCCGTTGTCAAACCTGCTCTGTGCCGTCGTCCCGAACGTCTCTCGAATCGTAAACTGCGTGGGCCCCTTCACCGTCACGCCGACACGGAACCGGCTTGGCTCGCGGTACATCAGACCGAATTTTGCCGTCCATCCGGCGATGTCGCTTTCGACGAAATCGTCGAGCGTCAGCGATGCGAAGTCGAAGGGAAACGCTGTATAGACGTTCCGGTTGTCGGCCTCCGTGTAGTTCCTGTCATACCGGTACGATCCCGACAGGTAGGTCAGCGTGAGCCCCGCGGAGAAGTTCTTCGCCACATCGAAGGCACCGCCGATCGACCAGTTATTGAGCCCGCCTCCTTCTACAACCTTGCCGCTCTGCGTCAACCGGTCCTTGATGGGGCTGACGAATCTTCCCGTGACCGAGTCCAGATTGGCGAGATAGAGCTGGTACGCAATGTTGTTTGCGAGGTCGGACGGATAGAACGAACCATCGGGCGCAAAGGTCTGCAGGATCGAGCTGTTTGCGTTAAACCCCGAGAAGGACACGCCGCTCGCAAACGAGCTCTGCCGATGGAACCCGAAGGCAAGGACTGCGCTTCCCCTCCGTACCGGCAGCGGGTGGACAATGCCCAGGGTGTTCAGGTTGGTCGCGTTGGAGTTGTAATCCTGCTGGCTCGAGAAAAATGTGCTGGTGTTCCGGTTGGCGTTATACGAGAGGCCGGCCGAGAACTCGCCATACTCCGCCTGCGCAAGGCCCGCAGGATTCCAGAACAGCGCGCTGTAGTCCGATGCGATCCCTGTATAGGCGCCGCCCATCCCTATCGCGCGGGCGCCGACACCAAGCCCGGGCGTCGCGAACCGCAGTGCATCCTCGGGAAACTGGGCGTTCGCCCCCGTGGCGGCAAGCGCCACGACAACTACTGCCAACACTATTGAACGTTTCATGGTCGTTCCGTTTTCGATGCTGTTCAAACGCAGTGCGTCCCGCTGCGCTTACCTCCTGTTGCCGCCCCGCGAGCCTGAACCTTCGTTCCCGCCGCGGTTTTCACCTCCACGATTCCCTCCTGAAGGCGCCGGCTGGTTTGAAGGAGGCGGTGCAGGAGGAGGAGACGGCGGTGGCGTGTATGCTGGACGTTCCGTGGTTCTGCTCTCGCCGGATGATCTCCGGCCCGCGTCGGGGGCCGGGGCGGGGGGCGGCGTTTCCGGCTTCGGACGTGAGCCGCCCTGTGTCGTTCCTGATTTATCTGCCGGCGGGACAGCAGTAGGAGGCGCGCGCCGCTCGCCTGACGCACCACGCCGACCCGTGTTCACACCTGCCTGTCCCCGGGTCGGTACAGGCGTGCCAGCCGTCGTGCCGGTCTTGTCCGAACGCGCTCCTACCGGGAGCGGGACATAGGCCGGTACCGTCCGGCTATTGTCAGCGCCTCCACGCGTCGTTCCGTACGTCCGGTTGGTACCAATCCTTCGTGTCGTGTTCGGCATAGACGCCCGTCCGGCAAGGTATCCTCCTCCTCCCCGGAAATAATGGCCCGGGTAGGCATACCACGGTGCGATCCCCGCGTACCACGGGAAGAACGGATCGTAGTACCACGGGTAGCCGAAGCCGGACCACCGGTAGCCGTGCCCGTACATCGGAGAATCCCAGGTATAATCGTACCCTATGCCGATCGAGGTGCCATACGACTCGTCATAAAACCTCTGGCGGGCCTCTGCATATTCATCTTCACTTACCGAATCAGCCACAACGTCGGAGTCCTGATAGTTGTCCGATGAGTATCCCGGTTCGTGCGGATCGCGGAATGAGCCGAGCTGCGTGTAGCACCCGGACAGGGAAAGGAGGAGCGTTGCACCTCCGACGATGGCCAGAATGCCAAACCCCTGTTTTACCATGACAGTCCTCTCAGAAAGATTTTTCAGGCAGGCATGCGTATCTGAATGAGGTACAACTACGGTGCCAGCAAAAGGCCCCTAAATCGTTATGCCGGAGGAGCTTGCCGGTGCAAAGTGTGCAGATTTGTGGACAGAGGGCGGCAGACCGTTCATTTATCAGAACATCCCTCCCCCCGGAAGGGACATCGTCAAAATGGCCTCGAAAACTCGATCCGGACCGTGCGGTTGGCGACATCAACGTCTTCGGCGTTCCGGGCAAGGTCCTTAAAATTCACCCCGAGGGTCACGCCGCCGCCGAGTGAAATCTTGAGGGCCGCATTGAGATACCCCTTCCCGCGCCCGATCGCATTGCCGTCATTGTCGTTCAATCCAAGATTGTATTCCGCCATCAGGGAAACCACCGGCCCGATGGTCTTCTCGATCCCTGCAAACACGTTCGGATCTCTGTCGCCGTCCGCCCGTTCGAGAGAGTAGTTCACACCGCAATGCAGGCTCAGAAAGCCGAGGGTCGCGTAGTTTTTGCTGATGACCGCATAGAACCCGGGCGATTTTATCGCATAGCGATTCAGACTTTTGATGTAGCCGTCCTTTCCCTGGGAATCGAATCCCAGGGCGAGGGCAGGGAAGAGAAAGCCCTCCTCGAGCAGCCGGATTTTCACGTTCACACCGGGCAGATCATTCATCACCGGCGGCTCTCCCCCGATGAGCTTTGATCCTCCGTACGACAGGCCCAGGCTCAGTCGGTCGAGCACGCCCACAGTGAAGCCCGCGAGGACCCCGCCTGACTGATAGAAGTCGATGTCCACTGCGAAGCTTCCCCGGTCGACCATCCCTGCAATGGGTATGTCGATGAGATACCGGGGCTCAAGCTTTGCGGAAGAACCTGCCGACCCCTGCGCGTTCGCCGCGACTCCCGCACAGAAAAGGAGGATGCCTGTCAGGACAACCTTCATTCTTCTCTGTTCTCTCTTCTCTTTAATAGTCGTCCTCCCCGAACACTTTTTTAACGGTCCGGGAGAGCTCCGGAAGCTTTGCAGGACGTTCTTCCTGGGGAGGCGCCGCCGGGGCTTCGAGATTTGCATGTCCTGCGGGCTGGATCTGCCCCGGTACGGATGCCTCCTCTTCACCGTGGAGGTACCGCTCATGGGCGAGAGGAATGATCGTGGCCACTCTGTCGGAAGGCGCTGCCGCCGGGTCTCCCGGGAGGGCGTGCAATTTCTCCTGAACGGACCGGCTCATCCGGCGCAATTCATGCACATCGATCCGTGCCGGCTGCCCGTTGCGGACACGGAAGACGCCATCGACCATTACATCCATCAGCGCCCCGGCGCTGAAGTGATCCACGAGTGCATCTGCGAGTTCGCCGGCCGTTGATTTTCCGCCAAGCGCCGGGAGGCGTATATCGTCAATCGCGAACATGAGGAGATCGGCTATTTTCCCTATTTCGAGCGACCCGGTCTGATGTCCGCAGCC
>JBGPYM010000136.1:0-8273 GCA_041493205.1 Bacteroidota bacterium
GCTGAACAACACGAGGGTGGACGCGACCATGAAAGCCGACCGGATGCTCGTCAACGTCGTGAACACCGCCGTCGGCATCACGATGACGAGAAGGGTCATGCAGTTCAGCCAGGAGTATCACGACAACTACCACGTGACCGAATATACGTTTACGAACACGGGAAACATCAACGCCGATCCTGCCATCGAGCTCCCCGCGCAGACGGTCACCGGCGTCTATTTCTTTTTCCAGCACCGGTATGCGCCGTGCAAGGGAACCCGGTATGTCGTGGGGAATTCGAGCGGATGGGGGATCAACACGATGAATGACTCGCGGGGGGACGGCGTGAAACCCGATCCGCCCGGGCAGAATGTTCGCGCTTTTTATGCGTGGCACGGCAAAGCACCCTTCTTTACCATCTACGACAACATCGGCGCGCCCATCTGGACACCCCCCTCCGTGTCGAACTACGGCGATCCCGCAGACACCATTGGACGACTCGGTGCCCCTCAGTTCGTCGGCACCGTGACGCTCCACGCGGACCGCTCTGCCATTGACCATTCGGATGACCCTGCACAGCCCTCCACGACGACGTATGTGGGATCGGATGATGTACTCACATCCAATAACGACCAGTTCAACAAAGCTAGAATGGCAGTGGAGTATGGGTGGATGACCACAGGCCACATCTCGCCGCGCCATGCGGACAGGGTCCAGCCCGATGGGAATTTTTCGGTGCAGACAGGCGACCCCTCACTGGGGACTTCGGGAGGATATTCGGCTGCAGCCGGCTACGGGCCGTACACGCTCGCCCCGGGGCAAAGCGTCACGATTGTCGTGGCGGAAGGAGCCGCGGGGTTAAGCCACGATCGCAGCGTTGCCGTCGGGAGAAAATTCAAAGCAGGGCAGATAGGTCCGGTCGCCAAAAACGACTCTGTGTTTACCGGCAGGGATTCTCTCTTCCAGACATTTCAGCGGGCCATTGCGAATTACACTTCGGGGTACGCCCTCCCGCAGCCGCCCCTCCCGCCGAAGTTCATGAACGTGGTTTCCGGCGGCGACAAGGTCATCCTGAACTGGGAGCTCTACACTGTCACTGATCCGAATCTGAAGGGGTTCGAAGTCTACCGGTCCAAAGGCCGGTATGACGGTGATTACGAGAAGATCGCTTCCCTCACGCCGACGGCACGGGGATTCAATGATGAAACCGCCGTCCGGGGCGAGGCCTATTTCTATTATGTCGTCTCCGTCGGCGATCCGGCCCTGAACGCCGGAGGCGGAGGCACACCTGCGGGCGTCGCGCTGAGAAGCAACCGGATCTTCGCGCAGTCGTATGACCCGGCGTTCCTTCTGCGGCAGGCCGGTGCATCAATGAACGATATCCGGATTGTCCCCAACCCGTTCAGCATTGCGTCCAGTCTGGGGTTTTCCAATGCCAGGGACAAGATCGCGTTTTTCAACATCCCGGGCTACTGCAAGATCAGGATCTACACGGAGCTGGGCGAGTTGATCAGCGAGATTGATCACAGCAACGGCAGCGGCGATGAGTACTGGAACTCCATCACCTCATCGAACCAGGTGATTGTCAGCGGCATCTACATCGTGGTGTTTGAGAACACCAGGACGGGAGAACGTGCGATCCGCAAGCTTTCCGTCATACGCTAACTCTGACTCCGAGGCTCCCATGAAAATCTCAGTGCGTTGCATCCTGATTGCTGCCGTCCTTTTCACGGCGGGGACAGCACAGGGCCAGCAGAAGCTCGCGCAGACGGGGATGAAATTCCTCAGCGTGGGCACCGATGCGCGGGCCGTCGGGATGGGTGAAGCACTGACGTCGATTGAGTCCGGATCGGCGGCAATGTTCTACAACCCTGCGGGGATGGCACGGCTCGCCGACCTTGCGGATATCCGGTTCTCCAACCTGCTGTACATTGCGGACATCCAGCACTACGTGGGCACGTTCGCCCTCGCCCCGGAACGCGGCGACTACGGAGTCATCGGGCTGTTCGTGCATTACGTTGATTACGGCGCGTTCCAGGGTACCGTGCGCGCTGACAATGCACAGGGTTATATCGATGTGGGAGCGTTCTACCCGTACGCATTCACGCTTGGGGCAAGTTACGCCCGCGCCCTGAACGACAAGTTCTCCGTCGGCGGCAACGTGAAGTTCGTCCGCCAGTCACTCGGGGCGAGCGCGAACACGATGGGACCGACAGGGTATCCCGAGATGACGCCCAATATCACGCAGGTCTGGGCATTTGACTTCGGCATCCTCTACCGCACCGGGTTCAAGAGTCTGAATTTCGGCATGGTGGTGCGCAACTTTTCCCAGGAAGTGAAATACGAGAAAGAAGGATTTCAGCTTCCGCTCAGTTTCAAGATCGGCCTGTCAATGAATGTCATGGATTTCATCGCACAGGAAAAGCCGGATCATGCCCTGCGGATCTCGTTTGACGCCGAACACCCCCGCGACTTCGCGGAGACCGTACGGCTCGGCGTGGAGTACGAGCTGATGGAGTTCCTGGCACTGCGCGTCGGCTATGTTTCCCCGCAGAGCGAATATAAATGGAGTTACGGCATAGGCCTCCGGCGTAAGGCGGACGGGAAGACGATGGGCCTCGGCTTCGACTATGCTTATACGGATTTCGGTATTTTCGGCATCGTCCACCGCTTTACCTTGCAGGTCGCGCTCTGACGGGCGCGGCGCACTTCGTCTCCTTGAACACATAACGGCATTCCCATGAAATATCCCTTCAGGCAATTGTTGACCGGCGTCCTCCTGGTGCTTGGCGCACTGGTCGGCTGCAAGGTGGATCCCCCGGCGAGTCTGTACGATCCCAACTACCAGAACCGGCCGACGCCGACGATCTCCTCCATCGCCCCCCCGGGGGTGGCCCTGGCGGCGGTCACCACCATCACGATCACCGGAACGAATTTCTCACCCGACAAGACGCAGAATCAGGTGATGTTCGACGCGACCCCGGGGACCATCCTGAGCGCGTCGGCAACACAGCTCACCCTTGTTTCCCCTATTATGATCAAGGATTCGGTGAAGGTGCGTGTCACCGTCATGGGCGCCACGCTCTTCAGCAACATACTTTATTACAGGCTTGACGCCGCCGTCCTGGAATTCGGCGTTGATACAAAATCGGCGGAAGATCCGTACGGCATGGACTGCGACAGTGCGGGAAATCTATACGTCTCGCTGGTCAAAAACAGCGACGGGTCGCCGCTGGGGGTCAAGAAGTTCACCCCGTCCCAGGTCCGGACCGATTATTCGCCCGCCGCACCCGGCGCGACGAAGTGGTCGTCACTCAAAGTTGGCCCGGGGGGAGTGCTCTACGCGGCACGCCAGTTGAATGCCCTCTACCGGATACCGGCAGGCGGGGGGACCGCAGCCCTCTGGACCACGCCCACCCTCGGCGGCCTCGGAAGGGTGAACGATCTCGATTTTGACGCCGCGGGAAACATCTGGGCCGCCGGCAATGATACGAAGATCTGCCGCGTGACGTCGGCAGGGGCCGTCAAAACGTTCCCATTTACCGCGAACGTCAGGTCTGTCCGCGTTTTCAACGGCGCGCTGTACCTTGGCGGCACTGATGGGACGATCGAGGCGGTCTGGAAAGGAACGATTGTGTCGAGCGACAGCCTGGGCCCGCTCACAGTCTACTATGATAATTCGGCTCATTACGCGCCCCAGGCGGCGCAGGTGACCGCTGTGACCTTCTCCATCGACGGCAACATGTATGTGGGAACCGACGCCGCCGAAGGAATTCTGATTGTGACGTCCACCGGAGGCGTCTCGGCGCTCTATCCCGGCCTTATGAGCCCCACCCCCATCAACTTTGCATGGGGCAAAGGCACGGAACTCTACGCCTCCCGCGGCGGTGGAACGCTCAACCGCATCCTGCGCATCAACACGCTCAAGCAGGGCGCACCGACCTACGGACGTCAGCTCTAGTGCAACCACACTCAACCATCACAACACTTGCGGAAAGGAGGCCCGCCCCGCACCACAACGCGTTGTGGATCTGATGTCAGGTGCATCGGTCCCTTGCACCCGCAGGGGAGCGACATTTCAACAGCCAGGAGGCTACTATCATGCGTCAAATCGTTACTCTGCTCGCTGTACTGCTGCTGGTCGGCACCGGATTTGCGGTCGCCCAGACCTATACGTGGCAGCACATCGGCGTTTTCCCGCCTGCCGGTTTGGCTCCCGGAGACACGATTTTCGGGGGTGATGTTCACGGCATCGCGGTCGATCCCCTTGGGAGAGTCTGGATACAGAGGCTTGGCATCCTGAAGGGGGATTCGATCACCGTTCCGAATTTCTGCGCTGACCTGGACACGACTGTCCTTGACAGCATCGTCTCGCGGAAGATCGGCGTGCGCGCCCTGCACGTCTATAATCCCAACGGGACTGAAGCATCGTTCTCGCCGATTTTCTTTGCAAATGTCGGCAGCGTCCATGATACTCTCGGCGGTGCCTCAACGTTCGTGAAGGGCGTCAAAGTGTGGCACCCGGGTATCAGTCCCAATACCGGTCGCGGTCTCCGGAAAGATCAGAACGGCAACATCATCGCGACATACTTCGGCAATATCTATCGCTTCAATTATCAGACCGGCGCGGCCATGAATAAGGGTATCATCGACGCGGGGACTTCGGCCATTGCCGTGGGCGTTTCGGGCACCGGCTACGTGTACGGCAACGTCGTTGTCTGCCAGGGGAAACCGCTGAAAATCTTTAATCCGGACCTCACGTTCCTCCAGAATGCTGTCGATACCCTGAAGGGAATTACCGGGTCCAATTTCTCCCGGGCAATTGAAGTGTCGGCCGATGAGAAAGACATCTATTTCGCGGGATATACGAACCACGCTACGTTTAGATACCACAGCGATCTCGGCGTTCTCGGGAGCTATCTGACGCGCGTGGACACCGTCCTGAAGGGGTTCGATTCCGAATCGTTCTGCTGGGCCCCGAACGGGCGTCTGTTTGCCAGCACAGGTTCCTACACCGACACGCCGAACCGCTGGCCGGGTCTTACCACCTCCTACGAAACGGGAGCATGGTACGCCTATAACCCCACGACGAACACAGTTCTCGGAGAACACATCAGTTGGGTGTATAAAACAGCGCAAAGTCCCGACGAGCGGCCGAGAGGGATCGCGTTCAGCCCCAACGGCGACACCGCGTATGTGTGTATCTTCGGCTCAAATCTTCCGACACCGGGCGTCCGGAGGTACCACCGCACCCTGACAAGTGTCGAGCCGGTGGACAACCTCGTCCCCGCGCGGTTCGAGCTCATGCAGAACTACCCGAATCCGTTCAATCCGTCGACGGAAATCCGGTTCACGGTTCCCACCAGCGGCATGGTCACTCTGAAAGTGTTTGACGTGCTCGGCAGGGAAATCACGACTCTGGTGAATGAGGTCCTTGCACCGGGGACGTACCGGTCGACGCTGGACGGCGCACGCCTTGCGTCGGGAACCTACATTTACACGCTGACGTCAGGCAACAACCGCATCGCGAAGAAGATGCTGCTGCTGAAGTAACGCAGCCTCCGATCGGTTGACGACAATCACGGAAGAGGCATCTGGCGCGTTCCGGCCAGATGCCTCTTCTGTCTCATACACGGTGCGGCGGAAGACTCAGCTCCGGTGACCCACTCATGCGATCTGCTGTAAATTTTCTCAGTGTGCTCTTGTGCGTTGCCGGTTTCGCACTTCCGGGAACCGCTCAGATCCCGCCCAAACGCGAGTTCCGGGGGGTCTGGATTGCAACGGTCGCGAATCTGGACTGGCCCTCGGCCCCCGGACTTTCCGGTGACACGCAGAAGTCGCAGCTCGTCGCGCTTCTCGACCAGTTGCGGGCTGCCGGAGTCACGGCCGTCGTGTTCCAGGTCCGGCCCGAATGCGATGCACTTTACACCTCCTCCATCGAACCATGGTCGCAGGTGCTCACCGGCACCCAGGGGGCATCTCCCGGCTATGATCCGCTTGATTTCGCCGTTGTGGAGGCCCACCGACGGGGAATGGAACTCCATGCCTGGTTCAATCCGTACCGCGCGGTCCGCTCCGTCGGGCTCTATCCGGTTGCGTCGTCGCATGTGAGCGTGACACATCCCGAATGGATCCTTGCATTTGCGCAATCCGGCTCGTCGCCGGCGCTCAAGATCCTCAACCCCGGCATTCCCGATGTCCGGACCCATGTCGCCCGGATCGTGGCCGATATCGTCCGACGGTACGACGTGGACGGCGTCCATGCGGACGATTATTTCTATCCGTATCCACCTCAGCAGGTCACGAGTCAGGATGACTCGACCTACGCGCTCTACAACCGCGGGATCGCGGACCGGGGGGACTGGCGAAGGGATAATGTCAACCTCCTGATGCGCCAGACCGCAGACAGCATCGCCGCCATCAAGCCGTATGTGAAGTTCGGCATGAGCCCGTTCGGCATCTGGAAGAACAGCGTTCCGCCCGGCATTGTCGGGCTCGACGCGTATAACACGATTTACGGCGACGCGATGGCGTGGCTCCATCAGCACACCGTCGATTATCTGACGCCGCAACTCTACTGGAAAATCACCGGCCCGCAGGATTATGCCGCGCTTATGCCCTGGTGGGCGGATTCAACCGCCGCCTACGGGCGCCACCTGTACACCGGCCATATCTTCGGTTCGTACACGGCATCGGAACTTCCCGGCCAGGTGAGGCTCAACAGGGCAAATCCTAAAGTGGGGGGGAGCGTCTTCTTCCGCGCCCAGAACATCCCCGCAAACACACTGACGTTTGCCGATTCACTGAAGCAGAATTACTATCGCTTCCCGGCCCTGCTGCCGTCCATGGCGTGGAAAGATGCGGTCCCACCGTACATGCCGAGAGGCATCCGGTATGAAGCACAGGGGCCCGGCCTGCCCGCAACACTTCGCTGGGATCTCCCGAACACGGCGCCCGACGGAGACAGTGCCTCACGCTACGTGGTCTACCGGTTCGACCACCACCCTTCGGGAGCGGAGCTCGACGACCCGCACAACATCCTTTCGGTGGAGGGATCGCGATCGTTTGTACCACCCGTCCCCCCGGCGGGTCCCGGTGCGTACCAGTATCTCGTAACCGCGCTCGACCGGAATTACAACGAAAGCGATTCAAGCAGCATCCTGATCATCGGCCCGCCGCCGGTGCCCGTGCTAGTGTCGCCTCTGAATGCCTTCGCAGACGTTCCGGAGAGTGTCCGGGTCGTCTGGGGGTCGATCCCGCTTGCGACAGCGTACCAGCTGCAGGTGTCGATCGATTCCGGCTTTGCGGGCGGCATGTATCTGGATGCCGCCGGTATCACGGATACCACGCGCGTCTTACGCGCGCTTGAAGGACAATCCAGATATTTCTGGCGCGCCAGAGCCAGCGGTGCCGGTGGAACAGGGAACTATGCACTGCCGTTCTCCTTTACCACGGGACACCCGCGCAAGCCGGTGCTGGACTTCCCCGCGAATTCCACCACCGACGTTCCGGTGAGCGTCGTCCTCCGGTGGCGGCCAGCAGAGTCCACGCAATCCGTGCGTTATCGCATCCAGTGCGCCAGGAGTTCCGACTTTGCATCACCCATTCTCGATACCACCGGCGTTGCCGATACCACCAGGCTGCTGACCGGCCTCCAGAGCTTCACTATCTACTTCTGGCGCGTCCAGGGTACCAATGCCATCGGGACGAGCAACTGGTCGGCCGTGTACCTTTTCCGGACCGTTCAGGTGGCCGGGGTGGAAGAAGAGGTCATGCCCGTCACGTACGCGCTCGAACAGAATTACCCCAACCCGTTTAATCCGACCACCACGATCGCATTTCAGGTGCCGGCATCGGGACGAGTTACTATAATAGTGTATGATCTCCTGGGCCGGGAGGTCGAGACCATTGTTGATGAACAATTCTCTGCGGGCAGGTACAGAATCAGCTGGCGTGCGGGGAATCGATCCAGCGGCGTCTATTTCCTCCGGATGACGGCGGGTGGATTCACTGCCGTGAAGCGCATGGTGCTGATCAAGTAGGGGACGATGCGACGGCCTCGAGTTCATATCCCGCGATTTTTCGTTGCAGCAATCGTCGGCGCTGCCATGACCCTCGCCCTCCTCGCCCCCGGGTGCACCCGCGGCACGGCTGCCGCCGATGGGCTCCTTGGAGAGGCCAGGAATAAGCTCGCACCGGATCGGCGCACGGTGGTGTTCGATGTGACGGGGACGGCAGCGGGAAACACACTGACGCTCCGGGGAGAGATTCAGAGCACGTCGCTGAAACAGGA
>JBGPYM010000372.1:0-2313 GCA_041493205.1 Bacteroidota bacterium
ATCTCCAGCGCGATCGACTGTGCTTCGGATGCACCGATGATGATCGGCAGGCGTCTGTTGCCGTTCACCTCGCGAAGGATCAACGCGTACGCGCCACCGCTCGCGGGGTTCGTCGAGAGCCCCAGAATATCCACCAACACTTTGTCCACGTTTCTCTCCGCCTGCTATGGCAACATCCCGCTGGTTTCAGATTCGGGAAAAAGCGGGAGAAAAGCAATATTATTTCCCGAACGTTTTCTTCAATCCTTCCGTGAGTGCGGGCAGAACGTCGAACACATCGCCCACGATGCCGTAATCGGCCACCTGAAAAATCGGCGCGTCCTTGTCTTTGTTGATGGCGACGATAAACTTCGATGACGACATCCCGGCGAGATGCTGCACCGCGCCGGATATTCCGCAGGCGATGTAGAGCGTGGGGGAAACCGTCTTCCCCGTTTGCCCGACCTGCTCGTCATGCGGCCGCCACCCCGCATCGACAACCGCCCGTGATGCGCCCACACCCGCACCCAGCGTATCGGCGAGCGCCTCGATCAGCGTAAAGTGTTCAGGACCTTTCAACCCGCGCCCGCCCGAGACAATGATATCGGCCTCCGTCACGTCGGGCCGGCCCGTCGCGACTTTCACCTCGCGGACCACCGTGCCGAAGTCCGCCTGATCGAATCCGACGGCCAGCAGCTCAACGGCCGCCGTTCCGCCTGCCGGTTTCGCCGAGAACACATTCGGCCGGAGGGTAAAGATCTTAACCGGAGTGGTGATCGTTACGTCGATCAGGGCTTTCCCCGCATAGACGGGGCGCGTCGCAATAACGTTCTCTCCCTCTATCCTCAGGGCCACGCAATCCGATGCAAGGCCCGCCTCCAGTTTCACTGCCACCCGGGGCGCGAGATCCTTTCCCATCTGGCTCGCCGAAAGGAAAATCATTCCTGCACCCTCTTTCCGGGCGGCGGCGGCGATCGCCTTCGCAAAGGCGGTATTGGAATGGCGGGCCAGCGCCGGGTCATCGACGGCAATCACCCGCGTGACCCCGTACCGCCCGAGCTCGGGTGCGATGGCTGCAACACCCTTGCCGACCACCAGCGCGCTTATTCCGGCACCCAGCGATTGCGCGACACCGCATGCCGCCTGGACCGCTTCCAGCGAGGATTTTTTGAATGTGCCGCCCCGTTCTTCCGCAAATACGAGAATATTCATTGTCTGGTCTGGTTGGGATGGTCGGTTCAGATGACTTTCGCCTCTTCGTGGAGCAGCCGGATGAGTTCCGGGACCGCTGCCGCATCCGTCCCCACGATGCGGCCCGGATTTTTCGCCGGGGGCTTTCGCAGCGCGACGGTCGCGACGCGCACCGGTGCCGGCGCGGCCGGTTTTTCTTCGATCAGCTTACTCTTGGCGGCCATGATTCCTTTGAGAGAAGGGTAGCGGGGTTCGTTCAGCCCTTTCTGCGCCAGGAAGAGGGCGGGAAGGCGGGTTTCCACGACCTCGTGTCCGCCTTCGATCTCGCGTTCACACACCACGGCGCCTCCCTCCTGCACCTCGAGTTTCACCACCACCGCCACCGACGGGAGCCCGAGCATTTCCGCGATCAGCGTTCCGACCTGTGCGTCATCGAAATCGATCGACTGTTTGCCGGTGAGGATGACATCGGGCGTCATGGGGCGAATCTCCGTTGCCAGAGCATGCGCGACGGCGAACGAGTCGCGCACCGCATCATCCTTCAGCAGGACGGCTTTGTCCGCACCCATCGCGAGGGCCTTCCGCAGGGTCTCCTTGTGCGTCTCGGGACCGACGCTGATGACGGTGACATCACCCTTGAACCTATCGCGCATTCTCAGTCCCTCTTCGACCGCGATTTCATCGTAGGGGCTCAACATGAAGTTGACCCCGGTCCGGTCAATCGAGAGATTGTCGGGGCCCGGCTTGATGCGCGTTTCAGTGTCCGGTACGTGGTTGATGCAGACGACGACCTTCATGAATCCTCCTGGTGGTGCGTGCCGGTGCGCAGGATTGCGCCCCGCAGTTGAATATACGGCCAGTGTGAAAAAAAGGCAAGGTTTCGTTGACATTGGCTGAGAATTTGCGTATCATTGTAGTCCTCAGAAAAATTTCATTCGTACAGGGAGTCGAGCAGGAAGGGTCCATGGCACAGCACAAGTCTGCGGAAAAGCGCGCGCGATCTTCCAAGCGGCGGGAAGTGCGGAACACACAATGGAAATCCCGGATGCGCACCGACATAAAACGGTTCCGCGCCTCCACGGATAAGGCAAAGGCGTCGGCCGATCTGAAGAAGACGGTCAAGCTGCTCGATCAGCTCGCCGC